>PLOU01000103.1 GCA_003142235.1 Granulicella sp.
CAGCGACTCCATCGCATGCTTCGGTAGCGGCCACTGTGGCCGAAACGGCCCAGAAAGCCACGCCAGCGTTTACTCCCTCAGCGACTCCAGTGCCTGCACCCGCAGCGACTCCAACGCATGCTTCGGTAGCGGCCACCGCGGCCGAATCGGCCCAGAAAGCCACGCCTGCGCCTGCCCCCTCAGCGACTCCAGTGCCTGCACCCGCAGCAACTCCAACGCATGCTCCGGTAGCGACTCCATCGCCTGCTCCGATAGTGGCCACTGTGGCCGAAACGGCCCAGAAAGCCAGGCCAGCGCCTGCCCCCCAAAAAACAGCGGTCCCGCCTGCTCCCAAGCCGGCGATCGGCACTGTAGTGAGTACGGCATCGACGATCGCTTCCGCGCCGCCGCCTTCGCGTGAGACTGACATCGGAGCGTCGCGGTCCTCCAGTGCGCTTGGGGTTACGGACGCGCCGGCCTCTGGCACTGCCGCGCCGCCGACGGTCGCCTCCTCCGAGAGCCCTGTGAGATATGTCTTCGACAACCCCACAGCAACACCGTCAACCAGCGGGAAGCCGGCTGCGGCGCCGGAAGCTCCGTTGCGATCGATGGTCCAGATCATGGCGCTTTCAAACCCGGATGACGCTGAATCCATGGTTGCCGCACTGAAGCGCCACGGATATAACGCCGCAGTCGATCACGATTCCCAGGACTCGCTACTCCACCTGGAAGTGGGGCCCTTTACAAGCAAGACCGATGCAGAAGCGATGCGTCAACGGCTACTGGGCGATGGTTACAATGCGATCGTCCGATAACTTGCGGCGGACAATATTTTTTGGCGTTCCGGCGCACGAAGAGAAGAACCCGATGGCAATGAGGAAATAGTCAGTGACACCGATTCAATACAATTCCGGGCTAATCAGCGTTGCTTTGATTAGCGTCAGCATCGACGTGAATCTGGCCGATGAGATCGCCGAATCCGTTTTGAAGATGTCGTGGGCTGTGCATCGCGCCGATTGCGAGGGCTACATCTCCGCGGTCAAGCGCCCTCCCTTTTCGCAGCCTGTGAAGTCCTCTCCTGCCTGCATCGCCGTGATCGATTTCGACAAGGATGTGGAACAGGCGGCCGCCTCCGCAGCCTATATCCAGGAGATATTCACAGGCAAGGCGGTGATTGTCGCGCTGTCGGCAAGCCGAGACCCCGATCTTCTGTTGCGCGCGATGCGCGCCGGCTGCAGCGAATTCATTGGCGCGGAATTCGACGAAGCCGCATTTTCCGAGATGCTGGTCCGGCTGTATCAGCAGTGGTCCGCGAAGTCCGCGCGCACCGCCGTGCTTGGGGACGTTGTGACATTTTTCGGGGCCAAGGGGGGAGTGGGGACCACTTCGCTCGCCGTGCATGTGGCCATGTATCTGGTGCTATGCCATCAGAAGAAGACATTATTGATCGACAACCATCCGCAGTTGGGCCACGCGTGCATCTATCTTGGCATCGATGGCAGCCGGTACCACTTCAATGAACTGGTGCGGAACCTGAGCCGGCTGGACAGCGATCTGTTGCGCGGCTACATAGCGACCCATTCCAGCGGGCTTGAGGTGCTGGCATCGCCCGACGTATGCGGGGGGCAGAAGACGCTGGACCCCAGCTCGATCGCACAGACGCTCGACTTTCTGCGCGGCGAATACGACTATGTCATCGTGGATGGGCCGTCATCGCTGGACGACACGAATCTGGCTGTGATCGACGCCTCCAATCAGCTCTATCTGGTGGCCACCCCCGAGATCGCGGCGATCCGCGACCTGTCGCGCTATGTGGACAGCCTGTCGCAGGGCGAGCACGACATTGAAAAAGTGAAGGTGGTGATCAACCGTTTTTCCTCACAGCACGCGCTGACAGTGGAGCAGATCGAAAAAGCGATCCGTCTGCCGGTTGCGATCAAGCTTCCCAACGGTTACGCGGAGGTGACTCGCTCTGCGATTCTGGGCGAGCCGATCAGCCCGAAGCAGAAGACAGACTTTTCGGTGCAGATCGTGAAGTGGGTGAATACCCTGGTGGGCAGCGACATGCCAGTGGAAGAAGCCGCTCCCAAGAAGTCGTTGTTCTCTCTTTGGAAGTGATTGTCAGCGAGGGTTTCTGGTAGAGCCAGGGTGTAGCCGATATGTCCGAACCAAATGCAGTTTCGTCAAGTTCGAGCCAATCCAATGAGCGCACAGGCCGCGTTGTGCGAACGGTGGGCGACAGCGTACAGCAGCAGATCAAGACGGCAGTCCATAAGGAACTGATCAAGCGAGTTGATCTGGACAAGCTGGCGGGGATGCAGGAGACTCTGGCCGCGCAGCAACAGCTCTTCCTGGTGATCCAGCAGATCATCGGCGAGCAGGGCGTACCGCTGAGCGCCAGCGAGCGGGACCATCTGGCGCAAGAGGTGGTCGACGAAGTATTCGGACTGGGGCCGCTGGAACCGCTTCTGAAGGACGACAGCATCAACGATATTCTGGTGAACACCTATAACTCGATCTATGTGGAGCGGCGCGGGGTGCTGGAGAAGACGACCCTCACATTCCAGGACGACCGGCATCTGTTACATATCATCGACAAGATTGTGTCGGCGGTGGGGCGTCGCGTGGACGAATCGTCTCCCATGGTGGATGCGCGCCTGCCCGACGGATCCCGCGTGAATGCGATCATCCCTCCGCTGGCCGTGGATGGGCCGATCCTTTCCATCCGGCGCTTTGCCAGGATCCCCCTTGAAATGGAGGACCTGCTGCGCAACCAGATGTTGACTCCTCCCATGATGGAACTACTGCGAGGCGCGGTGAAGGCGAGATTGAATATCGTAGTTTCGGGAGGGACCGGCGCGGGCAAGACGACATTGCTGAACGTTCTCTCCGGCTTCATCTCCGACCGGGAACGGATCATCACCATCGAAGACTCGGCTGAATTGCAGATGAAGCAGGACCATGTGGTGCGGTTGGAGACCAAGCCTCCCAATGTGGAGGGGAAAGGCGGGGTCAAACAGCGCGAGCTGGTGATCAACGCGTTGCGCATGCGTCCCGACCGGGTGGTGATTGGAGAGGTGCGCGGCGCGGAGGCGCTGGACATGCTACAGGCCATGAATACGGGCCACGACGGATCGCTCACAACGGTCCACGCCAACACTCCGCGGGACGCATTGGCCCGTCTTGAGACGATGGCCATGATGAGCGAAGTACGAATCGCGGAGAAGGCGGTACGGTCTCAGATTGCCTCGGCTGTCCATATGATCGTGCAGGTGTCTCGCATGAGCGATGGCACGCGGCGCATCACTCACATCACGGAACTGACCGGAGCGTTCTCGGATGTCATCAGCATGCAGGACATCTTCCTGTTCGAGAAAAAAGGGATTGGCCCGAACGGCAAAGTCAAGGGACGGTTCATATCGACAGGGATTGTTCCCAAGTGCGTAGAAAAGCTGGTGGCGGCTGGAATTCCCGCTCCCGCAGGCATGAACGATCATTTAGTTGAGATCTAGAGTGGAAGGAGGCCAATGATTCTATTTATCGCTTTTGCCGTAATGTTGACGATCAGTTTTGGAGTCATGGCCGTCCTTTCGGGCTCGACGCAGAGCGAAAAAGCGGCGGACCGGCGGCTTGCAACCATTACCGCGCCTAAAGCCGGAGCAAGTCCAAACCAGGTGCAGATGGAACAGATTCTCAAGCTGAATCCGGAGAACAAGTTTGGCTGGCTGGACAACATTCTGCAGCAATACCCGATCGTGCACAAACTGGAAGCCAGGATCGTCCAATCGAACAGCACGATGTCCGTGGGCACGCTTCTGGCGACCAGCGCCGGCATGGTCGTTGTGGGCTTTATCGTGGCCTGCCTGTGTTTTTCCCTGTTTGCCATACAGCTTCTGGCGGCATGCGTGGTTGGCTATATACCGTTTGCGGTGATTGCGATCAAGCGCTCGCGCAGAATGGCTGCTTTCAATGCGGGGCTGCCGGATGCGATCGACATGATGGGCCGCGCCCTGCGCGCGGGACATTCGATGGTGGCATCCATCAACACGGTCGCCGAGCAAAGCGCGGAACCCGTAAAAACGGAGTTCCACGAGGTCTTCAAGCAGCAGAACTTTGGAATGCCATTACGCGATGCTTTGAACCAGATGCTGGACCATGTGCCCTCGCAGGACCTCAAGGTGCTGGTCACAGGCATCCTGGTGCAGAAGGAGACGGGTGGAAACCTGGCGGAAATTCTGGACCGAACGGCATCCGTGATCCGCGAGCGGCTGCGCATCCAGGGCGAGATCCGGACGCATACCGCGCAGGGCCGGTTGACGGGCTGGATTCTTTGCTCGCTTCCGATTGTGATGCTGTTCATGATTAATTTCATCAATCCGGGCTACTCGAACATTCTGATCGACACACCCATCGGTCATAAGCTGATTTATCTGGGAATTGCCCTTCTGTTCATCGGGGCCATGGCCATACGGCAGATCATCAACGGGATTGAGGTATAGGGACCATGTCTGTCATCCTCTACGTGCTGCTGGCGCTGATCACATTTTGCGTGGTTGCGCTTCTGCTTACGCCGGACCTGTTTCGTCCGTCGCCCGAGGCGCAGCGCATCCTGGACGTGGTGACGAGCACGCGGGTGGACCGGCGCACGATCGGCGACAAAGAACGGATGCAGGATAAACTGGTAGGCATCGCGACCAAATTGCGTGTTCGCGTGGGGCTGGCCGAAGACCCAAAGCTGAAGGAAAGGCTGGTTGCGGCGGGCATCCACTCGAGCAACAGTGTTGACATCTTCTTTGCGGCCCAGTTTCTGGTGCCGCTGGCGGGAGCGGTACTGGGCAGTCTTCTGCACTCTGCATCGCTCTTTTGGGTTGTGGCGCTGGGAGCCATCGGGTATCTGGTGCCGGACATGTGGTTGAAGCGGAAGACTGCAAGCCGGAGAAACCGCATCCGCAGGAGCCTGCCGGACGCGCTGGACCTGATGGTGATCTGTGTGGATGCGGGGCTGGGACTGGACCAGGCGCTGCTTCGCATCGGAGAGGAACTATCCGCGAGCCATCCGGACATCGCCGAGGAGTTTATCCAGGTGAATCTGGAGCAGCGAGCCGGCCGGCCGCGGCTGGAAGCCTGGAAGAACCTGGCCGACCGCTCCGAGATCGAGGAGTTTACTTCGTTTGTGAGCATGCTTACGCAGACGGACCGGTTCGGTACGCCGATCATCCGTGCGTTGAGCCGCTTCTCCGAAGACATTCGATCGAAGCGGAGGCAGCGTGCGGAAGAGGCCGCAGCAAAGACCAAGATCAAGATTATCTTTCCGCTGGTGCTGTGCATCTTCCCCTGCATCTTCATCGTGCTTCTGGCCCCGGCCCTGTTGAGCATCTCGAGCGGACTGGGCGGGGGTGCCGGGATCGGCCAATAACCCAGCATGAATCCCCATCACGAACCGGGCATGAATCCAGGAGAAAGCCGAACCCCTGAAATCGAAAACCGGCGTTGGCTGGGCGATGCGCATAGGGCGAAGGTGCGCGGGAGCGGGCCCGAGGCGGGGTCTGCCGGCGTAGCCAGAGTAGTAAACACGATTGTGGTTGATTGGGAAGCATGGTAAGTCGTAGAGTTCAATAGAACCAGCGGGTTTATGCTGTGTCGAGATCCAGTGATGCCTGGACAGGGGCATCGCGGCGCGCAGGGATGCGAAGTTTAACGGAAAGGAGGATATATATGGATTATGTCGTTCGAATTGGGGCTGGAGTTCTGGCACTCATCGTATTGGGAATCATTATCTACCGCAGGAAGCAGAAGGCGAAGAAGTAGTTGAGGACCGGCGGAGCTGTACGATTCCAATGCTCAGAGTGATCAATACAACTCGGGGCTGCATCGTGGGCGATAGGATCGAGCTGGCCGACACATCCATGAAGCGGATGTTCGGCCTACTCGGAAGACGCGGCTTGGACGCTGGAGGGGGGTTGTGGATCAAACCCTCTTCCGGTGTTCATACTTTTTTCATGGCGTTCAAAATCGATGTTGTGGGTTTGGACCGCGATCTCAGGGTGATCAGGCTGTGGCAGTGTCTGGTGCCGTGGCGGGTGACTTCGGTGAGCTTCAAGATGAGGAGCGTTCTGGAGTTGCCTTGCGGAACGGTCTCTCTGTCGCGGATGGAAGTGGGAGATCGGCTACAGATTTGCGATTCCTGCGAGGCTGGTGCTGTAGCGGGCAGCGATATTCGCTAGGGAAAGCCTGAACAAGACATTCGCCGAACTCAAAATTCCCTTAGGATTCCCTCAGGGGCTAAAGCCCCATTGATTTATCGGCACTTACGGCACGGCTGAAGCCGTGCCCTTAAGCAAGACTGGCTTTTCCCTCAGCATGTGAAGCCCCCGTTTTATCCAAGACGTCATGCATTTTGAGAGCATTCTTCTGCATATAGATGCAGCGCGGAGCTGTATGAATATGCAATTTTGTAGCATGGAGAGGTGAGTTGGTATTCCCACTGGCTGCGACTCTTTCGCGGCCGCGCCAACAACCTGCAACCGAAGGTGCACATGCCATGCTTCCCACTGAACTGATCGCTCTTGAAGACCGTTATGGCGCCCACAACTACGCTCCGCTGGACGTGGTGATCGAGCGCGCCGCCGGGGCCTGGGTGTACGACAGCGAAGGCCGCCGCTATCTGGATTTTCTGGCGGCCTACTCCGCAGTGAACCAGGGGCACTGCCATCCCGCGATCTATGAGGCGATGCTTGCGCAGGCGAAGAAGGTGACGCTGACCTCGCGCGCGTTTCGCAACGACCAGCTTCCCTTGCTCTACCGCGACCTGCACGAGCTGACCGGCTACGCGATGGCGCTGCCGATGAACTCCGGGGCGGAGGCGGTGGAGACCGCGCTGAAGGCCGCGCGCAAGTGGGGCGAGGTGGTGAAGGGCATTGCGGCGGGCGAGGCGGAGATTGTGGTTGCCGCCAACAACTTTCACGGGCGCACGATCGCCATTGTCGGATTTTCGACCGAAGATCAGTATCGCTTCGGCTTCGGGCCGTTTCCGGCGGGCTTCCGCGAGGTGCCGTTCGGCGACATTGAGGCGCTGCGGGGCGCGATTACGGCAAAGACATGCGCGTTTCTGGTGGAGCCGATCCAGGGCGAGGCGGGCATCATCGTGCCGCCGGAGGGCTATCTGAGTGAGGCTGCGGCGATCTGCCGCGAGCGGAATGTGCTGCTGATGGCCGACGAGATCCAGTCTGGCCTGGGGCGCACGGGCAAGCTGTTCGCCTGCATGCACGAGGGAGTGACACCGGACGTGATGATCATCGGCAAGGCGCTCTCCGGCGGCTTCTACCCGGTGTCGGTGGTGCTCAGCTCGCGCGCGGTGCTGGGGGTCTTCGGGCCGGGCGACCACGGCAGCACCTTCGGCGGCAATCCGCTGGCCTGCGCCATTGCGCGCGCCGCGCTGCGCGTGATCGTGGACGAGGACCTGCCGGCTCGCTCGGCCTCGCTCGGCGAGTACGCGCTGAAATATATGAAGGGGCTGCGCAGCCCGTACATCGTCGAGGTGCGCGGCAAGGGGCTATGGATCGGCATTGAACTGAACCGCCCGGCGCGTCCGTTCTGCGAGGCGCTGGAGCAGCGCGGCGTGCTGTGCAAGGAGACGCACGAACGCGTCATCCGGCTGGCGCCGCCGCTGATTATCTCCAAGGCGGACCTGGAGTGGGGCCTGGAACAGGTCCGCGCAGTTCTGGAAGATGGACCGGATGCGCGCAACGAAGCGGTGGCTGAACTGGCCGGGACAACTGTAGCGGGCAAGTGACGCGACTGCACGACCGCCCCGCGGCG
>PLOU01000079.1:0-4154 GCA_003142235.1 Granulicella sp.
ACCCGCCTCGCCTACGAGCACCTGGGCATCGAAATGCCCCGCAAACACGGCCTCTTCTAGCGCCGGTGCTACAATTCGCGGCGAGGCCCGAAACCCATGAAAGCCCTCCGCGAAATCCTAGCCGCTGCTGGTCTATTGTTCGTAATCCTCATTGCTGCCTACGGCTGCTTCACACTGCCCCAGCAATTCCCAACCCATTTCGACGCCAACAACATTGCGGACGGCTGGAGCGGTAAATCGTCCCTCTGGTTCGTACCCGCAATCGCCGCCTTCGACTACATCCTTCTCTCTCTGATCCGATTCCTTCCGCAGAGCTCGATCGCCGGCTTCAGCGAGGCCAGCCCAGAGCAGCGAGCAGCAGCCCTGCCCTTCGTCCACACTATGTTCGATTGGGTCAAGGCCGAGATGACATGGATGTTCGCAGCGATCACCTGGTCAACGGTGGCTGAAGCGCAGGGACACAGCATAGAACTGACCATGTGGATCATTCCACCATCGCTGATCGCTATCTTCGGCACAATCATCTACTACATCGCGCGCATGAACCCCGTGAAGCCAGCTAAATCCGCCGCGCAATAATGAGATAGCGGCAGCTTGTCTCTCCGCTGCCGCGGCAACTGATACGTCTTCGCGTACTCCTTCACCGCCGACCCCACGATCTCGATCTTGCTCAGGCCGGTCGCTCTGCGCGCTATCCGACCAGCGCACCCGCCGGCAGTATCTCCTCCACATCCACCCACTGCGTTGGATACACCCCCGTGTAGCACGCCGTGCAGAAGCTCGCCGGCGACATCCCATTCGCCGGTTCATTCGTTGTACAGGAGTACGTCAGCCCCACCAGCGACAGGTACGCCAGCGAGTCCGCCTCGATAAACTCCCGTATCTCCTCAACCGACTTGTTGGCCGCAATCAGCTCCTTGGTCGAAGGCGTGTCCACCCCGTAGAAACATGGACTGATCGTCGGCGGACACGAGATGCGCATGTGCACCTCCTTCGCCCCCGCCGCCCGGCACATGCGCACAATCTTGCGNNGCGCACGCCAAAGTCGCGCGTCCTCTGCTCCGGCTGGATAAACGTCCGCCCCACGTAATGGTTTCGGATCAGCCCGAAGTTGAACGGAATCCCGCTCTCCGCCGCGTAGCCCAGCGCCGCCGTCACGCCCGAGTCCGGCACCGGAACCACCAGGTCCGCATCCACGCTCGACTCGCGCGCCAGTTGCCGCCCCATCTCGTCGCGCGATTGCTGCACCCATCGCCCGAAGACGCGCGAGTCCGGCCGCGCAAAGTACACATGCTCAAAGATGCAGCTCGCATGCGGCACCGTCTCCGGCGAGAACCTTCGGCTGGTCACCCCGTCCTCGCTCACCATCACCAGTTCGCCCGGCTTCACGTCGCGCTCATATTTGGCGTGCAGCAGGTCGAACGCGCATGTCTCCGACGCAAATACAAACGTGTCCGGCGCGCCGTTCACCCCCGCAATCCGCCCAATCGACAGCGGCCTGAACCCATGCGGGTCCCGCGCCGCAAAGATGCGGTTGCGCGTCATCATCACAATCGAGAACGCCCCATCCACCTGCGCCAGCGAGTCCGCGATGCAGTCCACCAGCGTGTTGCACCGCGAGTGCGCGATCAACTGAACAATAATTTCGGAATCCGACGTCGTCTGGAAGACCGCGCCATCCCTCTCCAGCCGCGCCTTCGAGTTGCCCAGGTTCACCAGGTTCCCGTTGTGCGCAATCGCAATCAGCCCCATCGTCGACTCCACCGAGATCGGCTGCGCATTCAACAGCGCGGAATCCCCGGTCGTCGAGTAGCGCGTGTGTCCGATCGCAATATGCCCGGGCAGTCGCGCCAGCACCTCGTCGGTAAAGATCTCGCTCACCAGCCCCATGCCCTTGATGTCGTTCACCTCGACCCCATCCGCCGAAGCGATCCCCGCCGACTCCTGCCCGCGATGCTGCAATGCGTATAAGCCCCAGAACGTCATCCGCGCGGCATCGGGATGCCCATACACCGCCATAATCCCGCACTCCTCGCGCAGCTTGTCGAAAGGCGTGCTGTCCTCTTCCTCGTACTGTTCCGCACCCACCCCAACGTTCGTCATTCTGGACCGCTTCTGGTCCAGAATCTCCGTAGTTGTCTTGCTCGCGCTCGCCGCCCTCAGCTCCCTCATGCGGTCACCACCTCCGCCGCAAGCTGCGATTCCAGCGACTCCGACCACGTCTCTCTCAACTCCGCAATCGTTGTATCCACCAGCGGAATTCCTCCCGCATTGATCTCCACCCGGTCCGCGATCGTCTCCCCCAGATCGAGCGGCCAGATCTCACCGGCCTCATCCAGGAACGTGCAGATCATGCCGTAGTCTTCGAACGAACAAGTCACCAGCACCTCGGCCGCGTTCTCCGCGAACAGCGCGGCTGCATATTCCGGTTCCGAGAGCGCGCCAAGAGTAGCCTTCACTCCAACATTCTTCGCAAAACTCGCCTGCGCCAATGCTGTCGCCAGTCCACCATCTGAAACATCCTTCGCCGAGTGGATCAGACCGCGCTCGGCCAAGGCAATGAGCGCTCTGTTCAGTGCCGCCTCAGCCTCCAGATTGATCCACGGCGGCGTACCCCAGAGCGAGCTGCAGTTCGTCCTCGCAAAATCCGAGCTTCCCAACTCCCAATCCAGAGCAGCCGGCGTCTCCACCGTCGATTGCAGCAGAAGCACTCGGTCGCCAACATTCTGAAACGCGCTCGGCACCGCCTTCGATACATCGTCCAGAATCCCCACCACCCCCACCACCGGAGTCGGATAGATCCCTTCGCCCTTCGTCTCGTTGTAGAACGAAACATTGCCTCCCGTAATCGGCGTCCCCAGCGCCGTACACGCCTCCGCGATCCCATCGATCGTCGCCGAAAACTGCGCCATGATCTCCGGCTTCTCCGGATTGCCAAAGTTCAAACAATTCGTCGCCGCCACCGGCACAGCCCCCGTACAAGCAACCTTGCGAGCCGCCTCTGCCACCGCGTGCATCGCGCCCAGCTTCGGGTCCAGATAACACCACCGCCCATTGCCCGCCAGCGCCATCGCCAGCCCGCGCTCCGGTTTTTTCTCGCTCGAACCTCGAACCTCGAACCTCGAACCTGTCTCTTTGATCCGCATCACCCCAGCCTCGCCGCCGGGCCCCTGCACGGTATTGCTCTGCACCATCGAGTCGTACTGCTCGAACACCCATCGCTTATCACAAATATTCGCCGACCCTAATAGCTTCTTCAGATCCGCCGTGTAATCTCTTGGCTTCTTCAGCTCCTCAACAACCCAAGCCGGAGGATCCATCGGCACCGGCGACATCCACGTCCCCACGGGCCGATGGTACACCGGGGCCTCATCGGTCAGCGCCTTGTTGGGAATCTCCGCGACTAATTCCCCGTGATGCGTCACGCGCATCGTATCGTCCGCCGTCACAATCCCCACAATCGAAGCGTCCAGCCCCCACTTCGCAAACACCGCCAGCACCTCGCCCTCGCGCCCCTTGTCGGCCACCAGCAGCATCCGCTCCTGGCTCTCGCTCAGCATGATCTCGTACGCCGTCATGCCCGTCGCCCGCTGCGGCACCAGGTCCAGTTCGATCGTCAACCCAAGCTCACCGCGCGCGCCCATCTCGCAGGTCGAGCAGGTCAACCCCGCCGCGCCCATGTCCTGAATCCCCACCACCGCCCCGGTCGCCATCGCCTCCAGGCAAGCCTCCAGCAGCAGCTTCTCCATGAACGGATCGCCCATCTGCACGTTGGGCCGCTTCGCCTCCGAGCCTTCCGTAAACTCTTCCGAAGCCATCGTGGCCCCATGAATCCCGTCACGCCCCGTCTTCGCGCCGACGTAGATCACCGGGTTGCCCACGCCCGTCGCCTTGGCATAAAAAATCTCGTCCTTCCGCACCATCCCCAGCGCAAACGCATTGACCAGTGGATTGCCGCTGTAGCACGCCTCGAACTTCGTCTCGCCCGCCAGGTTCGGCACGCCAAAACAGTTCCCGTAGCTGGCCACGCCGCCCACCACGCCATTCACCACCGCATGGTTGCGCCGCCGCAGCGTCACGTCCTTCTCTTCCTCGTCCAGCGGCCCGAACCGCAGCGAATCCATCACCGCCAGCGGCCGCGCGTTCATGGTGAA
>PLOU01000079.1:4204-12710 GCA_003142235.1 Granulicella sp.
TTGGTCGGCAGCCGCTTCAGGTGGACGCGGCTGCTCTTGTACGAACAATGCTCGCTCCACATCACGCTGAAGATTCCCAACTCGGTCAGGCTCGGCACGCGCCCCATCTTCTTCTCGATGCTCGCGTACTCCTCCGCCGTAATGCTGTGCGTCTTCAGCAGCTCGGGCGTAATCCCGGCAGGAGTGGGAACGGCTGGAACTGCAACTTCGAGGGCTGGTTCGGTTGGCTGATTTGGCATGGCTCGTTAACACGATTGTCGCATGTTCCGCCCACCCGCCGCACGCCCAGCGCCAACGGCGCGACCCATACCAGCCTGGGGCATCGCCCCAGGTGCTCGCGCCCAATAAGGACCGAGGGCTGAAGGCCCGACCTATGCGCGGGCATAGCCGTATTTCATGGTTTAATTATGGCCGTGACATTTGACCCATGGAAGCCCTTGGAAACAAGGGGCAGCAGTCGTTGGTCAAAACTTACCCTTTGTGAGACCGAATGAAGTTGCCGAAAACCGTTTTTATGGAAGCTCGCTAGTCGCTAGTTTGCGGAGGGCCGCTCGATGTGGTCGATGACGATAAAATCGACGGGAGCCTTGGTTGGTTTGAGCGTAAGCCCAAGCTGTTCCGTGAGTGCGGTGAAGACACTCAAGTCGGGGTTAGTCTTGGATGGTTCATCGAAGTTGAATCTGTAGTTCCCCTTGAGTCCAGTCTGGTCGATGACGTTGCGGCCAACTTCTGGGAAACGCGAAAGTTGAATAGCCAAGAAGGTCATAGGCTCTCGGTTAACCGTCCACAGATGTCCGTTGTATTTGGCTCCGACTTCATAAGCCTCCGCTTCGTTCGTAGGCGGTGGAGCGGGCCCAAACTTCGCTCCCCCCTTCGCGAGCACAAGGGCATACACCGGAACTTCTCTTGCCTCGTGGTGAAGAGCGAGTCCAAAGCGTTGCTCCATCACAGAACGCAGCATAACGAAGATCTGGTTACTACGATCTTGGGGCGATACAGTGGCTAGTTTTGCCATAAGCACATCCCCGAATGTGGCGATCACGTCATATTGTTCCGCGTCGATCCAAGCAGGACCGCCAACAATGTTCGGGAGGTCCATGCCATATGCATCAGCAACGAGTGTCCTGGCATTGACTCCGGTCAGTGTCATTCGGTCCAGAGAATATTTGAAGCTCCATCGATGCTCGCCGGGGCCGCTCGGACGGATGGACACAACGTCAAAGGAAGGTTCCGCAACTGTCTGGGCACCGACGCCGGAGGGCGCACACCAGAGGGAAGCGGATAGAAGACCCGTAAAGATTACAAACCGCCTGATAGAGTTCATAGCTGCCAATGATACCCGGCCGGGTGCACCACATCTCGACTTTGAGATGTGGACTAGCCCTCACTTTCCCGTCGAGCCAAATCCCCCCGCGCCGCGCGCCGCCTCGCCCAGCTCCGCAACCTCCTCGAAGCTCGCCTCGATCCGCGCCACAATCCGCAACTGCGCAATCCGCTCGCCCGCCTTGATCTCCACCGGCGCGCCGTTCAGGTTCGTCATCACCACCCGAATCTCCCCCCTGTATCCCGGATCGATCACTCCCGCCAGCGTCGTCACACCCCTCATCGCCAGCCCCGACCGGTCCTCCACCAGAGCCCCGTGCGTCGGCGGAAACTCCATCGCAATACCCGTCGGCACCGCTGCCGTCGATCCCGCCTCGCCCGCCGCCGCCAGCCGCGCATCCGCCGACGCATATAAATCCGCCGCCAAGTCGCCATACTCGCCCGCGTGGGCATACCGCGGCATCTGCGCCGACTCCACCAACTTCTTCACTTTGATCGCAACCATCCCACAATTCTAGGCGAACCCAACCCCGTCTTCCGTCTAGAATCGAAACCAATGCTCGCCCGTCTCCGCGCCTTCTTCAACCCGGCCACGCCCAACCCTCTCCGCGCCCCCGCTCGCATCTTCTGGGTCGCCTTCCTCGTCCGCATTCTCTACATGACGCTGGCCCATACCTATCGCATTCGCGTCTCCGAAGACCACTTCCAGTTCGGTTGGGAGGCGGGACGCATCGCCCGCGCGCTGCTCACCGGCTATGGCTACGCAGACCCCTTCGCCAACGCCTTCATCGCCCACACCGGCCCCACCGCTTGGCTCCCGCCGCTCTACCCGCTCCTGCTGGCCGCCATCTTCCGCGTCTTCGGCGTCTTCACTCCCGCCTCCGCGTGGGTCCTCTTCACCATCCAGTCGGCCTTCTCCGCCGCCACCGCGCTGGCCACCTGGGAGATCGCCGCCCGCTGCTTCTCGCGCCGCGTCGCCCTCTGGTCAGCGTGGATATGGGCGCTCTACCCCGCCGCCATGCAGTACGCTGTCCGCTGGCCCTGGGAGATGACCATCACCACCGCCATCTTCACCTTCACCCTCGTCCTCGCCCTCCGCCTGCGCGGCATCGGCAACGAGTCTCGCCCCCCCTTGTTGTCATCCCGCACCCTGAGCGAGCGAAGCGAGTCGAAGGGGGAGGGATCTGCTTCACCCCGGATCTCCGCCCAACTCAGAAACTGGCTCCTCTTCGGCCTCCTATGGGCACTCATCGCGCTCTCCAACTCCACCCTCCTCATCTTTCTCCCCGTCTGCGCCCTCTGGATTCTCCTCCCGACCCTCCACCGACCGCACGCCGTGCGCGATGCGACCCTCGCCGCGCTTCTCTTCCTCGCCTGCATCGCTCCCTGGACCCTGCGCAACTGGCAGGCCTTCCACGCCTTCATCCCCCTGCGCGGCAATCTCGGCGCGGAACTCTACATGGGCAACGGCCCCGGCTCCAACGGTCTGCTCATGGAGTTCGACCACCCCTTCCAGTCGCCGGAGCAGCTTCGCCTCTACGCATCCCTCGGCGAGGTCCGCTACGTCGCCCAGCGCGGCGCGCTCGCCAAGGCCTTCATCGCCGCCCACCCCGCCCACTTCTGTGCCGATGTCGCCCGCCGCATCTACTTCTTCTGGGCCGGAGTCCCCCATCCCTCCGACGAGGCCTGGTACAACGAAGCCGGCCGCACCCTCAACTTCGCCTTCCTCTCCATCGCCGGACTCCTCGGCCTCGCTCTCGCCCTTCGCCGCCGCATCCCCGCCGCTGGCCTCTTCGCGTGGGCCTTCCTCCTGCTGCCCATCCCCTACTATCTGATCACCGTCCACGCCCGCTTTCGCCACCCGCTCGAGCCTCTCATCTGCATCCTCGCCGTCTATCTCTTCCAGTCCGCCGAGCGTCCAACCCGCCCATCAACCAGCGTCCGCTGATCGCCGCTAGGTTAGCGATTGTCGATCTGGCGCACATCTATCGACGCAACCGGCTGAGGGTTAGCCGGAACACGCCTGAATCCACTCCGGGATTGTTGTATCCCGAATTTGCATTCGACATATGGCGGTATAGATACTCCAGCCGGATCGCTCCGTTGCCTCGGAGAATCTCCACGCCGGGGCCAAAGGAAAACAGGAAGTTGACGCTCGCCGAGTCGTCAACGGGGAGGTCCCGCGAGGAAAATACCATGCCAAGATCGGTTGAAAAGGTCGGTTGAAGCCGATGGGAGCTGAACCCGCTGATCCGCGCGCCGATCGGTGACATCGCAAAGGCATACGTCTTCGTCGATCCGTAGATCGGATACACGGGAACCGGCGCTCCGCCGCCCCCACCGGCCATTCCGACCGGATCGTTGTTCACATAGATGACCCGCTCGCCACTGGAAGGAAGTGTTCCGCGATAGCCTGCAATTATTGAGTATTCGGCCACAAGCGTCGGATCGCGTTCCTGGAAGAACGGGGCGACAGAGCCCTCGTAATCCAGTCGAAACGACCCGTTTCCCCATAGCCTCCGGCTGTATTCCAGCCCCGCCGTCCAAACGCGGCGCTGCTCCGCGTCGCCGATCAGGATATGGCTCGAATCCGGTGCAAAAGTCGAGGAGATACCGCAGCTCTGGCGTCCGGAAAGTTCTTGAGCGAGAACTGACACACCGAACGCACCCAAAAAGCACAAAGACAAGAAGATGATTGCGAGGTTCTTTATTCTCATTGGGCCTCAATCGTAATGGATCGCAGGACGCCGCGACATGCGCCGGTGAAGACTACAGAATGATCTCACCATAGCGTATTCATGCTCCGCGGTTCTATCCTTATGGAGATCGAGGCGCCGCTACGCCAAGCTGCAATGCGCAGGCCTTATACTGGAAAGCCTATGGTGCGTGATGGCTACTTCTATGCGTTGGGGATGTGTGTGGTCGCCGCGCTTCTGTGGCTGCTGACTCAGTCCGTGCCGCAGACCTCGCTGCCTGTGCTGCTGGCGCTGTTCTTTCTCTGGTTCTTCCGCGATCCCGAGCGCAAGGTCCCTATGGGGCCGGGAGAGATCGTCTCGCCGGGCGACGGCGTGGTCACCCAGGCCGAGTGGATCGAGACCTCGGGCGGAAGCCGCCTGCGCTTCAGCATCTTTCTCAGCGTCTTCGATGTGCATGTCAACCGCGCGCCCGTCTCCGGCACCGTCAAGGCGGTGGAGTACCGCGAGGGCCGCTTCCTGAACGCGATGAACAGCTTGTCGGCCGTGGCCAACGAGCAGACCCTGGTGGTGCTCGACGCGGGCGGCTACGAGGTCAGCTACAAACAGATCGCGGGCCTGCTTGCCCGGCGCATCGTCTGCACCGTGAAGGTTGGCGACCGCGTCGAGCGCGGCCAACGCGTGGGCATGATCAAATTCGGCTCGCGGGTCGATGTTCTGCTGCCCGCCGACGCCCTGCCCAGGGTGGACACAGGATCGCGCGTGCGCGGCGGGTCCACCATCCTGGCGGTGATGCCCCGGCCCGCCGGCAATGCAGCGAACGCCACAGCTGAGGTGGCCTCCTGATGGCCGCCGAGCAGATGGGCCTGCGCGATCACACCGGCGACGAGATCAGGCCGCAGCGCCATCCCAGCCGAGGCATGTTCATCCTGCCCTCGCTCTTCACCGCAGGCAACATTGCCCTCGGCTACTACGCCATGACGCAGAGCGTTCAGGGTTCGGCGGCCGAGCCGGTGTACTTCGACCATGCTGCGCTGGCCATCGGGGCCGCGGCCCTTCTGGACGGCGTGGACGGTTACATCGCGCGCCTGACGCACACCACCAGCGACTTTGGCAAGGAACTGGACTCGCTTGCGGACGTGATTACCTTTGGCGTCGCGCCCAGCCTGCTGGCCTACATCTGGGGCTTCCGCATGTTGCCGCTCACGGTCCATCCCGGCCTGCGCGCCAACGTGCTGCACGCCGGCGTCTTCGTCTGTTTTCTCTTCCTCATCTGCGGGGCCAGCCGTCTGGCGCGCTTCAATATCGGCACCAATCCGCAGCCGCGCAACCCCGGTAAGCCGGGACACAAGTTCTTCGTCGGCATGCCCATCCCGGCCGGCGCGGGTATCGTCGCCGCCACCGTCCACTGCTTCAACGGAGCGCCCATCGTCAACCCCTGGATCGCGCTGGTCTGGCTCCTGCTGCTGCTCTTTACCGGCTACCTCATGGTCAGCAGTTGGCGCTTCTGGAGCGCCAAGGAGGTCACCTCCGGCGACCGCCATCCCGCCCGTTTCTTCACTCTGATGGCGGTGATCTTCGCCCTGATCTTCTGGAACTCCGAGTGGGCGTTGATGATCATTGCCTTCGGCTACCTGATCTCCGGGGTGTTGGCCCGGCTGGCATACTCCTGGCACCGCAGATGGCGGAGCTCCCGCGGGACGGGTCCGGCATCGCCGTAGTTCGCACATGCAACGGCCCGCGCTGCTTCGCCCCGTGCCTCATCTGGTTCCTCTCCCTCTTCACCGCTCGACTGTGTTACACTGGTCTTGCGCTCGATTGGAACGAGTGCAGGCATCGCAGGCAAAGACATCCAATTTCTGCAACTTACCAGTTGCCCACGGAGTCTGGCCAGAGACTGCGATTTGCCTCTCCCACCGCTGTTCTTCTGCATCCTGGGCCATGGGGGCGTTGAGTGACTTGCCATAACGGCATTCGTCATGGTGCGCCTGGGCCGGATTGGAAGACGAAAAAATGCGCTGGATGCTCTGGCTGAGGATGCGTCATGGGACGCGTCTCGCCGTGCAGCAGCAACGCTTCGATCGCGACAGCAATGCTGACTAAAAAGATTCCCAAGGCGCTTCTGCGCCACTGCATTACTTTGCCGCACCATCGACACACATGGAAACATTGAAAAAGGACTATTTTGACGACCGCAACTCTTGAGCCTGAGGCTATCTCCGAAACATCGATTCACACTATGAACCAGGCAACAACCCCGAGCCGCGCAACTCCTGCGTACCGTGCAACGCCTGCGTACAACGAAGCCAACTCCGCATCGCCAACCAACTCCGCGACCATCGACGCCATCGTCGATTCCTCCGAGATCGAGATCGATCCGGCCACCCACCTCCCCTTCCTGAAGAACGTCCACTTCAACGACTTCAGAATCTCCGACGCGCTGAAGCGCTGTCTCAGCGCGGCCGGCTTCATGACCCCGACCCCGGTGCAGGCCAAGGCGATTCCGCCCGCGCTCGAGGGCGCGGACATTCTGGCCACGGCCGCCACGGGCACCGGCAAGACGCTGAGCTTTCTGGTCCCCATGATCGAGCACATGGACGCCAACCCCATCCCGGCGGTCAAGGGCAAGCGCGGCCCCATCCGCTCGCTCATCCTGCTGCCCACGCGCGAGCTTGCCATGCAGGTGCTGGAGCATTACTCGAAGCTCGTCCCCAGCGCGAAGAACGACGCCGTACTCGTCGTCGGCGGCCTCAGCGAGAACACCCAGCTCGACCAGCTTGCCCGCGGCCCGCGCCTCGTCGTCGCAACCCCCGGCCGGCTCGAAGACTTCCTCCGCCGCCGCGCCATCTCCATCGGCGCGGTCGAGATGCTGGTGCTCGACGAAGTCGACCGCATGTTGGACATGGGCTTTCTGCCCTCCATCCGCCGCATCGTCGGAGCGCTTCCCCGCTCCCGCCAAACCATGTGCTACTCCGCCACGCTGGACGCCAACGTGCGCCAGATCGTCCGCGACTACGTCCGCAATCCGGTGCATGTGGAGATCGGCCCCAACTCGCACCCCTGCGAACAGGTCGAGCTGCGCGCCTGCACCGTTATGCAGGACCAGAAGCTCGGTTTGCTCGACCAGATGCTGCGCGAAGAGACCGGAACATTCCTCGTCTTCTCCCGCACCAAGCACGGCGCAGACCGCATCTCCAAAAAACTGGAGCGGCTCGGCCACGATGTGGACGTCATCCACGGCGACCGCTCGCAGTCACAGCGCACCGCCGCGCTCAAGGGCTTCTCCAACGGCAAGCACCGCATCCTGGTCGCCACCGATGTCGCCGCCCGCGGCATCGACGTGCAGGACATCGCGCACGTCATCAACTACGACCTGCCCAACGGCNNGTCCACCGCGTAGGCCGCACCGGTCGCGCCGGAGCAACCGGAGTGGCCACCACCTTCGTCATGCCACAGGAGCGCTCCGACGCGCGCCGCATGGAGCGCGAGCTCAAAGTAACGTTCCTGTGGCGCGAGGCCGATAAGGGACTTGAGAAGGAGGAGCGCAACAAGCCCCTCGATCTCTCCACCAGCGCAGGCAGCTTGCTCGCGCTGGAGACCCGGGCCTGGAAGTCGGGCGATGCATCTGCTCAGACCCAGGCCAGGAACCTTGGCAGCAGCCCCTACAAAAGCAGCAGCAGAAACGGCTTCCGCAGCCGTTCTGGCTCCGGTCTCTCCGCTGGACGCAGTTCCGGCGGCCGAGGACGCATCAGCAGCTCGCGACCGGGGGCAAGCCGTTCCGGCCCAGCCCGCCGCGGCCAATAATCCGGCCTGAATCCGCTACGATGCACACCTGTGAATCCCCATATAATTTGTGGGGATTTGCAGTTTAACAGGAGAGTCTGATGAAGCGACTGAGAATTCTTGGCATCTGCGGAGTATTCGTTATGTTCGGCACAGTGGCAGCTCAGGCACCGGGCACGCACTCAAATATTGCCGACGCAAAGCGGGAGTACGCGGCGGTGTTTTCGCATCCCGATAAACCATGCTCAGGAAAGGACGCCGATTCCACCTTTGACTTCGAAAGTTGTATGGACAAGGAACTCGACTTCCTCGCACCCCATCTCGAAGCCTTCGTAAAAGCCATGCGCGGCATGGCCACCGATTCTGAAGAGCCGCCGGAGGCTCGCGGCTCGTATCCCAGCGTCCTTGATTCCTTCAACAAGACAGACGCCTCTTGGCGCTCCTATCGCGATAACTTCTGTCGGCTCGCCTCTAGCTGGGATAATGGCTCCGAGTTATCCGCCGCGGATAGCATGCAGTGCGCGTACGAGATGGACCGCGCCTATGTGAAGGATCTCGCGCACTGGGCGGATTTGAGTATCCTCGCCGATTGAATTAAGGACACCGCATCCGCGAGTCCCTCGCCTTGTAGTGCATCCTGTTGCATATCTGCTGCGTGTCGAGCAGCCCCATCGCGTTGGTCCTCGCAGTCTTTTCCAATCGAAGGA
>PLOU01000155.1:0-6208 GCA_003142235.1 Granulicella sp.
TTCACCAAGAATCTCTCCGATGCCTATCAAGAAGTAGCAGCGGACGGAGTTGTCCTTGATTTGGCTGACGTTGTCCAACTTCAGGTCAAGCAAGTTGCGCCATAAACTTGGCGAATGATTTGAGATAGGGTTTGATTGATCCTCACAAGAAGAGTGGGCCTTTATACTTGAGGGATATGCCTACGTTTGCGGCGGTTGACGAGCAGTTGGACCTGATTACGAAGGGGGCGGCGGAGATCATTCCGCTGGAGGCGCTGCGCGAGCGCATCGCGCAGTCGCGGGCGTCGGGCGTGCCCATGCGCATCAAGGCGGGGTTCGATCCCACCGCGCCGGACCTGCATCTGGGACACACCGTGCTGATCCGCAAGCTGCGCCACTTCCAGCAGCTCGGGCACACCGTCATCTTCCTGATCGGCGACTCGACGGCGCTGATCGGCGACCCCACGGGGCGCAACGTCACGCGCAAGCCGCTCTCGCAGGAGGAGATCGACACAAACGCGGAGACGTACAAGGAACAGGTCTTCAAGATTCTCGATCCTGTGAAGACCGAGGTTCGTTACAACTCCGAGTGGCTGAACAAGCTGGGCTACACGGGGCTGATTAACCTTGCGGCGAAGGCGACTCTGTCGCAGATGCTGGAGCGGGATGAGTTTCATCAGCGATTCAAGGAGGAGCAGCCGATCGGTGTGCATGAGCTGCTGTACCCGCTGGCGCAGGGGTATGACTCGGTGATGCTGAAGTGCGACGTGGAGCTGGGCGGGACGGACCAGAAGTTCAACCTGCTGATGGGCCGCGAGCTACAACGCAAGGACGGGCAGCCGCCGCAAATCGTGCTGATGACGCCGATCCTCGAAGGCCTGGACGGCGTGCAGAAGATGTCCAAGTCGCTGGGCAACGCCATCGGAATCCACGAAGCGCCGGGCGAGATGTACGGCAAGCTGATGTCCGTCTCCGACGAGCTGATGTGGAAGTACTGGACGCTGCTGACCGACCTGCGCTCGAGCGAGATCGCCGCGATGCAGGCCGAGGTTGCCGCGGGCAAGTTGCATCCCATGCAGGCGAAGAAGAACCTGGCGTGGGGCATTGTGCGGGACTTCCACTCGGCGGCCGCGGCGGATAACGCGGCGGAGAACTGGGCGAAGCAGTTTCAGCAGCGCGCCGTGACCGAAGACGCGCCGGTGGTGAAGATCTCGCTGGCGGCGGAGGGGTTGGCGGTCGAGCTGGGCCTGAAGGAGGGTTCGGTGGTGCGCTTGCCGAAGCTGCTGCAGCTTGCGGGACTGGCGAGTTCGACCGGCGAAGCAACGCGCAAGCTGGGCGAGAATGCGGTCAGCGTAGACGGAGAAAAGTTCAGCGAAAAATTGTTGAAGGGCGTGAACGCAGGCAGCTCGGTTGCGTTGCGCCTGGGCAAGAAGAGCGTGCGCGTGGAGTGGGTCAAGTAAGCTAATCTGGATCGCCGAGTGTTGCAGCACCAACTCATTGCGAAAGATTCGCGTCTAAGGAGATAGATGAAACCGAGTACAAAACTTTGGGGTGGGATGCTGTGCGCGATGCTCTGTGCTCCGGCGCTGGGCGCGCGGGCGCAGGACGCGAAGCAGATTGTGCGGCAGGCGGTGACGGCCGAGCTTGCAGCCAACCGCGACGACCAGTCGCACTGGCGCTATCTGAGGAGCGAGGCGGGCGGCAACTCCTTCATCGTCGTCGAGACGGAGCATGGCGCGATTGGCCGCCATGTGGAGGAGAAGGACAGGCCGGCAACGGCAGCGGTGCTGGCGGAGGACGACGCGCACAATCTTAAGTTCATCCACGATCCCGCGATGCAGCAGAAGCAGAGGCAGAACGGGGAGCACGACGACAAGAGCGCGGTGGAGCTGATGAACCTGCTGCCGCAGGCGTTTCTGTGGAGCGTGGTGAGCGAGACGCCGGAGATGACGACGCTCAGCTTCAAGCCCGACCCGAACTTCCATCCGCCGGACATGGAGGCGCGCGTGATGGGTGAGATGAGCGGAACGCTGATCGTCGACCGGGCGCAGCATCGCATTCGCACCATGAAGGGCCGGCTGGAGAGCGATGTGACCATCGGCTTCGGCCTGCTGGCGCGCATCAAGCAGGGCAGCACCTTCGACGTGGAGCGCAGGCAGGTGGCGCCGGGCTACTGGGAGATCACCGAGACGCATGTGCACATCAGCGGCCACGCGCTCTTCTTCAAGACCATCGGGCAGCAGGAGGACGAGGTGAAGTCGGATTTCACGCTGGTGCCGCTGGGAACGACGCTGGATCAGGCGGTGGGGCTGCTGAAGGGCGCGGCGAAGTAGTCTTGCTGCGCGAGAGAACGGCGGCACGGTATTCAGCGCCTGCGGCACTGTATTCTAAGCCTTATGGCGAAGACTTCGTACCCGCAGACCGACCGCGAACTGGTCCGGCGCATTGAGCGCTCGGCGGGCCGTCGCGCGGGATACAAGCAACTGGTCCGTGAGCTGGGCCTGGGCGGTGGGCGCGAGCGTCGTCTGCTGCTGGAGCAGCTTGCGCGAATCACCGCGCGCGGCGAGCTGGTGAAGACCGAGATGGAGCAGTGGGCGCTGCCCGTAGCGGCGTTCGAGAAGACGGCGCGAGTGCCGCGCAGTGAGACGATGCCGCAGGAGTTGCGCGCTGGACATGAGCTCAGGGCCACGCGCGGCCGGCTGCTTGCAGGAAAGTTGGACCTGCATCGCGATGGATACGGCTTTGTGCGGCCCAATGGCAGCACGAACCGCGACGACGATCTGTTTATTCCGCCGAACGAGCTGAACGGCGCGATGCAGGGCGACGAGGTGCTGGTGGATGAGGCCCCGCCGGGACGCGATGGGCGTCGCTCCGGCCGCATTGCGCGCGTGTTGACGCGGCGAAATCCGACCGTGGTCGGCATCTTTCACTATGCGCGGGCTCGGCGCAGCCGGGGCGCGTGGGACGATGCGCCGCTGCTGCATGGCAACTACGTCACGCCACTGGATGAGCGGATGACGGGCGCGCCGGGCGGAGGCGCGGTCCTGATTCCCGAGGGTGCGGAGGTTCCAGCGACGCCCGTCGAGACGCCGCATCGCGTGCTGGGCGAAGAGGCGCAGACGCAGCAGCGCAGGTGGAGCGCGGCGGAGGATGGGCCAAGCCACAATCCGCTGGAGGGACTTGCCGTCGATGTCGAGATTACGGACTTCCCTGCTCCCGGCCGTCCCGCGCGCGGCCGCGTGATCGAGGTGCTCGGCCCGCCAGATGCCTTCGGCGTGGATGTGGAGATTGTGATTCGCAAGCACCACCTGCCGCACGTATTTCCATCGAACGTGCTGGCGGAGGCGAATGCATCGGCGGCGCAGACGGTCGATTCGCTTGCCGTGAAGGAGCTTACGCAACAGCGCGACTTCCGCGGCCTGCCGATCGTCACCATCGATGGCGAAACGGCGCGCGACTTCGACGATGCGGTGCTGGTCACTCCGCTGGCCAACGGCAACTGGCAGCTCCAGGTCCACATCGCCGACGTAAGCCATTATGTGCGGCCGGGAACGGCTCTCGATCTCGAAGCGCGGCTGCGCGGCACCAGCGTTTACTTTCCGGACCGCGCGGTGCCCATGCTTCCGCCGCAGCTCTCCAGCGGCATCTGTAGCCTGCGCCCGGACGAAGACCGCCTGGTGCTGAGCTGCCTGATGGAGATCGACGCGCGCGGCGAGGTCCTTGGCTACGAGGTCTGCGAGGGAATCATTCGCAGCGTGCGTCGCATGACGTACACCCAGGTGCAGGCGATTCTGGACAGCGGAACGGACGCTACGATCGAGGCACACGAGGCCGTGCGCGCGGGCATGGCCGTGCGCGAGCACTTTTCTGAACTTGTAACTCAGTTTGAGCAAATGTACGAGCTGGCGCTGAAGCTGAATGCCAAGCGCCATCGCCGCGGCTCCATCGACTTCGATCTGCCGGAGCCGGTGATCGAGTTCGATCCGGACGGCAACATGCAGTCGATCGTGCGCTCCGAGCGCGGCTGGGCGCACCGGCTGATCGAGGAGTTCATGCTCAGCGCCAACGAGTGCGTGGCGAGGTGGATCGAGTCGAACGCGATTCCCGGCATCTATCGCATCCACGAGACGCCAGACCCCAAGCGCATCCTCGACTTCGAGGAGACGGCCAGCGGGTTTGGCTACTCGCTCGGCTTCTCCAGCCTGCCGGTGAAGCGGATGACGATGAAGTCCGACCGGCGCGATGCGAGGCGCGGCGCCAGCGGCGGAGGGCGCGGGCGCGAGGTCCGTACGCATGAGGTCGCTGAGGCGATCCCCGTGACGCCGCAGATGTATCAGCGTCTGACGGCGAAGATCGCGGGCAAGCCGGAGGAGCGCATCCTGAGCTACCTGATGCTGCGCTCGCTGAAGCAGGCGCGCTACAGCGAGAAGAACGAGGGGCACTTCGCGCTGGCCAGTCCGTGCTATACGCACTTCACCTCACCCATCCGCCGCTACCCCGACCTGATCGTGCATCGCCTGGTCCGCGACCTGATTCGCGAGGGTGCCGACACGCACGGCGCGACGATCTTGAGCAGCGATCCGCAGCCCTGGCGACAAGACACTAAATTGGTTACAAATACAAAAGCCGCATTGCGCAGGCCGGAGGTCTACACGACAGAGCCGATTCCCGAGGCGGAACTGGCGGCGATTGCGGTCGAGTCCAGCCAGGCCGAGCGCCGCGCAGACGACGCCGAACGCGAACTGATGGAGTGGAAGAAGATGCGCTTCATGGAGGACCGCGTCGGCGACGACTTCCAGGGCATCATCCTCTCCTGCACCAAGTACGGCTTCTTCGTCGAGCTGGACGATCTGTTCATCGAGGGCCTGGTTCCCATCACTTCGCTCAGCGGCTGGGGCACGGACGAGCGTTTCGTCTTCCGCGATTCGGACAAACAGATCGTCAGCACGCGGTCGGGGCGCGCCTTCAAGATGGGCCAGCGCGTGCATGTGCTGCTGGACCGCATCGACCGCGAGCAGCGCCGGCTGCAGTTCGCGCTTGTGCCCTCAACTGAGCAGACTGAAACCAAGCCGCCGCGCAAGCCCAAAGCCGTGAAGGCTGCGGAGTTGGCCGGCAACGAGATCAATCGCGCCAGTCCGGCCCGCGCGGGCAAGCGGCGCGGCAAATCCGGCAAGAGCAACTCGGGCAAGACGAAGTCCAGAGTGCGTGGTAGGGACAAGAAGGCCAAAGGCAAGCGCAGATAATCCCCGGTACAATCGGAAGAGACTCAGGAGAGAACACACATGGCACACATGGTTTTTTGCTCGAAGTACAAGGCCGAGATGGAAGGGCTGGACGAGCCGCCGTTCGACTCCGACTTCGGCCAGAAGATTTATAAGAACATCTCCAAGCAGGCCTGGGGCGAGTGGGTCGAGCGGCAGAAGATGTTGCTGAACGAGTACCGCCTGCAGCCCTGGACGCGCGAGGCGCAGGAGTTTCTGGTGGAGCAGATGAACGGCTTCTTCTTCGCCGAGGGCGAGGGCGGCGCGCTGCCCAAGGAGTACATGGAGCCCACCCATTAGGGCAGTTTCACGGTCACGAGGTTCTTCTCAAATTGTGTAAAGTGGGTTTCCCTGAGAGAAGATCACGGAGACAAGATCACGCAGTCGAACTCAGCTCCGGGTACTTCTGCCGTGAAGCCGCATGAGGTGATTGGGGCCGTCTGAAGACCGGCGCGGCTCGTGTACACTTAACCCTGCAACTACCTCTGCCGTTGCCCGCCTGGGTGACGCGCGAAACAAGTCGGGACGTGGCGCAGCCTGGTAGCGCGCATCCTTGGGGTGGATGAGGTCGCTGGTTCGAATCCAGTCGTCCCGACCATTTTTGATCCGTTATTTCAGCCACGTACAAGCGAACCTGTCTGTCGTTTTAGGACCCTCGCGAATCGAGGTTGAGAGAGTTGCTGTCCACAACTTCGACGTTGTTTCCGGATCTCCCGCCTCAGCGCGTCATGTCGTTGAGCGCCCGCATGGCGGCGTAATGATCGGGGCTGGCCTCCAGCGCGAGTGAAAACTCCTGCCGCGCCTGGTCCGGATGGTTCAGCCCCAGTTGGCCGAGACCGGCGAGGTAGTGGGCGTCCCCGACCTGCGCGCGCTGGGCCGGCGTCGCGACAGCCTGCGCCGGACCCTTCATCTCGGGCGCGCTGCCCAGCGACTTGGAGCCGGTTGCAATGAGCTGCGTAAAGATCGCC
>PLOU01000155.1:6219-13984 GCA_003142235.1 Granulicella sp.
CCTGCGCCTGCCGCAGCCATGCCCGTCGCATCGTTCCACGCGCTGCTTGCCTTCGCGGAATCTCCCAACGCCTGATACGCATTGCCGATCCAATACTCAATCTCGCCGTGGCGTCCGTTGACATTGCCGGTCGCCTCCTGCAGATTGTCCGGCACTTGCAGCGCTGCCTGGTAGTCGGTCAGCGCCTGCGCGTACTGCTTGGCGGCCATCTGTTGGTGCCCGCGCTCCAGGTTGGCGTTGATCCACGAGTCGCCCAGCGAGAACGCTCCGCCGCCCTCCCATGCGCGGAAGAAGCGCGTGCGCAGCAGTTGGATCGCCGCGTCCGGCTTGCCCGCAAAGATCTCCAGGTTGACCTCGCGCGCGATCGCCTCGTCGCGGTCGATCACCCCCTGATGCGCTTCCATCAGCGCCAGCCGCTTCGCCGGCGACACGCCCTCCTCCTCATACAGCTTGTCAAGATCGCTAAACACCGTCGCGTTGCCGCCGAACTGCACTGCCTTCTCCAGCGTGGCCTGCGCCTTCTCGCGCTGATTGCCCTGCCGCGTATACACCATCGCCAGGTTGCGGTAGACCACCGGGAAGTCCGCGCCCAGTGCGGCAGACTTCTCCCACAGCGCCTGCGCCTGCTGCGGCTGCCAGTCGTACAGCAGGTTGCCCAGATAGTACGGCGCGCGCGAATCCTTCAGGTCCACACGCATCGCGTCGTCCAGCACCGCGATCATCTCCATCTGGAACGGGAACACATAGTCCGGCGAAGTCTTTTTAGCCATCTGGTCGTACTCGCGCGCCTTATCGCTCTGCTTCATCTGCCCGGCAAAGTAGCTCAGATAGTAGTAGACCAGCGGAGAGACCTTGGACTTGTCCTGCGCCGTGCCGGCGAGTTGCGTCAGAAGCGTCGTGCCGTCCTGCCACAGTCCTGCATCCATGTCGTCCGCGGCAACCTCCAGTGCCGTCGCTGGAAACTCACTCACCGTCTTTGCCAGCACAGCGGCGCTGGCGGGCGATTTCGTGGCCAGCCACTGCTCCGTCATCCCATGCACGTCCAGCGGATCGATCTTGCTGATTGCAGCAATCGCAGCCAGCGCCTCGGCGTTGCGCCCGGAGTGGCGCAGCAGCGCAGCCTTCAGCGCCAGCGCGCGAATGTTATTTGCATTGGCCTCCAGCGCGTCTTCGTCGGCAATCAGCGCCGCGTTGAAGTCGCCTCGTGTTGCGTCGATCTCCGCCAGCGCAAAGTAGCCCGGCGACCGCCATGCCGCGCTCCACGTCGCCTTGTAGAACTCCGCGTACGCCTCGTCCAGCTTGCCCTGCGACTTCAGCGCCAGCCCCAGGTAGTAGATCGGCTCGCCGTCCTTGGGCGATGTGTAGCTGGCCGTGTCGCGCTCCAACGCCTTGCGCAGCAGTCTCTCCGCATCGGCAAATCGGCCGCCCTTGATCGCGTCGATGCCCAGCACCGTATTCACGCGGATGTCGCTGGGATCGCGCCGCAGCGCCTCCTGCCAGTACAAATTCGGATCGCCCGTCGGCGAGCGGAACTGCTCCATCCGCAGCCCGTCGAGGTACAGCTCTTCCGTGGTTTTGACCTCTGCTGGCGGCGGTGGGTCCACCACCGGCGATGGCATCGCTTCCTTCTCCAGCCGGATCGGCGTGTACGCAACCAGCTCGCGTCCATCCGCACTGATCGCGGCGCGCAGATCGTGCTCGTCCGCGCCGGCAGGCAATTGGACCTTCTTCACGAAGGAGTGGCCGGGGCTGATCGCAATCGTTTGCTTCAGCAGTACCTGGTCCTTCAGCTTGAGCGTCACCGTGGCCGCCTGGCGCGCCTGGGTTGAATAGAAGCCCACTGTCGCCGTGCCGTCCTTTACTTCGAGATTCACCGCCGCATCGAGGTTCGCGTTCTTCACTCCGTCGATGTCGCGGAAGGGATACCAGTACTGGTTCCACATCCGCGTCTCGTACGGCTGCAACCAGCTATAGTCCGGCTGATTGTCGCTGTACGCGCCCACCATCAACTCGATGTACGGCCCATCCGTGTCCGTCAGCAGATGGTCCTGCACGTGCCCCTGCGGACTGTCGCCCCATGTCCAGAACTTCTTGCCCGGCACAACATTGTGGTCGGCAATGCTCATGATGCCCGCGTTCTTCCCGTGGTCGTACCCGGCCATGAAGTCGTCCTGGTAGTTCCAGGCGAACATGGAGCTGGCGGTCGCGTGGTTTTTGTACCAGCTCACATCCACCCCTTTGGTGTAGTCCGCGCCCATGTATTTGGTTGTGGCGATGGGCCATGTGGTGAAGTCGCGCTTGCCGTGGTAGGTCACAAACTGCGTGCTCGGCGGATAGATCACCTGGTAGCTGTCGTTCACATGCACCGCTACGTTGCTGAAGCTCAGCATCGAGGTCGGTACCGGCGTCCGGTTGCTCATGCGGAATGACGCCTGCATATACGACTTCCCCGGACGCANNGTGGCGCGGTGGTGGTGTGGCAGGTCCCACTCGATCCCGCCCGATATCCACGCGCCCAGCAGGCTGATCAGCGCCGGTTTGATCACATGCTGGTTGTAGATGAAGTCGTAGCCGTTGGTCTTATCGATCGCCTCGAAGATCTTTCCGCCGATCTCGGGCAGGATCCCGATCTTCACATACTCGTTCTCCAAATAGACCATGGTGTAGGTCTTATCTTTTTTCTCCGTGGTCAGATTGTCATACGCGGGATAGGGATAGATGCGGTGCTGCGCTCCCTGCGAGTTCCCGCCGAAGTAGAACTGCGGATTGGGGTCCGGCTCGCCCAGCAGGTAGGTCGGAATCACAACCTTCTCCTCCCACACCCGCACTGCTCCCGACTTCGTCGCCGTCGGCGCAGTCGCCGCTGACGAGGAGTTCGCCGCCGAGGAGTTCACCGCCGCGGGCTTTGCCGCCGCGCCCGGCTTCATCTGCTCTGCGACAACAAACAGCAGGGAACCCATCGCCAGACTGGACACCAAAACAACAGCAGAACGGTACATTCCTCTTTGCATGGTCATTCTCCGAATGAATATGAAAATCTCTCCGACTGAATCTGAACTCTCTCCGAACAAATCTGAACTCACTGCCAACGAATCTAAACCAGTCCGCCCAACGGCCACGGCGTTGAGGGCGCGCCCGCGTCCGACGCCATGGGGTGCCGCGCAAACGGCAGCAGCTTGCCGGAATGTACATCCTGCAGCCGCTTATGTGTGACCTTCGCCGCTTCCACCAGCTCCTTGTACGGCCGGTCCGTCACATCCACGAACCCGATGTTGTAGTTCTCTCCGTCCATCCGGCCCAGCACCGGCTCGTCTTTCCACGCGAACCAGTACGCGCCCAGGAACCACTCCAGCGACGCGGCCTGCTCCACGTAGTATCGGTAGGCCACGCCGCGCTCCAGTTGGCTGGCAGCCTGCACCAGTCCGGCGGCTAGTCCGTCTGCCGGTACGCCGATGTGGTACTCCCCGATCAGGATCGGCCGGTCCGTCAGCCGCCCTGCGTGGATGATCTGCCGCGTCGGCTCGTACTCATACACATTGATGCTGCACACGTCGAAGATGCGCGCCGCAACGAAGTACTCGTCCGCCATCGTCCCGCCGTAGCGCGTCCCCAGCAGCAGGTGGTTCGGATCGTACTTGCGCACCGCCCCGCACACTGTCTCCAGATATTTTTGGAAGCTGGCCAGCACAAACTCCTTCCTGCGCGCCGCCGTGTCGCCCTCGGCCAGGAACTCCTTCAGCTTCGCCTGGGTCGCCGTAGCGGGTCCGCCGAGAAACAGCCCGCACAGCTCGCTCTCCCGCCCATTCCACGGCGGCTCGTTGCCGATGAAGTAGCCCAGCACCAGCGGATCGTTCTTGCGCGGCGTGCACTGCGTGTTGGCCGCCGCGTCGATCGCCGCCGCAAACTGCGGCGAGTAGACATCCGGCATTCCCAGAAAGCTTGTGCCCTGCGGCCAGCGCAGCATCACCGTCGCCGGACGCCCCTTCCCGCCCGTCGTCATGCCCCACGACTCCAGCCGTCGCGCCGCCCGGTCAGCCGCCGCGCCCGCGTCGTTGCCGCCGAACCCCGCGCCTCCGCCCGGCGAGCCGTTGGTTCCCGTGGACAGAAACAGGTGGCCCTCCGGATCGACGAACCACCATCGCCCGTCGATCTTCTCTACGCGGAAGAATCCCGTCGCCCGCGCCTGCGTGTTCTTGTAGCCGCCGTACTTCCCGTAACCGAAATCCGCCGCGCTGCCGAAGCCCTTTTCCTCGTCCGCCAGCTCCTGCGTCAACTGCTCCTGACTCTTGATCTTTCGCGGCCAATCCGCCAGCGCCCATTGCTTGAAGCTGTCCAGCACCGGCGCCGTCTCCAGGAACTCCGACCCTTCATCCTTCGTAGCGAGATGCACATTGCGCAGCTCGATCGTCGGCCTGTTCAGCGGATACTCCATCGCAATCCCAATCGACTCCACGGAATGCAGGTCGCCGAACGGCCCCCACACCGAGTACCACGACGAATCCGTCCGCCGGTTCTGCGCCGAGGCCAGGTCGTTGCCCTTGGAGTCGCGCCCGATAAAATACTGCAGCGGCACCGACGCCCGCAGCCACGCATTCTGCCCAAACCCGATGATCGACACTCCGCGCGGCCCATGCGTCGTGTACGCCCACAGAAACAGCCGCTGCGGCGAACTCATCCGCATCTCCATCACCAGATGCGTATAGCCCGCGAGGTCCGCCGGCGCAGTCTGCCCCAGCTCCGCCATCGAGATCTGCATCTCCGACGAGACGCCATCAAACACGAACTTCCTCACCGCGCCCGCCGCCGCCTTCGTTTCGACAGCAGCCTGCGCCGCTCCTCTAGCTTGCGGCGCAGCACCAGCCTGTGGCGCAGCGGCAAATGCGCGCGCCCCGGCGACCGCGGGCACTGCGCCCGCAATCATCTGCATCGCTTGGCGACGGGTAAAGTTCATGGCTTCGTCCTCCGGTGGTTCTCTCTGGAAATTGGGGCTCGCGACGGCAATCCCTCGCCGCATCGCATCCGGGAACGCACATATCCCGCAGCGAAATGAGCGCTTTCCGAGTCGCTCGAATTGTATGCCAACCGAGTATCGCTTCGTCTCAGCAATAACGATGGCTTTTGCCTCTCGGAGGGAGCAGGGGGCTTCAGCCCCCTGAAAAAAGCCAATGAATTCAAAGGGCTTTAGCCCTGGGCTTTCTGCATGAAATGGCCGTCCATGCCGGCCCGCCCCTGCACGCATTACACTATGGGATATGCCAGCTTATCGCTCTCGAACCTCGACCCACGGACGCAATATGGCCGGAGCGCGCAGTTGAAGAACCGGTCCGCAGGCTGCGCTTCGAGCATGGCGAGATGACACAGCAGGAGCTGGCTGGCCGTTGAGGTTTAGATTGGCACGCTCGATCGAAAGATGGTCATTTACTCTCCATGCGCCGATGCTATAATCCCAAGTATGTGGCGGTTATAGTTCAGTGGCAGAACGCCGCTCTGTGGCAGCGGATGTCCTGGGTTCGAACCCCAGTAGCCGCCCCAATTTTCTCTCGATCGATACCGCACGACGGCGTACGTCTTCGGATTCCGAGTCAGCCTTGAACCACTTCTCCCTGGTCCACTTCACCTCGTTCAATTCCTCCAGGGCCTCACGGCCACTTGCGGTCGTTTCCGTTATTGCATTGAGTGCGTCATGCGATGGTGAACCCACCGTGGCCAGCGCCTATGCGGCCCAAGCAGGGAAGCCATGAGCGGCGCGAACACTTTCGGTCCGTCGAACGGCGCAGGACAGACCGCAGTCAAGGACGAAGCCGTCTCTGCCGCCGCCGGCGCCTCTCTCAGCGCGGCTCGCGCGAACGCACCGGTCCGGTTTGAGACGCTTCCCTTCGTGCCGCGGCTCTTTCTGAGTAACGGCCACCTGCAGACGGTCGCAAGTAATTATCTGTCGCGTACAAACACTCTGCCTCCGCCGGTGCCTGAGCTGGTGGAGGTGTCGCCCGCCAGCGAATCGCAGATCGCAAGCGGTGTGCTGTGCGAGTGCCACTGGCATCCGGCGGGGGTGCGGGCCAAGCGCCCGACGGTGGTCTTGGTGCATGGCCTGGAGGGTTCGTCGGAGTCGCAGTATGTGGTCGGCAACGCCAACAAGATGTGGCGCGCCGGGGCCAACGTCATTCGCATGAACATGCGCAACTGCGGCGACACCGAGAGGCTCTCGCCCACGCTCTACCACTCCGGCATGTCCAGCGATGTCGAGGCCGTCATGCGCCACTTCATCGCGCGCGAGCGCCTGCAAAGCGTTGCGCTGGTCGGCTACTCGATGGGCGGGAACCTGGTGCTCAAGCTGGCCGGCGAACTCGGCGCGGACGCTCCCAGCCAGTTGCATTCGGTCGTCGCCGTCTCGCCGTCCATCGACCTCGGGCCAACCGCCGACGCCCTGCACCGGCCTGCGAACCGGCTCTACGAGCGGCGCTTCCTGCGCAGCCTGATCAAGCGATTCCGTCTCAAGGCCAGTCTCTTCCCGCGCGCGTACGATCCCAGGCTCGCCGCCGGCATCCGCTCGCTGCGCCAGTACGACGAGCGCATCACGGCGCTCTACTCCGGCTTCGCCTCCGCCGACGAATACTACAACCGCGCATCCGCGGTGCGCGTCGTGGACCGCATCCGCGTGCCTGCGCTGGTCATCCACGCGCTCGACGATCCCTTCGTCCCCATCACGCCGGAGACGCTGGCCGCGCTCATCGCCAACCCCTTCATCACCCTCCTCGAATCCGAGCGCGGCGGCCACTGCGCCTTCCTCGCCAAGCCCGACCACGCCGGCGGTGACGACGGCTACTGGGCAGAGACCACGCTGCTCCGCTTCATCCTCGCCTACGCCTGAAAAACACCCGTGCCCTGAGAGATCCGCACAATGCTTGCTGAGTGGTCCGCCGAATGCGCCGCCGATGACCCCGTCCTCGTCGTCCCATGGAAGGACCCCGACGGGAGGTCGGCCTTCATCGATCTGCGCGCCAGCCCGCGCGATTTCGAAGCTGTCGCCGAGGCCGAACAGCACCCGCCGCTGATGCAGGCGCTGCGCGCGCTGAATGCGACCCGCTCGCCCGTCTTCACCGCCAAGTGCGACGCATGGCCGCTCAACAGCGAGGAGTTGCAGCATCTCCAACTGAATCTCGACGCGCGTCCCGCAGACCCGCCCGCCGGATTTGCCAGCTACATCGACCTCATCTGGCGCGAGCGCTCGCTCTTCCATTCGTTCCACCGGCAGGAGCAGGTGCTGCGCCACCTCACCCGCCTGGCCGCTCCGGTCCCCCGTCGCTGGGCCGCGCTGGACTGCGTGCTGCGCCCCGCGCTGCTCGACTTCAATGGTCCACAGGAGGGCTTCGCCGTCAGCCTTTACGTCAAAGCGCTCGGCCCCAGTCCGCTCTCCGCCTGGAAGGAGTGGGCCGCCGCGCTCGCCGCCGCCGTTGCCATCATTCGCGGCAAGGACTTCGTCCGCTGATGGCGGAATCCCTGAGTCATTAATGGATTGTCATTCTGACCCTGAGCTTGTCGAAACCCTCAAGTCGTCATTCTGGCGCAGCCAGAATCTCCGTATTTTGTTTGCAACTCTTCAATACCGTCGGGAGATCGGCAGCTAATAACTCCCGGCGAAGATGGCCTTCAGCTTGGCGCGCAGGCCCTGCTCTTCGCTGGCGCGGCGCACCTGGGTGCGGTGGGTATAGAGCAGCATTCCGATGGCGACGGCGAACTCCGGTCGCGCCAGCTCCGGCGGCATCCG
>PLOU01000155.1:14031-21190 GCA_003142235.1 Granulicella sp.
CGCACCAGCCGCGTGGGCTCGCCGTCCCCGCTCAGCGAGCCGGTGGCCAGGTTCGAGCCAATCTCGATCTCGCTGGACTCCGGCACAGCCGTCACCACGCAGTTTCCAAACTCCCGCTTCAACTGCTCGGCCTCCTCGACTGAGACGTGCAGGCCCACGGCAAGATCGTTCGTAAAGTGGTCGCCGCCGATGGGCAGCACGGCGGTGTGCGCGATGGATCCCTCGAAATAAACCGCCAGCTCCGTGGTGCTGGAGCCGATGTCGGCCAGGCAGACGCCCAGCTCGCGCTCGTCTGCCGATAGCACCGCCTCCGCCGCCGCGATGCCCTCATATATCGTGTCGCCGACCTCCAGCCCCGCGCGGTTGGCGCAGGTGATGACGCTCTGCGCCACGCCGCCCGAGCAGGTCGACAGGTGCAGGTTCACCTCCAGCTTGTTGCCCACCATGCCAATGGGATCGTGAATGCCCGCCTGGTCGTCCAGGATGAACTCCTGCGGCAACAGGTGCAGCACCTCGCGGTCCGGCGGCAGCGCCACAGAGCGCGCCCGGTCCACCGCGGACCGCACCTCCTCGCGCGTGATCTCGCGCATCCGGCTGCCCAGCGAGATTCCCCCACGGCTGTTCACTCCGCGCACATGCGTTCCGCCGATGCCCACCACGGCGGTCTCGATGGTTGCGCGCGCGACGCGCTCGGCTGTGAGCGCGGCGCGGTTGATCGCCTCGGCCGCCGGGTCAAGCTCGGCGATCAGCCCCTTCCTCATTCCGCGCGACGGCTCAATCCCGTGGCCGCGATAGCGCAGCACGCCGTCCTGCAGCTCCGCCACCAGAACGCAGATCTTGCTGCTGCCCGCGTCCAGTACGGTGATCAGATTCTCCTGCCGGGGATTCATCGTGCATCCCCCTGCTGGGCGGCGGCAGAAGCAGCCGGCTTTCCCGGTGTCCGTTTTGCGGCGAGTGCGTGCTTGGACTTCGCGGCAGCCGCATGACTCTTCGCAGCAACCGCAGCCTTCTGCGCCTGGGGCTTTGTCTTCTCCTTCACATTGTCCGTGCCGGAGGCTTCAGTGGACGCAGTTGCCGGTGCCGCAGCACCTGCTGCCGCCGCATCGCTGGCCGCGGCGACAGCCGCCGCTGCCGCGCCCGGCTGCATCTCCAGCACCACCTGCCGCTCGTAGCGCAGGTCCACCGACGCCAGCCGGGGATACTGCGCCCGCCACTCCGCCAGGTGCTGCTCGTACTCGCGATAGCGCTCCAGGAACCTGCCGTCGCCGAAGTGAACCAGAACGTCCGCGCCGCCGGAGGCAGCATTCGCCCCGCCAGACGCCGTGTCCGCGCTACTGGACGCAGGATCGGGAAGGATCGCCTTCACGTCCTCCGGATTCGATACATCCACCTCGCTCAGCCGGTGCGAGATGTTCTCGCCGGAGGCGTCGAGCGCCGCCACAAAGCCCATGTAGATATTCATCCGCGCCGCGCGCGTCGACAGCGGGTCCTCGCCAGAGATCCCAGTCAGCACGGGAAACGAGTAGTGCGGGGCCGTGCGCGCAATCGCCGCTCCGTCCTGTTGGCCGCTTGCGTCTTCCAGGCCCGCGCCGGGCAGGTTGAGCAGCACGCCGTTGGCGTCCACCAGCCCGATCTCCGTTCCCTGGCGAACGAAGGCCACCGGCGTCCGCTCCACAATGGCCACCCGCACGCGGTTGGGCAGCAGGCGCATCACGGTCGCGTGCTCCACCCAGGGCAGGCTCTCCAGCTCGGCGCGCCGCCGGGCCAGAGGAATGTTGAAGATGTTGCGCTCCACGTCCTCGCCGAAGACGCTGAGCAGTTGCGCGCTGGTCAGGCGGCTGTTTCCGGCGATCTGGATCGACTGCGAGCTTGCCACCGTGAAGTGCTCATCGTGCAGCAGGAAGCTATGCACCGCCAGCAGGGCCGCAACGCCCGCCCCGATCAGCAGCAGAAGCCCGCAGCCCATGGCAATCCGTCCCCACAGCGACTTCGGCACCAGCCCGCCGTGGAAGCTCAGGCGAACTCGCGGCCGCCGCGGCTGCCGCTCGAACTCGTCGTTCGCGGAAGGGTCGTCGGGGCCGTCGTCATAGTTGTTTGCGGTGGAGGAGTCGCGCCGCAGGGGCATCTCGGTCACAGCCGCTCGCCGCCTTTCCCATGCGGGGCCGGTCTGCCGTCTTCCCTCTGCGGAACCGGTCTCCGCGAAGGCACGATCCCGCTCCGGCGCATCCAGCACCGCCGTGTCATGCCTCGAAAACAGATTGCCTGATCGCAAGCCTTGAGCAAGGGTCGCGAGGAATCGCCACCCCCATCATATCCCCCACCCACACCCCAACCCACACATTTATCTCACCCGCGTACCCACTCAGCAACCCGATACTGCGGGAACGGATACTGAAGGATTATAGAAGGGCGGCAGGAAACCGCATCGCATTGGGCGCAAATAGCCCACTCATCGGTTGAGACAACGGTGCGATGGATGGGGTATCCGCCGACCAAATTCAACAAACCATTATTGTTGTGTTGGCTTTGGCGTTCCAGATTTTACAGGTAGTAATTCTTGTTTGCCCGCTTCGAGACTGCCAGCTTGACGTTTATGAATCACACGGAACAGAGGCAGCGCGAGTGCAGGCAAGCCCGCTCGCTGTACTGAGCTTTGGACAAAGTCTCGCCAATATGGCCACACGTTCAACATTCCATTGGCTTTGGCAAAGCACTTCAACTGATAGGGAGTGAAGCTGGAGCTAGGTGGAATTGTATACGCCGCCTCAATACGCGCGCTGACTTCTAGTAGCACATCTTCATCTTTATAGCCTCGCAACACTAGATCAAGGACAACGCAAAGGGATCCTTCAACGGTCACTTCCTCAGTTCGGCTTGAAGTGGCAAGCTCAACTGGGGCGGTCGGAAAGCCATGCATGGAAGTAACGAACCTCGAACGAGTGATGCGCACTGATTCCAATTCGACACATGCGATTACNNGCGTCAAGTTCCTTTTTGTCGAGCTCAACTGTGTGTACTAAGCGACGTCGCAAAGATAATCCTCCACTGATTCATTCGCATTCGCGGCGAAATCCATGCCCGTAGACGCCTCACAAGACTGTGTGACTTCAAACGCCCAATGTTTGACTGGGTAAAGTCGGGGGGTTGTCTTCACATCGACGGAACATGGTTCCGCCCCGAAATTAGCTTGGTAACCCAAAACCGTGAAAATGTCTGCCAGCGTACGAAGCGTCAGGTTTTGGTGACCACACAGGCACTGAGTAACGAAGGCCTTGGATTTGCCAAGTCGTGCAGCAAGTTCGGCCTTGGTAATGCTGTTGTCCTTCATGATTTTAGAAATAAGCTCCGTGGCATCGAGGATGAGTTCCTCTTGGCGTAAGAGCTGCTTGTGCTCTTTGGCAAACTCGTCGATTGTCTTCATTTTTGCTTGCCCCTATTTGAATATTGCTTGGTGGCAGTGTTCTTTGTTTCGTGCTCGGCCTTGATGAGTTCAGCGTGTTTGATTTCGCTGGCGGGAAAGTCGTCTTTCTTTTTGATGAAGCCGTGCGTCAGTATCAGGTCCCGTCCGCTGCAAAAACACGGCATCCTAATCTGATGGCATTTGAACTCGAACCAGCCGTCCGCGATTTTTTTGAATTTTTCGGCATTGTTGATGTTCATCCAGCCCATATCGGCGGCTCGCTGGAGAAGGGCTAACATTTTGGCTTGATCGCTGACCTTCAACGCTCCCAGAAAATTTTCTGCGGGAGACGATCCGTCTCTACGTTGCGCGAGAATGATCGATCCCCATCGTCCGCTACAGAAAACTTGCTGAGACATGCACTACTCCAAGTTAAGTCATAACTTAACGCGATGTAAAGCCGTTTTTGCGCTTTTCGGTACAACTTTCATTGTATTTGGTCTCAACTGCATCATTATTGTAGCAGTTTGATGATTTTGGGTTGGATCATGAACCCATCCAGCATTTATCTGACCGCGCCCGCCGCCAGCCTCTCCAGCAGCCTTGCGCCCGCCTGCGAGACGCTCCCCGCGCCCAGCGTCAGGATCACATCCCCCTCGCGCGCCTCCTGCGCCAGCGCAGCTACGCCGCCGGCCATCGACTCGGCGTAGTGAACGCCGCCGGAGACTGTGCCCGTGCGGCGGATGGCTTCGACCAGCCCCGCCGCATCGACGCCGGGGATCGGCTGCTCGCTCGCTGCGTAGATGTCCAGAACCTGCAAGCTGTCCGCGTCCGCGAACGCCCGCGCGAACTCCGGCTCCAGGTCCCGCGTCCGCGTGTAGCGGTGCGGCTGGAAGAGCACATGCACGCGCGCGTAGCCCGCATCGCGCGCAGCCCGCAGCGTGGCCAGAATCTCCGTTGGGTGATGTCCGTAGTCGTCCACCACCGTCACTCCGCGCGCCACTCCCTTGATCTGAAATCTCCGGTCGACCCCGCGGAAGCTCGCCAGGCCACGCGCAATCCCCTCCGGCGAGACGCCAAGCTGCACCCCAATCGCAATCGCCGCCGTGGCATTCAGCACGTTGTGCCGGCCGGGAACGTGCAGCGTGAATGGCCCCAGCAGCATCCCGCGGCAGTTCACCTCGAACTGCCAGTGCCCGCCCGCCTGCCTGAGCCCCTGCAGCCGGAAGTCCGCCCCCGCCGATTCGCCGTAGGTATAGACCCTCCGCCGCACGCGCTCCAGAACGCCGCGCAGCAGCGCATTGTCCACGCATGCCGTGGTCGCGCCGTAGAACGGCACGCGGTCCATGAACTCGACGAACGCGTCCTCCACATCCGCAATATCGCGATAGCAGTCCATGTGCTCGCGGTCGAGATTTGTCACCACGGCCAGCACCGGCGAGAGCTTCAGGAACGAGCGGTCGCTCTCGTCCGCCTCGGCCACCAGATACTGCGAGCTACCCAGCCGCGCATTGGAGCCCAGCGCATCGACTCTTCCACCGACGACCACCGTCGGGTCCAGATTTTCCTCGCCGCCGCCCGCACCCAGCACCGCCGCGATCATCGAGGTCGTCGTCGTCTTGCCGTGCATTCCGGCCACGGCGATGCCGTATTTGAGCCGCATCAGCTCAGAGAGCATCTCCGCGCGCTGGATCACTGGAATCTTCCTCGCCCGCGCCTCCAGCACCTCGGGATTGCCCGCCGGCACCGCCGAGCTGGTCACCACCACGTCGCACTCCGCCGCATTCTCCGCCGCGTGGCCCTGGTAGATCACCGCTCCCAGCCCGGCCAGCCGGTCCGTCACCGCCGACCGCCGCAGGTCGGAGCCTGAGACCGCATAGCCCATGGTCAGCAGGATCTCCGCGATCCCGCTCATGCCGATGCCCCCGATGCCGATGAAGTGGATACGGTGCGACGGAGCGAATAGAAAATGACCAGGCAAGATCATGCTAAACACCCTCTCCTCGGCGCTTTGGCTTCGTTCCTCCGTCGCACCCGAACTTCACTCTATCAGCCTTTGGTCCAGCCGCAGCCTGCCGCGCCCAAGCCAACCGCCGCTCCGCTCGTCGTTCTCACCCCGCGCCGGGCGAAGGTTATCCCGTTTCCCGCTCCCGCAAGGCCCCCCTCCGCCGGTTCGGAACGCCACGCTCCACTCTTTGTCCTGCACCGGAGGTTGGTTCTGCCCTGGAAGTCCCTCCCTGCCCAAAAAGTTCCCAGCCCGCCGCCGGCCCTCTGGCCGCAGGGAGGACTCCGCTGATGCCGAAAATAAGGATTTCCCAGCCGACTCCACCCGTGGGCGAGCGATTCATCCCTCGCCGCAGCCCCACATCCCCGGATGTGTTCTCCGTCACACTGCCAGGCTTGCCTAGCTGCTATCATCTGTTAGTGCTGGGAAAATGACGTTATAGGAACGCTCAGAACGCCAATCAAGGAAATCCAAACCAGAATTGTTGAGAGGGAGGGATTGTGTCTGTAACTGCCTGGGTATGTTTTTTTCTAACCGTGAGTGTGTTGTCGCTCATCGTGGCGTGGATGTTTACGCGTGAGGTGGTCGGATCGGACACCGGAACTCCGGCGATGCAGCAGATCGCTGCCGCCATCAAGATTGCGAAGCGCCACTACAAGACCGTGGCGGCCCTTCTGACCCTGCTCTCGCCCACATTCGCCTTCGCACAGCCGGAACACGCTGGCGGCGAAGCCAGCCTGACACTGCCGGACCTGAAAAGCGTGCATTTCGCGAACTTTGGCGGCCTGAACGGACACGCCCTTCTGATGATCGGCCTGCTCTTCTGCGTCGGCGGCCTCTTGTTCGGCCTGGCCATCTATGTGCACTTGAAGAACCTGCCGGTCCATCGCTCCATGCTCGAAATCTCCGAGCTGATCTACGAGACCTGCAAAACCTATCTGGTGACGCAGGGCAAGTTCATCATGCTGCTCTGGGCCTTCATCGCGGTCATCATCTCGCTGTACTTCGGCGTTCTGGCGCCGGTGCCGAATCATCCCATTGCGGTCACGTTGCCCATCATCCTGTTGTTCAGCCTCATCGGCATCGCCGGCAGCTACGGCGTGGCGTGGTTCGGAATTCGCGTCAACACATTCGCTAACTCACGCACCGCATTCGCCGGACTGCGCGGCAAACCGTATGCAATCTCTGAGATTCCCCTCAAGGCTGGAATGAGCATCGGCATGTTGCTGATCTCCGTCGAGCTGCTCATCATGCTCTTCATCCTTCTCTTCATCCCGAAGGATTATGCCGGCCCATGCTTCATCGGCTTCGCCATCGGCGAATCCCTCGGCGCAGCGGCCCTGCGTATTGCCGGTGGCATCTTCACCAAGATCGCCGACATCGGCGCAGACCTCATGAAGATCGTCTTCAAGATCAAGGAAGACGATGCGCGCAACCCCGGCGTCATCGCAGACTGCACCGGAGACAACGCAGGCGACTCGGTCGGCCCCAGCGCCGACGGCTTCGAGACCTACGGCGTTACCGGCGTCGCCTTGATTACCTTCATCCTGCTGGCAGTTACGCCGGCACACTTCTTGCCTGCTGGACTCACCCTGCAAACGGCAACGACCGACATGATCTCGCAAGCAAAGCTCATTGCGGAACATACCCAGGCGCAGCTTCTGGTCTGGATCTTCGTCATGCGCGTGGCCATGCTGCTCTCCAGCTCGGGCGCGTACTTCCTCAATAGCGCCATCGCTCACGCCAAGTACGCC
>PLOU01000155.1:21275-22509 GCA_003142235.1 Granulicella sp.
CTCGGCATCCTCTCGGGATTCGTGGCCGGCAACTTCTCCGCCTACTGGCTGGGATTGTGCATGGTCGCGCTCATGGCAATGGGCTATTTCTTCAGTACCGGCGCGTCCATGGCGGACCAGATGCTTGCTCCCGCCGTCTTCGCCTTTGGCCTCGTCGCCTTCGGCTTCCTGGGCATGGGCCCGGTTACCATCGCCGTCGATTCCTACGGGCCCGTCACCGACAATGCGCAGTCCGTCTACGAGTTGTCGATGATCGAGGANNCTCATCGGCACCGCCGTCGTCGGCGCAACCACCATGACCTTCTCCATCATCATGGCCCTCACCCACGGACTGACAGATAACGTCGATAAGCTCTCTCTGCTGCACGCGCCATTCATGCTCGGGTTGATCTGCGGTGGCGCTGTCATCTTCTGGTTCGCAGGCGCTTCCACGCAGGCGGTCTCCACCGGCGCATACCGCGCGGTCGAGTTCATCAAGAGGAACATCAAACTGGAAAGCGCCGAGAAGGCATCGGTCAGTGACAGCAAGAAGGTGGTGGAAATCTGCACCAAGTACGCGCAGAAGGGAATGTTCAACATCTTTCTCGCCGTCTTCTTCGCTACCCTTTCCTTCGCATTCATGGAGCCGTTCTTGTTTATCGGCTATCTCTTCTCCATTGCCATCTTCGGCCTGTACGAGGCCATCTTCATGGCCAATGCCGGCGCCGCATGGGACAATGCCAAGAAGATCGTAGAGGTCGACATGAACGAGAAGGGAACGCCTCTGCACGACGCAACCGTGATCGGAGACACCGTCGGCGATCCATTCAAGGACACCTCCTCGGTCGCCATGAACCCGATCATCAAGTTCACCACCTTGTTCGGTTTGCTTGCCGTCGAGCTCGCCGTCACGCTCACTTCCAGCAACGCGATGCTTACCCACGTGTTGGCGGTCGCTTTCTTCCTGGTGTCGGCGTTCTTCGTGCACCGGTCGTTCTACGGAATGAGGATTGACACCAAGGAAAACGCCTGATTCCCGTCCTGTAAATCCTGACTTGTAAATCGAAGAAAAACGCCGCCTGCAAATGGGCGGCGTTTTTTATGCGCAATACTGTGGCGTGCAGCCTATACCCCGTCATCCCGACCGGAGCGAAGCGCAGTGGAGGGACCCCCGTATTTGTCTTGGCCGTTGCCTGTTCTTGCCGTCATTCTGAGCGCGTCTTTCGAGCGCGAAGAACCCCGATGAACCCCACCC
>PLOU01000009.1 GCA_003142235.1 Granulicella sp.
TCCCTGTTCCCTGTTCCCTGTCACTCCAACTCCCCTCGTTCCGCTCCAGCACCACCTCCTTATCCTGCACCTGGCTCACGAACCGGAACGGCCCCGACCCCACCGGATGCAGCCCGAAGTCGCCTCCCGCCCCCCTCGGAACCACGCCAAACAGCCCATCGCTCATATTGAACAGCAGCCCCGCATCGGGCCGCTTCATCCGCACCACCACGGTCAGCCGGTCGCGCGCCTCCGCCCGGTCCACCGCCGCAAACGCCCCGCTCTTCGCCGTAATCAGCCCCGCCAGCTTCGGCTCGATCAGGCTCTCGATCGTCCACACCACGTCCTCCGCCTCCAGCGGCCGCCCATCCTGGAACCGCACCCCATCCCTCAGATGGAAGACCCACGTCAGCGCGTCGGGCTGCTCCCAACTCGTCGCCAGCCACGGCCTCAGGTTGTAGTTCTCGTCCTTCTTCACCAGCGCGTCGAAGATCAGCCCGCCCACCCGCTCCGACTGCGCATCCGTCCCCTGCCGCGGATCGAGGTTGTTCGGGCTGCTCTCCAGAACCACCACCACCGTCCCCGCCTCCCGTGGAGCACCGTGGCATCCGCTCATCGCCCCGAGCAAGATTGCCAATGCCACACACGTCGTCATTCTGGCGAAGCCAGAATCTCTGTATTTGCGGGTGCCCCATCCTTTCGCGCTCTTTGCTAAAGGGTGGGTTATTCGCGCGAATACGTGAACCGTTTTCTTTCTCGAATTCTCGGCCTGTCTCTCATCAATCACTTTGATGGAGTCCCCATGGCATCCACTCCGCGCAGAATCATCTCGAAGTCGGAGCGATCCCGCTTCAGTCCCAACATCCGCACACTCCAGCGTCCGTCCCGCGAGAAGCATATTATCCACTCAAACTCTGACCAGTTAGATCCTTTATCCATACAAACAAAGTGCGGATTGATGGGAGCATTTGGGTCAAAATAATCGCCTGGATGATGAGTCAGCTTTGCGTCGAGTGCACGCATCCCGTCGATCTCCTTCTGAAGATTTGCGGGCGATAAGTTCTCGTATGAGATCGTCACTGATGTGGGGAATGATGGCTGAAGTAGATGACTGCGCGTCAGTTCAAACTCTTTGTATTTGGTCCACTCATCTTCCTGCCAGGACCACGGAACCTGCATCGTTTGTCCACGAAAGCTGGCTGTGCGGTGATAACGAAGATCCCAAGCAACACTGTGGATGAAATGTCCGTAGACCACCCAAACAAGAACTCCAAGAAATGCAGCTACCGCGAATGCACCGATGCGCAAGATCGGCACTCGGCGATTCCACCAATGTTTTTGCTCACCAATCATCATCCGAAACTCACCTTCCCCAGCACCACCGCCCTTTTCGCCCCCGTCGCCGCCGGAACATTCCCCGCCCGCCCATTCCACGTCAGCCAAGCCAGCAGCGCGAACGCCACTCCCTCCTTGGCCTGCGCCGGAACCCCCAGTTCCTCCATCGCCCGCACCCTCACCCCCATCTCCGCAAATCCCTCCCGCAGCATCCCCATCAGCGTCGCATTCTTCACCCCACCCCCCGCCACAATAATCTCCGTCTTCCCACGCAAACCCGCCGCGTTCCCGTGTGTCCCAAAATGCGACACAACGAAGCTCCTGTACGCCGCAATCACCGACTCCGCCGTCAGCGCCGTCGCCGTCGCCACGCAATCCGCATCCATCCCGCCCGCCGCGCGACACATCCCGATCAGCCGCTCCGCAAACCCCGCCCCAAACTCCTCCCGCCCGCAAGACTTCGGCACCGCCGCCGCGAAGTACCTCTCCCGCATCGCCCGCACCACCACCTCGCGCAACACCCGCCCCCGCCGAGCCACCGCTCCGTTCTTGTCATAAGCCCGTCCAAAGAGCTGCCCCATGCAGTGGTCCACCACCATATTCCCCGGCCCGGTATCGAATGCCATCACCGCATCCAGCCCCGCCCCCGCCGGAATCGCCGTCAGATTCGCAATCCCACCCAGATTCAGCAGCACCCGATTCACCTTCGCCGAGCGGAACAGGCAATAATCCAGCATTGGCACCAGCGGAGCGCCCTCGCCGCCCGCCGCCACATCCGCCGGACGGAAGTCGCTCACCACCGGGCAGCGCATCCGCTCGGCCACCACCGCCGCCTCGCCCATCTGCCACGTCGATCGTCCCCACCCCCGCCGCGCACGCGCCGCATGATGCACCGTCTGCCCGTGGCATCCCACCAGCCCCACCCTCACGCCAAACTTTTCCGCCGCCTTTTCCACACATCCCGCATAGATCTCCCCAAGCCGCCAGTTCAGCCGGCTCATCTGGGCCGCCGTCTGCGCCTCGCCCTCCATCACACGCAGAACCGCTGCCCGTACCGCCTTCGGGTACCACGTCTCCAGCAGCCCGATCAGCCTCACCCGCGGCGAATCCCCCTCCCGCGCCCCCGGCCGAATCCGGCACAGCGCCACATCGACCCCATCCGCCGACGTCCCGCTCATCACTCCCGCCACCACCATCGATTTAGCCAAATCCGCCTCAATCCGTTTCGCAACTAACAACCAACAACCAGCAACCTTCAACTGTCCTTCAGTTCCCGCTGTAGCTCAGCCAGCAGGTTCAGCGCCTCCCTCGGTGTCAACCCATCCAGGTCCACCTCCGCCAGCCGGTCCACAATCTTCTGCGACAGCGGCGTAAACATCGTCATCTGCATCGCCGGTGCCGCCATCTCCCCCACTCCGCGCGCCAGCGCCGCCCCCACCTGCTGCGTCTCCGCCCGCTCGTGCAGCTTCAGCACCTCCCGCGCCCGCGCAATCACGCTCCCCGGCAGCCCCGCCAGCTTTGCCACCTCGATCCCGTAGCTCTTGTTCGCCGCCCCCGCCTCCACCGTATGCAGAAACACGATCCCGCCCGCCGTCTCCTTGGCCGTCACCCGCAGGTTCTTCAGCCGCGCCAGCCGATCCTCCAGCAGCGTCAGCTCATGGTAATGCGTCGCAAACAGCGTCCGCGCCCCAATCTTCTCATGCAGATGCTCGACCGTCGCCCATGCCAGAGAAAGTCCATCATACGTTGCAGTTCCACGCCCCATCTCATCCAACAGTACAAGGCTTCGCGCCGTCGCCGTGTTCAGGATCGCAGCCGTCTCCGTCATCTCCACCATGAACGTCGACCGCCCACGCGCCACATTGTCGCTCGCCCCAATCCTCGTATAAATCCGGTCCACCAGCCCCAGCCGCATCCGCTCCGCCGGCACAAAACATCCCGACTGCGCCATCACCACCAGCAGCGCCGCCTGCCGCAGATACGTGCTCTTACCCCCCATATTCGGCCCCGTAATCAGCGCAATCGACGCCCCTGTGAATTTGTTGGAATCTCCCCCAAACCAACCCTCCAGCGAAATCGAATTGGGCACAAACCGTCCCCCGCCGGACTCCTCCATCCGCCGCTCCACCACCGGATGCCGCCCCGCCACAAACTCCAGCACGCCCGACTCCTCCACCTCCGGCCTTACCCATCCCCGCAGCGCCGCCAGGGCTGCAAAACAAGCCAGCAGGTCGATCTCCGCCACCCGCCGCGCCGTCTCCCGCATCCGTCCCGCAGCGTTCAGCAACTGCCTCCGCAGCTCCGCGAAGATCCTCCGCTCTATCTCCCCCGACCGCTCCTGCGCGGTCAGAATCTTCGTCTCATACTCCTTCAGCTCCGGCGTCGTAAACCGTTCCGCATTCACCAGCGTCTGCTTCCGCTCGTAGTCATCCGGGACCGATCTGCTATTCGCCTTAGTCACTTCCAGGTAATACCCAAAGACAGAGTTGAACCGTACCTTCAGGCTCCCAATCCCTGTCCGCTGCCGCTCCCGCTCCTCGATCGCCGCCAGCGCCTGCCGCCCGCTGCGCCCCAGCTCGCGCAGCTCATCCAGCTCCGCATCCACCCCCGCGCGGATCACCCCGCCCTCCGCAAAGCTCACTGGAGGCTCTTCCACAATCGCCTTCACAATCAGCTCATGCAGGTCTTCCATCGCATCAAATCCTGTGCAAATCCCTGTGGATCGCCCTGTGGGTTTTCCTGTGGAAATCTCTGTGGAGAACTGGCTGACTTCAGAACCAGGTGCCCCATTCATGGAGGTCTCATCCGGGGTCCCCGGCGAGCGGTCTTTGCTCGATGGGGTGAGATCGCCATGAGTGGGGTTCCCCCCACCGAGTTCTCTCCACCGCTTCGCCTTGAACTTCCCCACCGCATCCCTCAGCCCCGGCAGGCAGCCCAGCGTCCCTGCCAGAGCCATCACCTCCCGCGGCCCAGCCGAATCCAGCGCCACCCGCCCCAGCAGCCGCTCCATATCGAGCAGCCCGTTCATCGCCCGCCGCACTCCCTCGCGCCCCCTCAGATCGCCCACCGCCTCGCCCACCGCGTCCAGCCGCTCCTCAATCTCCCTCAGCTCCGCCGCCGGACGCAGCAGCGTCGCCCGCAGCAGCCGTTTGCCCATCGGCGTCGCGCAGGCGTCCAGCGTATGAAACAGCGTTGTCTGCACCGACTCGCCCGAAAACAGCGGCTCCACCAACTCCAGATTCCGCACGCTCACCGCATCCAGCGTCAGACCTTCGTCGTGCGCGTAGAACCGTATCGCATCGATGTGCTCCAGCCCACCCTGCATCGTCTTCTGTAAGTAATGGACAAGAGCCCCAGCCGCCACCGCCGCCGTCTCATGCCCGCCCAGTCCCATCCCCTCCAGCGACAGCACCCCAAGCTGTTTCCTCAGCAGCGGCACGGCGTACTCCGCCGTAAACACCCAATCCTCCAGCGCCGTCCTCGTCCGCGCCCCCTCGTACGCCGAGCCCCCCGAAGATTCGGGTGCCCCATCCTTCACAGTCTCACCATCAGAACCGGGTGCCCCATCCTTCACAGTCTCACCATCAGAACCGGGTGCCCCATCCTTCACAGTCTCACCGTGAAGGGTGGGTTGCCTTCCCTCGCGCATCCCCGCCAGTCCCCCCTCCGCCACCAGCAGCTCTGCCGGCCTCGCCTGCCCCAGCTCGTCCGCCAGTTGCGCCCACGCCGTCGCCCCCGCAAACTCCGTCGCGCGAAACTCACCCGTCGACAGGTCCAGCAGCGCCAGCCCCACGCGCGCCGCCGCCCCCGCGCCACTCGCCGCAACGCTGGCCAGCCAGTTGCTCTGCTCCGCCCCCAGCCCCGCGTCCACCGCCGTCCCCGGCGTCAGCACGCGCGTCACCTCGCGCCGCACGATCTTCTTGGTCAACTTGGGGTCTTCCATCTGATCGCACAGCGCCACCCGGTAGCCCTTCCGCAGCAGCCTCTGGATGTACTGTTCGGCCGCGTGGTATGGCACGCCGCACATGGGCTGCTTCTTCTCGCGGTCGCGCGCCGTCAGGGTCAGTTGCAGCTCGCGCGACGCCACAATCGCGTCCTCATAAAAAAGCTCATAGAAGTCCCCGATCCGGCAGAACATCAGGCAGTCGGGATGCGCCTCCTTCGCGGCAAAGTACTGCCGCATCACCGGGGTCTGCGCGCCTGCGTCGCTCGTCCTCTCATTCGCCATGGCTGAATCGCCAGAATACCGCACTCGCCCCCGTGCCCGTCGCTCGCCTTCGCCCCGCCCACGAACTTCGCCTCAAGCGGGATCGCCCGCGCACGCAGAATCCTATCCGCCGTGACTGGCATCCCATCCTCAGTTCCTTGTGTTGCCGACTGCAATGCAAGTCGCAGTTTCTTCTGATTTTGCCTTTCACCTTGAACCTTGCACCTCGAACCTCGCACCTCGCACCTCGTATACTGCAACCTGGCCCATGACTCTCCTCTGGCTCCAAGTCGCGGCGGTCCTTTACGCGGCGGGCAGTGTCGCTATCTTTCCCGCCGTGCTCTATAAGAACGAGCGCTGGCGAAGCATCTGCGTGCATCTGGCCGGCATGGGCTTCTTCTTCCACTTCGTCTCCGTGGTCGAAATGCTCGCCCTGGCCCATCGCTGGATGCCGGTTGGCATGCGCGAAACCGAGTCGCTGCTGGGGCTTCTCCTGGCTGCCCTCTTCTTCCTCGCCTGGTGGCTTTACGACGCCATCTCCCTTGGAATCTTTGCCTTGCCAGTTACGTTTTTCCTGGTCTTTGTGCCCTCGCTGGGCCTCACCCGCTACATCTTCCCGTCCGAGGGCGCGCGTTCCGGTTGGCTCATTGCCCACATTGCCGCCTTGCTGGCCGCATCTTTCGCGCTCTGTTTCAGCCTGCTCGCGTCCATCCTCTACCTCGCGCAAGAGCGCCACATAAAGCAAAAAATAAAGGCCGGCGAAGGCTCATGGTGGGGCGCGCTCGATTGGCTGCCTCCGCTGGACACCATCGATCGCATTGCCCACGCCACGCTCCTCTTCGGCTTTCCCTGCATGACGATTGGCCTCGTCATCGGCGCTGTCCTGGTGCAGGAGACACCCCTCGGCGCCGCATACTTTCTCGATCCCAAGGTGATTGCCTCCTTTGCCATGTGGTGCGTCTATGTCCTGCTCCTTTATCTCAGGCACCGCACTGGGTTACGCGGCCGCAAGGCCGCCTATCTCTCCGGGGCCGTTCTAGTCGCAATGCTCGTCGTATGGATTGCAAACCTCGTCAGCCACGTGCGCGGGTTCGGTGCCCCATGACACTGGTCCTGCTCGGCATCAACCACACCACCGCGCCCATCGAGGTGCGCGAGCGCCTCGCCATCCCCCTGGCCCGCCTCGCCGACGCCACACGCACCCTCGCCCATCAGCCTGGAATCCGCGAAGCCCTCATCCTCTCCACCTGCAACCGCGTCGAGTTCCTCACCATTCAGGACCACCCCCGCGACAGCAATCCCCCCGACCTCCTCCGCTTCCTGCACGAGTACTTCGCCGTCTCCGCCGCCACCCTCGAACCGCACCTCTACGAGTTCCGCGAGCGCGAGGCCGTCCGCCATCTCTTCCGCGTCGCCAGCTCGCTCGACTCCATGGTCGTCGGCGAGCCGCAAATCCTCGGCCAGGTCAAGGAGTCCTACTCCGTCGCGCGTCAGGCCGGGGCCATCTCCTCCGCGCTCGAACCACTCCTCCAGCGCGCCTTCTCGGTCGCCAAGCGCGTCCGCACCGAGACCCGCATCGGCAGCTCCTCCGTCTCCATCGCATCGGTCGCCGTCGATCTCGCGCGCAAGATATTCGGCAGCCTGCGCGGCAAGACCGTCCTCATCGTCGGCGCGGGCAAGATGTCCGACCTCGCCGCGCGCCATCTCATCCAGCAGGGAGCAACCTCCATCCTCATCGCCAACCGCACCCCGGAGCGCGCCGCGCAGCTCGCCGGCCAGATCGCCGATCAGGTCTCCATGCAGCTCGCCAACGGCCCCATTGCCATCCACGGCTCTGGCCTCGCCTGCACCACCGAGGTCATCCCATTCGACCAGCTCTACGACCAGGCCGCCCGCGCAGACATCGTCCTCACCTCCACCGGCTCGCCGCAGCCCATCTTCCTCCGCTCCCACGGCCAGCGCTTCCTCGAACTCCGCCGCAACCGCCCCATGTTCTTCATCGACATCGCCGTCCCCCGCGACGTCGATCCCCTCATGGACCAGGTCGAAGGCTGCTTCGTCTACGACATTGACGACCTGCAGCAGGTCGCCGCCGCCCACCTCGCCGACCGCGGCCGAGAATCCGCCGCCGCCGAAGCCATCGTCACCCGCGAGGTCGAGCTCTACCACCAGCGCCTGCAGTCCCGCGACGCCGTCCCCGTCATCGTCACCCTGCAGCAGTCCGCCGAAGCCATCCGCCAATCCGAACTCGAACGCACCGCCGCCCGCCTCGCCGCCACCGGCGCAGCCCTCACTCCCGCCCAGCAGTCCGCCGTCGAAGCCCTCACCCGCTCCCTCACCGCCAAGCTCCTCCACCCCCAACTCACCGCCCTCCGCAAAAAACCCGAAGAGTAGGGCCGCCTCATCCACGTTTGACCTCATACACAAAAATATGCAATCCTTACACATCGGGGGATTATTGCCATGCGCACAAATATCGAGATCGACGACAAGTTGATCGAGCGCGCCATGCGCAGCAGCGGCGCCACAACCAAGAAGGCGACCGTCGACGCAGCCCTCAAGCTGCTCGTAAAAGTGCAGGCGCAGGGCGACATGCGTAAATTCTGGGGGAAAGTGAAATGGGAAGGCAATCTGGATGAGTCGCGGAGAGATTGATCTCAGTTCGGGATCGTGTATATGATCATCGTCGATTCGACTGTCTGGGTAGATTTCTTTGCCGGCAATGAGAACCTGCAAAGCCTCTGGCTCAAGAGCGAGGTGGGTCGTCCGTCGATTGGGCTTACCGACCTCATCCTCTGCGAGGTATTGCAGGGAGTTCGCGGCGAAAAGATGTTTGCCAGCATCGCCCGGCAGTTGGCGGAGTTCCCAATCTTCTCCACCGGCGGCCAAGAAATCGCGCTCGCCTCTGCGCGCAACTTCCGTGCGCTGCGCGCCCGCGGCGTCACCGTGCGCAAGACAATCGACTGCATCATCGCAACCCATTGCATCCGCCAGGGGCACACGCTGCTCCACCGCGACCGCGACTTCGACCCCTTCGAGCGGCATCTCGGCCTCCGCGTCGTCCACCCCAACACTCAATAGCGCCGGGCTCCCCGCATCGCGGTCTCATCGCGATCGGGGTCCCGGCGAGCTTGCTCGCTGGGGGAGGACGAGTGGGAATCGATCAGAATCACCCCAGCTTCTTCACCAGCTTCGGCGCGTCCCCATCCAACTCCACCCGCACCTCGCCGCCCAGCGCGCGCAGAAACCCACTCACCGCATCCAGCGCCGCCTCCGCCGCGCCCACCGGATGCAGCAGCCGCACCGGCCCTGCACCCACAGCCCCAAATCCCCCGCGCACTGCGAAGCATCGCTCGCCGCGATAGGTACACGAAGCCAGGTCGGTAATGCTCTGCGCATCGCTCGGCGTCAGCAATATCGTCCGCGGCGGCGCCATGCGGTCGAGCAGACAAAAAATCTCCAGCTTCGACTCCAGCTCATCCGGCACAAAGTCCACCGCAACGTCCGCCTCCCGCACCGCGTCCTCGATCGTCGCCGCAACCGTAAGCCTGCCGCGCGCCCCCGCGTTCTCTGCCCCCAGATCGGCGTACTCCTCCTGCGCCCGCCGCAGGTTGGCCGGCATCACGTCTTCCAGCACCACGTCGAATCCCGCCGCCGCGGCGGCCAGAGCGAAGCTCCGCCCCACGCGTCCCGCCCCAATCACCGCCACCGTGCGGATCGCGGGCCGCACTTTCGCATCCGCCCCGCCCCCGCCGCCGGGTGCCCCATTCATCGCGGTCTTATCGCGATCGGGGTCCCCGGCGAGCTTGCTCGCTGGGGTGAGGATGAGTGGGATTTGGACCACACTCCCTCACTTCTTCGCTTGCACGGCCAGGATCACGCTCTCGTAGCTTGGCTCCGCGCCCTTGATGTGGTCCGACACGCGCTGCCGCTCCTCGTCCGTCAGCGACGGCAGCACCGTCAGGATCCGCCGCAGCGTCACCGAAATATCGTCCACATAATTCATCGTTCGTATTGCTTCGCCAGAGAGAGGCATCGTCGCTCCTGTCATTTGAACTTCGCTCCCACCAGTCTACCCCGCCCGTGCAAGTTGTTTCTTCGATCGACCAACAACCTCCGTCATCCCGACCGGAGCGAAGCGCAGTGGAGGGACCCCCCGCATTTCGCTGTTGCCTGTGTTTTCTGTTGTTTGTTCTTGCTCGTCATTCTGGCGCAGCCAGAATCTCTGTATTGGCCCTTGCCGTTGCCCGTTCTTAACTCGCATTAGTTTTTGCTCTTTACTGTTGCTTGTTCTTAATCGGTTTCATCGGTGTCAATCCGTGCTAAGCTTTTCCTTCTCCGCCTCCACCCAATCCCTATCCGTCAGCTCCATCAACTCCGCAAGCTCCGCCGCAATCTCCGGCTTCATCGCCCCCGCCTCAAACCGCCAGCCCCAGTTCCCCAGCCGGTTCGCCGGAGTATTCATGCGCGCCTCGCTGCCCAGCCGCAGGATGTCCTGCATCGGAAAGATGCACAGCCGCGCCACCGACCGCGCCGCCGCACGCATCATCGCTCCCACAATCTCCCCGTCCCGCCCGATCGGCTGCAGGTAGAGCTGCGCGTGCGCGCGCTCCTCCGCCGTCGCCCCGCTCTTCCACCATCCCAGCGTGGTGTCGTTGTCGTGCGTCCCGGTATAGGCAACCGTATTCGGCACATACTGGTGTGGCAGATAGATATGCGCTCCGCGGTCCGAAAATCCGAACTGCAGGATCCGCATCCCCGGCATTCCGAAGTGTTCGCGCAGCTCCGCCACCTCCGGCGTAATCAGCCCCAGGTCTTCGGCGATAAACGGCAGTTCGCCGAACACCTCCTTCAGTCGCTCGAACAGTTCGATCCCCGGCGCCTTCACCCACTGCCCCTTGGCCGCCGTCGGCTCCTCGGCTGCAATCGACCAGTACGCCTCGAAGCCGCGGAAGTGGTCCAGCCGCACCATGTCGTACAGCGCCAGCGACCGCCGCACCCGCGCCACCCACCAGTCGAACCCCCGCTCCTTCATCTCTCCCCACCGGTACAGAGGATTGCCCCAGCGCTGCCCCGTCGCCGAGTAGTAATCCGGCGGCACGCCCGACACCCGCACCATCCTTCCCTTCTCGTCCAGCTCGAACAGCTCCGGGTGCGTCCACACCTCCGCGCTGTCGTAGTTCACAAAGATCGCCACATCGCCCAGGATTTGTATCTTCCGCTCCGCGCAGTACGCCCTCAGCGCGCGCCACTGCTCGTCGAAGAAGAACTGGATCGCCTGCTCCACCGCCAGCGCGCGCCCCTGCTCGGTCAGCAGCGCCGCCAGCGTGTCGTGCTTGCGCAGCGCGTACTCCTCCGGCCACTGGTTCCAGCCCACATCGCCGAACCTGCGCCGCAGCACGTTGAAGCTCGCATACTCGGGCAGCCAGCTCATGTTCTCCTGGCAGAAATTCTGGAACCGCGCCCGCACCCCATCGTTCGCGCGGTCCAGAAAGTTCCCCGCCGCCTCCTCGATCAGCGGCTGTTTGCGTCCCGCCGCCGCCACCAGGTCCGTCGTCTTTGATGCAGGTGCCTCATCCATCCGCGCCCACTCCTCCACGCGCCCTTCCGCAATCCACCCCTCCTCCGCCAGCCGCTCCAGGCTGATCAGCGCCGGATTGCCCGCGAACGCCGACAGCGCCGAGTAGGGCGAACTGCCATACCCCGGCGGATTCAGCGGCAGCACCTGCCACAGCCGCTGCTTCGCCGCCGCCAGAAAATCCACAAACGCGTACGCCGCCGGCCCAAAGTCTCCCACGCCGCCCCGCGATGGCAGGCTCGTCACATGCAGCAGAACGCCGCTCATCCGTTCCTGATTCATCCCTCACCCTTCAGCGTCTTCGTTTATGTCGTCATTCTGAGCGCAGCTCAGAATCTCCGTATTATGTCGTTGCTTGTTTCATCCTGTGCCCATAGCTCAAACCTCATAGCTGGGCGCCCCAACCAAAGCCTTGCTCCTGGACGCATCCCATCTATCTGTCTGATGCCGAAATCGCGTGCCGCACAAAAAAAGACCTGCTCCCAACCCAGCGCCAAACCACACACCGGGCGGGGAGCAGGCCCCTCGTTCCTCATCTCTACTTGCCCGTCAAAGGTCCTGCCGGGGCCGCCGCCTGCTTGGTAAGCCGCACTCCGCCGCCCTGTTCGTACCTCTGCGTCAGCGTCCCCATGAATATGCCGAAGATCTCCTCCCGCTGCTGGCTCAGCAACTGCTCCCGCGTCGCATCGAAGTTCTTCGCCGTCTCGTCCGCCGTGGGCTCCTGCTTGTCGGTCACCGTCAGCACCACGCCGGTCTGCCCTGCGTTGATCGCGTCCGAGATCCCGCCCTTGGCCAGCTTGAACGCCGCGGCTCCCGGCCCGCTCATTGCGCCCAGGTCGGTCACCTGTCCGTCCTCGCCCACCAGTCCGCTTGTCTTGATCGGCAGCTTCAACTCCGCCGCCGCCTTCTTCAGGTCGTTCAGCTGCTTGGCCCGCGCGTCCAGTTTGGTCGTCTCGGCCCGCAGCAGCTCCGGTGCCGTCTGGTCGCGGTAGTCATCCAGCACATGCGATTTATACTCCGCAAACTCCGGAGCGTGCGCCGCCGTCACATCCACCACCGTAAACACCGCATAGCCGTCGCCGGTGGAGATCGCCTGCGGTGCCGCGCCCTTGTCCGTCGTGAACGCCGTGCTCAGCATCAGCGTGCCGTCCGACACGCCGCCGATGATCGCGCTCTTCGCCAGGGAATCGGTCGTCACCAACTTCAACCCATGCGCCGCCGCCATACCAGCCAGCCCATTCTTCTTCGCCTCGGCCGCAAGCTCGCTCCCATACGATTGCAACGCCGAGCCCTGCTTGTCCTGCGCGATCGCCTTCACGATCGTGTCCTTCACCTCGCTCAGCGGCTTCACTCCCGCCGCCTGCTTCTGCTCCGTCTGGATGATGTGGTACCCGAACGCCGACCGCACCAGCCCCGAAGTCTGCCCTGGGTTCAGCGCCATCGCCGCCTTCGCGTAGGCAGGGTCCAGGCTCGCCGTCGGCATCAGCACCAGCTCGCCCCCCGTGTCCTTGCTCCCTGGGTCCTCCGAGTACTTCTTCGCCAGCTCCGCAAACTTCCCGCCCGCCTGCAACTGCTTCAGAACGTCCTCGGCCTTGGCCTTGGCCGCCGCATCGGTCGCCGCGTCCGCGCCCGCCTTCACCGCAATCAGGATGTGCCGCGTCTTCACCTGCTCCTCGGTCTTGTACTGCGCCAGGTGCGCGTTGTAGTACGCCTGCGCCTCGGCGTCGCTCACCGCGGCCTTGCCGCCGGGCGTCTTCGCCGCGTCGAACGCCGCATACTCGATCTTGCGCGTCTCCGGAATCGCCTTGGCGTACTTCGCCGCGTTCTGCTTGAAATAATTCTGCAACTCCGCGTCCGGCGGGTTGATCGTCTTCTTCAGATCCTCCAGCGACACCACCGCGTAGTCGAACTGCACTTTCATCCCCTGCACCCGGTAGGCCTCGCGCACCGCCGCATCCGAAACTGTCGCCCCGCCCGTCACCATCGCCTGCAGCCGTTGCAGCTCCATGTCGTCCTTCACCTGCGACTCGAACTCCGAGCGCGATGTCCCGAACGCCGTCTGCACAAAGTCCATGTACCGGTCGTCGCCGATGTACTGCCCATCGGGGAACAGGTACTCGGCAAACGGCCCCGTCCGCAGCTCGCGCGCCAGGTCCGCGTCACTCACCTCCAGGTGCATCGCGTCCGCCGCCTGCTTCAGCATCGCCCGCTGCACCAGGATCTGCCCCGCCCGCGGCATCATGTACGCCAGCAGGGAACTCATCATCTCAGCCGGCATGTGCTGCTGCTGCAACTGCCGCTGCGCCAGCTTCGCCACATCCTCCGTCTTGATCTCAGTGCTCTCCCCCAACCCGATCCGCCCCAGCGCCCCCGGCTCCCGCACCGTCGCATACACCGACGCGCTCGTTCCCGTCGGGTTGTCCATCAGCCCAGGAACCAGGTAAAGCACCATCGCCACGCACGCGGCGCCAATGATGACGCCAAACATTATCTTGACTGCCTTTGTGTCTTTCTGCAGAAAACGAATCATACCCGACCCGCGACCTTGACTTCGCGCCCCGCCTCCAACCTGGTCCGCAACCGGCTCAGGCCCCATTCGCCGCAGGCCCAATCCCAGCTTCAGTCCAGTGGATGACAGCGCATCTGCCCGTTGATTTTGCGCGTCCCGGCCCGCGAAACTCCCGCGCACCAAGCCGTTAGCAGGGCAAGCGACCAGTATAAATCACCCACCATCCCCACGCGTCGTCATTCCCCACGCGTCGTCATTCTGGCGAAGCCAGAATCTCCGTATTTGCCTTTGCCCTTGACGTTGCCTGTTCTTGTTCCTCGCCCTTGCCTGTTTTTGCTGTCATCCTGAGCGCGTCTTTCGAGCGCGAAGGACCCCGATGAACCCCACCCCGCCCCAACCCTCCACCCCTTTCTCCCTCAAACCTCCAGCCCTTGCCTGTTTTAGCTCGTCATTCTGCCCTGAGCTTGCCGAAGGGCAGAATCTCCGTATTGGCCCTTGCCCTTGCCTGTTTTAGCTCGTCATTCTGGCGCAGCCAGAATCTCCGTATTGGCCTTTGCCGTTGTCTGTCCTCAACTAACAACCAACAACCAGCAACCAACAACCGTTTTCCTGTTGTCAACCCCC
>PLOU01000192.1:0-2096 GCA_003142235.1 Granulicella sp.
GCGGCGCTGGAGCGGCAGGCGGCGGCGACCGGGTTCGGCGGCATCCGCTTCTGCGGATTTCGCAACCAGTCGGAGATGCCGCGCTTCTTCGACCTGGCGACGGTCTTCGTGCTTCCCTCGCGGCACGAGCCGTGGGGNNGGTGATGAATGCGGCGCGGCCCGTCATTGTTACCGACGACGTGGGATGCGCTCCGGACCTGATTGAGGATGGAGTGAACGGGTGCATCGTTCCGGTGGGCGATGTGGACGCGCTGGCCCGGGCGCTGCGGCGCGTGCTGGAGCCGGGCGTGGCCGAGGCGATGGGACAACGCGCCTTCGAGCGCATCCAGAGCTGGAGCTTCGAGGAAGACGTGCGGGGACTGCGGCAGGCGCTGGAGCATGTTGCGCCGGGGTTCGTGGCGTAGTTGGTGGTCAATTGCTGATTGTTGGCTGCGCGTCTCTGAGGCTTTGCAGGCGGTCGAGGATGAGGCGCAGTTGGTGGTCGTTATGGTAGCCGTCGCGTTCGGCGCGCTCGCGGCCTGCGCGGGCGATGCGCTCGCGGGCGGCTTCATCGGGCAGATAGAGCGCGATCTTGCGGATGCACTCTTCGACGGTGGAGAAGAAGACGGCCTCCTTGTCCTCGACGAAACGGCTGAGATGGCCTTCGCAGCGCTCGACCATTAAAAAGCCTCCGCAGCCGGCGATCTCGAAGCTCTTGTGCGCGACCTCATCCTGGTTGGACTTGGTGAGGAAGCTGAGATTGATCTTCGATCTCCAGATTCCGGTGCGATAGGCGTCCTCCATCAGCACGCCCTCGCGGAAGAGCCTGGCGAAGTTGGCGGGAGGCAGAGCTTTTTTCCAGGCCCGTTCCGCGCCTGAAATGACGACGTGGAAGCCGGCCTCGGAGAGTTGGGTGAGGAACTCGGGCCGGTCATCGTAGGGCGAGCCGATAAACGAGACATCGCGGTCGCGGTCGGCATCCGACCAGCCATCCGGTGGAGGAAAGTGCGCGATCGGGTCGTAGGCGGTCTGGATCTTGATGACCTGGCGCGCGCCGCGCCGCTTGAGGTCGGCCACGCTAACGTCCCTCTGGGTGCAGTGGAGATCGAAACAAGGGATGGACTTCTTGTACAGGCGCAGGCCTGAGTCGCGGCGCGGACCGAATGCGTTGTCGATCATGTAACAGACGGTCTGGATTCCCATGGCGCGGCAGCAGAGAACGGTGGCGGGCTGGAGCTGGAGCACCTTGTCCGCCCAGAGGAGGTCAGGCTTGTGCTCGGCGGCGAGGCGGAGAATATCGCGGTTGAGGCGCTGCAGCTTCGATCCCGTGGAGAGCAGGAATGCGAGTTTGCCAAGGACCCTGTTCTTTGTGGCGTAGGAGTTTGTGTCCAGGGGGACGATCTGATGCCCCATGCGCTGGAGAGCCAACATGCGGGCCCTGGCGCTGCATCCGTGCTCCAACTGGCTTATGTATAGAATCTTCATGCCGTTGCACTCCTCTGCATGTTAGCACCGGCGGTTTCCGCGACTCGGCGAGGTGCCTCCAGCGTCCGGGCAATCGCATGAACCGTTAATCATTTAGTAGCTCCCCTCCCCCTGCCATCCCCCCTTGGCGTTAGATTGGTGGTAAGTTGTTTGTTATGTGGTGGCTACAGGGATAATACTCATAATGAATATGTTAGGAGCAAGTTGCCTGGAATCAATCGGTTGTGCGGGGCGTGGCGGCCAAAATCTTCATTGCATGGAGGTTGTGGCTAAAATATTCATAACATACGAGTTATGGGTGGAAATGGCGGATTTAGCGCGGATGGCTCCGGCAAGATATTCATTGCATGGAACTTGCTGGCAAAATACTGATTCGGTGCGGCTTATTCGGTNNTTGAGAAAGAACGGTGCGAGCGGCGGTTTCTGCACAGGCTCGATGGAATTGATCCATATATTAATTGTAGCAAGCGGAGCATAACTACTATGCCACTTTGGGGAAAGTTTTTTCTCTTTTGTTTTCTGTTGGTTGAGGCGATTTTGGTGGGTCGAGGGGCTTGACACGCGGATTTACGGGGAAATTCGGGAAAAAAATCTTTGGGAGCGGGAGGGGTTGGAGGTAGACCCACCCTTCG
>PLOU01000192.1:2166-39407 GCA_003142235.1 Granulicella sp.
AAGCGAAGGATGGGGCACCCACTATTTCGTTGGATCAAGAGTCCAAAAACTTAGGTGGTCGCCCACTCTTCGCAGGTTCAAAAGAAAAACCATGAGTGGGCCAGCCGCCGAGGTTTGCGGCGCAGCGCCATCCAACGGCATCTCATCCTAGAAGTAACCTTTTCCCCGGGGGTTGAAGCGGTCGTGGAGGTACCTCCGGTGGTGCGCCGTATGGCGTTAGCGGCCATCGCTTCATGAGAGAATACGCTAGCAATAGGATGGACTGGATTTTCCGGGTGTGGTGCGCGCATGTGCGGAATCGCGGGATTCATCTCGACGGATGAGGTGGTTGCAAGCTCTTCGGTTGATGCCGTTCGGCGCATGACGGATCGAATGCGCCTGCGCGGGCCCGACGCGGAGGGGGTGTGGACGGGCAAAGGTGCGGTGCTGGGCCACCGGCGCCTCGCCATTCAGGACCTGGATGCGCGGTCCAACCAGCCGATGGTGAGCAGCGACGGCAAGACCTGCATCACCTTCAATGGCGAGATCTACAACTTCCATGAGCTGCGTCGCGAGCTGGAGGCAGAGGGCGTGGCGTTCCGCACAACGTCCGATACGGAGGTGTTGCTGGCGCTGTATGCGCGCGATGGAGAGCGGATGCTGCCGCGGCTGCGGGGCATGTTCGCGTTTGCCATCTGGGACGCGGCTACGCGCGAGGTGTTTCTGGCCCGCGACCCCTACGGGATCAAGCCGCTCTATTATTCGCAGACAGAGCGCGGGGTGGTGTTTGCGTCGCAGGTGAAGGCGATTCTGGCGTCTGGGCTGGTGGCGGCGCGGCACGAGGAGGCCGGGGTCGCGGGGTTCTATCTGTGGGGAAGCGTGCAGGCGCCGTGGACGCTGTACCGGGGGGTCTTCGCGCTGACGGCCGGACACTGGATGCGGGTGCGCGCAGGCCGCGCCCAGACGCCGGTTTGCTGGAACGACATCCGCGACAACTGGAGGCAGGAGGGCGTGCGGCTGTCTGACGATGAGTTGCAGGAGGTGGTGCGCAAGGCGGTGACGGATTCGGTGCGCGCCCACCTGGTGTCGGACGTTCCGGTGAGCGTGTTTCTGTCCGGAGGGATCGATTCGGGAACGATTGCCGCGCTGATCTCCGAACTGGGCGGGAAGGTGGAGGGGATAACGGTAGGATTCGAGGAGTATATCTCCCGGCATGAGGACGAGGTACCGTGCGCCGCCATCATCGCCGAACACTATGGTCTGCCGCACTCTGTCCGGCGCATCACGCGGGAGGAGTTCGAGCAGGACATTCCGCGGATTCTGGATGCCATGGACCAGCCGTCGGTGGATGGCGTGAACACCTGGTTTGCGGCCAAGGCGGCGGCCGAGCGCGGGTATAAGGTGGTGCTCTCCGGAGTGGGCGGCGACGAGCTGTTCTACGGCTACAACCTGATGAAGCAGCTTCCGCGCAGCGCGATGCTGGGAAGGATGGCTACGGCGATTCCCGGCGGCCGATCCCTGGTGGGAGCGGCGTGCTCCCTTCTGGTCAAAGAACACCGGCATCCCAAGTTCAAGGGCATCGCGGAGTACATGGGCTCGCTGGAGGGAGTGTATTACCTGAAGCGCTGCGTCTTTCTGCCGGAGGAGCTGCCCCTGCTGATGGGCGAGGAGAGCGCGCGGGAGGGGTTGGAGCGGTTGGGCGGCTCGCCTCCCGGCATGGCCAAGGCCAATGCCGTGAATGACGCGGCGGGAGTCTGCCTGCTGGATTCGACGATGTATCTGCGCAACCAGTTGCTGCGCGACAGCGACTGGGCGAGCATGGCGCACTCGCTGGAGTTGCGCACACCGCTGGTGGATGCTGCATTGCTGGACGCGCTGAAGCTGGTCCACACGGGATTTTCCGGCGGATTCGGCAAACGGCTGCTGGCGCAAACCCCGGCGAACCTGCTGGCGGAGGACATTATCACCCGTCCGAAGTCGGGGTTCGGAGTGCCGATGACGCAGTGGATCGCGGCAGCCACAAACCAGCGCGACTGGGCCAGCCTGCCCATGCTGGCAGACCGCGGGACCCCCTGGACACGCCGCTGGGCCAAGGTGGTGATGGACGAGGGATTCAAGGACGGCCAATGAGAATCCTGCACTTCATCCCATCGATCGATCCGGCCACGGGTGGGCCTGTTGAAGGGCTGCGACAACGCTGCGCGATCTATCGCATCGGGGGGTATGAGGTGGAGGTGGCTTCGCTGGACTCGCCTGAGTTTGTGCGGCAGTGCGATTTTCCGGCGAAGGTGGTTGGACTGGGCCCGGGCTGGGGGACATACCGGTACTCGCGCCATGCGATGCCGTGGCTGAAGGCCAATCTTTCGCGCTTCGACGTGGTGTTCGTCAACGGGATATGGAACTACAACACGGTGGCCGCGCATCGCGCGCTCGCCGACACGGACATTCCCTGGGCGGTCTTTCCCCACGGAATGCTCGACCCGTACTTCAAGATGCGGTATCCGTTCAAGCACATCAAAAAAGTGATCTACTGGCATGGCCTGCTGCGGCGGGCGCTACACGATGCGACCGCGGTGCTGTTCACCTGCGAAGAGGAGATGATCCAGGCGCGGCGATCGTTCTCCCGGTACAGCGTACGCGAGGTGGTGGTGCCTTATGGCACATTCGGGCCCGACTGCGACACCGGGGCGGCGAGCGAGGAGTTCCTGGCGCGATGGCCGGAGCTTCGCGGCAAACGGCTGGCGATCTCACTGGGGCGGATCCATCCCAAGAAAGGGACCGACATTCTGATTGAAGCGTATGCCGCGACGCTGGGCAAGGATGAGGCGTGGCGGTTGGCGATCGTGGGCCCCGACCAACTGGGATGGCGGAAGGAACTGGAACCGATGGCGGCGCGGCTGGGAATCGCCGACCGGATACTTTGGACTGGAAGCCTGGAGGGTGCGCTCAAATGGGGGGCCTTCTCGTCGTCGGAGGTCTTTGTGCTTCCCTCGCACCAGGAGAACTTCGGGATCGTTGTGGCGGAGGCGCTGGCGTGCGGCGTACCCGCGATCGTCTCCGACAAGGTGAACATCTGGCGGGAGGTTGTGAGCGGCGGGGCAGGGTTTGTGGGAGCGGACACGGTCGAGGGGACCAAGAGCAGCCTGCGCGGCTGGGCTGCGCTGAGCGCGGAGGAGATTGCGGAACTTCGCATCCGCGCGAGGAAGTGTTTTCATGAGGAGTTCGACTACCACCTTACCTCCAAACGCGCGATGGAGAACGTCGAGTGTCTGGCCCGGGCCACGACGAGATATCAACCGATCGAGAAGAAGAGTTGCTAGTTGCAGGTTGTTGGTTGTTGGTTGTTGGTTGCGTAGCGCGAGGCTGAGACGGGGATGGCGAAGCAGGTGCATTACAACGCGGCGGAGCACATTGCGGCGGAGACGGCGGCGGACCCGTATCTGCGGCCGGCGTTCGCGGCGAGCGACCGCGCGCGGCGGCTGCTGTGGAACGCGTGCCGGGCGGTGTTGTACCGTCCTTCGCCGCGGCCGATGCACGCGTGGCGGGCGTTCCTGCTGCGGCGCTTTGGCGCGACGATGGGGCCGAACTGCCACTTCTATCCAAGCTCGCGGGTGTGGGCCCCGTGGAACCTGGTCTGCGCGGAACTGGTGACGGCGGGCGATGGCGCGGAGATCTACAACCCCGCGCCCGTGCGCCTGGGATCGCACGCCATCCTGTCGCAGGAGTCGTACCTGTGCGGCGCGACCCACGACCTGGACGATCCGCGCTTCCCGCTGCTGGCCTACACGATGGAGGTGGGAGCGTATGCGTGGGTGTGCGCGCGTGCCTCGGTCGGCCCCGGCGTGAGCGTGGGCGAGGGCGCGGTGCTGGGGATGGGTTCGGTGGCAACGCGCGACCTGGAGCCGTGGGGCGTCTACGCAGGCGTTCCGGCGGTGAAGGTGAAAGAGCGGAAGAGGCCGGCGGCTTCGAAGGAATGATGCGGCGCTGCAATCCCACATCTCAAAAACGAGATGTGGGGCACCCGGTATTTTGACGCTACGAGCAAAAGGCCCAGGGCTAAAGCCCCTTGATTCGATTGGCTTTATTCAGGGGGCTGAAGCCCACTGCTCCCTCCGAAAGGCAAAGACGGAAGTTTTCCGCAGACTGTTCAGTCCCACATCTTAAAATCGAGATGTGGGGCACCCGGATTTGTGGTGGTTAGCCGCGGAGCTTGGCGAGGAGGTCGTTGGGGTGGACGGGCTTGGCGAGGACCTCGAACTCGTGGCCCTCGTGGCGCGCCTTCTCCAACAGATCGGCTGTGGCGGCCTGGCCGCTGAAGAGCAGGACCTTGCAGTTTGGCCTGCGGGCGCGCGTGGCGATGGCGGTCTCGATGCCGTTGATGCCAGTCATGATGACATCGGTGATGAGCATGTCCGGCTGGAAGCTGTCGAGGGCCTCGATGGCGGCCTCGCCGCTGTAGACGGCGCACGCCTCGAAGCCGGCCTGGTTGAGGATGATGGCCAGCGTGTTGGCGATGACCTGTTCGTCGTCGGCCACGAGGACCTTGCGTTTGGACGGCGTTGCGGCGGGCGCTTCAGTCATGCGGAGTGACCCCTGGAGTGAATGGTGCGGAAGACCGCGGGAGCGGATGCAGTGCCCGGCCCGCGACCCATTCGCGTATATGGCAATGATACCCCTGCGGAGCGAGAGTGTCGTGCGGCGGCGCGGATTGCCGGGTCGGGAGAGCGAGCAGCGCGCGCAGGCGGCCCGCAACTCTCGCGGGTTGTCCAACCTGGAGGGTTGCGCGCGGCATCTCACGCAAGGGACGCAGAGCGTTTATCTTGGCCCAACTTGTTCTCGGGGGTTTATCGCTGGTTCGAAAGACAAATACAGAGATTCTGGCCTTCGGCCAGAATGACGAGCAAGAACAAACAACGACAAATGCGGGGATTCTTCGCTGCGCTCAGAATGACGACTCGTGGGGCTGCGCTCAGGGTCAGGGTCAGAATGACAATTCTTTTCAGAATGACAATTTTTCTTGATAGAGAGATGGGGAACAAACGATGGCAGTGATGATGCAGGCCTTCTACTGGGACGCGCCGAGGCTCGAAAAGAAGGAGCATGAGTGGTGGAAGTTCGTCGCCGAGAAGGTGGAGGAGCTGGGGCACGCGGGCTTCAACGCGCTGTGGCTGCCGCCGGTGAACAAGGCGGCGAGCAACACGTCGATGGGCTACGACCCGTACGACTACTTCGACCTGGGAGACTTCGACCAGAAGGGCGGCAAGAAGACCTGGTACGGCAACCGGGCGGAGCTGGAGGCGCTGATCGCCAAAGCGCACAAGCACGGCGTGGGGCTGTACGCCGACATGGTGATCAACCACAACGGCGGCGGGGACGAGGAAGAGGTAAATCCCATCGACGGCGAGAAGCGGTGGACGAAGTTCAACCCGAAGAGCGGGATCTTTCCGCGCAACTACAACCACTTCCATCCCAGCCGCTACGAGCAGGTGATTCTGGAAGGAGAGAACTTCGCGGGCTATCCACATTTGTGCCACCGCAACCCGGAGGTGTACGCGGCGATGTACCGCTACGCGCGGATGCTGATCGAAGAGCTGGGCTTCGACGGCTTCCGCTTCGACTACGCCAAGGGCTTTGGCGCATGGATGATCGGGCTGCTGGCGAAGTATCTCTACGTCAAGGATGGCAAGGACTTTGTGCCGTATGTGGTGGGCGAGTACTGGTCTGGCGCCGACGACATCGACGGCTGGCTGAGCCGCGTCGCAGAGTTTACCGACCACCAGGTGGCGGCGTTCGACTTTCCGCTGCGCTACAAGCTGAAGGACGTGTGCGATACGCCGAACTACGACCTGCGCAACCTGACCGACGGCGGCTCGGTGGTGATGAAGCGTCCACGCCACGCGGCGACTTTCGTGGACAACCACGACATGGGCGCGAACACGATCGTCAACGACAAGCTGATGGCCTACTCGTTCATCATGGTGCATGAGGGCTATCCGTGCGTCTTCTGGTACGACTACTACAACAACGGGCTGGCGCGGACAGGGACTCCCAACGGCATCGACGCGCTGATGGAGGCGCACCACAAGCACGCGGGCGGCGACTCGCAGATACTGCACGCCGATCCCGACCTTTACATCATGCAGCGCGTGGGCTGGAAGGACGAGAGCGTCGACCAGCCGGGGCTGATCTATGTGCTGAACAACCTGGGCGACAAGTGGAGTGGCACGTCGGTGAAGACCAAGTGGGTAAACCAGAGGTTTGTGCCAATTGCGTGGGACGGGCACGATGAGGCATGGCCCGACGCGCGCACCACGGACGGTGAGGGCAACGCCGAGTTCCCTGCCCCGCCGCGCGGCTACGCCATCTACGTGCCGGCGTAGAGCGCGCGATTCCTGCGGCTGGATTGTGGGTCAGTTTGGGGGCTTACCTTTCTCGCGCTCCTTTGCTCGCTTCGCGAGCAAAGGAGCGCAGTCTTCAAAAAGATCGACCTATTTGGCACGGCTGAAGCCGTGCCCTTAAGCAATACGGCTTTATTTGCATCGTGTGATCTGGTGCAACACAAGGTCGAAGTGCTGGGCGGGAATGCTAATCTAGAGCCATGAAGTTCGGCGTTCTGGTCTTTCCCGGCTCCAACTGCGATCAAGACACGCACCACGCGATCGGCGCGGTGATGGGCGTTCCGGTGACGTATCTGTGGCACGAGTCGCACGACCTGGAAGGCTGCGACGCGGTGCTGGTGCCCGGCGGATTTGCCTACGGCGACTACCTGAGGACCGGCGCCATCGCGCGCTTTGCGCCCATCATGCAGAGCGTGCGGCGATTTGCCGAGGCGGGCGGGCTGGTGATGGGAATCTGCAACGGCTTCCAGATCCTGTGCGAGGCGGGGCTGCTGCCCGGCGCGCTGATGCGCAACGCGTGCCAGCGATACGTATGCCGCCATCTGCATCTGCGGGTGGAGACGACGGAGTCGGCGTTCACCAATGGGCTGGCGCACGGGCAGGTGCTGCAGATGCCCATCGGGCACATGGAGGGCAACTACTACTGCGACGCCGAGACGCTGGCTGCGCTGAAGCGGGACGACCGCATTGCGTTCCGCTATGCCACTGCGGCCGGCGAGATCACGGCGGAGGCCAACCCCAACGGCTCGCTGGAGAACATTGCGGGGATCCTCAGCGCGGGACGCAACGTGCTGGGCATGATGCCGCATCCGGACCGATCGAGCGAGGCGCTGCTGGGATCGGCCGACGGGCTGCTGCTGTTCCAGGCGATGGCGCGGAGTTTGGCCGCGGCGTAGGCGGTCACACGCAGAACACACGCGGCGGTGGTAGTCTTGCGGTGGCATGATCGACATTCATCATCATCTTCTGCCCGGATTGGACGATGGCTCCGACAGCATGGAGACATCGGTGGAGATGGCGCGGCTGGCGGTGGCCGAGGGCATCACGCACGTCGTGTGCACTCCCCACGCGAACAGCTACCACGACTTCGACAAGAGCGTGAACGCGGCCAAGGCCGGCGAGCTGCGCGCGCGGCTGGAGGAGGCGAAGATCCCGCTGACGCTGGGCCTGGGATGCGACTTTCACCTCTCCTACGACAACGTGAAACTGGCGAAGGAGGACCCGGCGCGATTCAGCATCAACGGGCTGGGCTACCTGCTGGTGGAGGTGCCGGACTACGGGCTTCCGCCGGGGCTGGCCGAGACATTCTTCGAGCTGCGGCTGGCCGGGCTGACGCCGATCCTGACCCACCCGGAGCGCAACGCCACGCTACAGAACGAGCCCGAGCGGCTGATCGAGTGGCTGCGCGGCGGCGTGCTGATCCAGGTAACGGCGGACGCTCTGACCGGGCACAAGGGCCGGCGCGCGGAGCAGATGGCGAACGATCTGCTGGAGAAGAGGTGGGTCCACTTTCTGGCCACGGACGCGCACAACATCACCACGCGCCCGCCGCGCATGCGCGAGGAATACGATCTGGTGGCAAAGAAATATGGCGCAGACTACGCACGCAGTTTGTGCGTTACCAACCCAATGGCGGTGTTTGAGGGCCGTGAGTTCGAGGTGGAAGAGGAGCCGCGCGGCCTGGTCGAAGAGATCAAGATTCCCAACTGGTGGCAGCGCATGGGCGAGCGGCTGAAGCGGCGCTAAAGTCCGAGGCCGCCGTCGACGGCGAGGAGCTGGCCGGTGATGAAGTGGGGGCCGGTGGCGAAGAAGAGGACCGCGGCGGCGACGTCCTCGGGGGTGCCGTTGCGGCGCATCGGGGTCTTCGCGGCGAAGCGTACGTAGGCTGGGTCGATCTCTCCCTGTGCGTCCATTCCCTGCACGATCATTCCGGGGGCTACGCAGTTGACGCTAACCTCGGGCGCCCAGGCCTTGGCCATCGTCTGCGAGAGCATGTGGAGAGCGGCCTTGGAGGCGCAGTAGTGGGCGTGCGTGGCCCAGGGATGTGTGCCGCCCAGCGAGCCGATGTTGATAATCCGCCCACCCACCGCGCGCAGATGGGGATAAGCCGCCTGGGCGACCAGGAAGGGCGCGCGCGTGTTGGTGGAAAACATCCGGTCCCACTGCTCGGGCGTGATCTCTTGCAATGCGGCCTGCTCGAAGAGACCGGCATTGTTGACCAGAATGTCGAGCTGGCCGAACTCCTCGATGACGGCGGCGACGGATTGGCGGATGCTCTCGGCATCGGTGAGGTCGGTGCGTACGGCGAAGGCATCGACGCTGAGCGCCGCCAGGTCGCGCACCGTCTCTTCGGCTTCGGGCTGCGAGTCGCGATAGGTGATGGCGACGTTGGCTCCGCTGGCCGCAAGCCGCAGCGCGATGGCGCGGCCGATGCGCCGGGCCCCGCCGGTGACCAGGGCGGCGCTGCCCGCCAGCGGGGCGGGGGCGTCACATGATTCCGATTTCGAAGCATGAGGCTTTGGCATCGCGCGACCTCCAGGGAAGGTCTGAACAGATGTTCGAGATTCCCTCAGGGGCTAAAGCCCCACTTTAACTGCGGCACTTATGGCGGGACTGAAGTCCCGCCCCTTCAAAACTGAGGATGAAGCCTGTCGCCACTTATAAAACTGAGGCTGAAATTCATCCCCTTCGATACAGGGATTGATTCGATTCATAGCATCCCTACGGTTGCGGCGTGGTGGTGTTCGCGGGCGGCGTGAGAGGAGTTGTTGCGGGAGTGGAAGGCGTGGCCGGCTTGGCCTTGGGGCGGACCGGCTCCTGCACGCCGGGCTTGAGTTCCGCCGGCTTGCCGGTGTTGTCGATGTAGGCGGAGACCTGTGCGCGCGGACGGACCATGGTGATGAGGATCTGGCGGCTGGCCTCTTTGACGACGTAGTCCTCGGCGAAGGTGGCGAAGCCGTCGGCGATGACCTGGATGGTGACCTTGCTGCCGGTGGGGATGACGTCAATCACCGCCTTGCCGTCGGGGTCGGTCTTCATCTCCATATTGCCCTCGTCGCGGCCGTCTTTGACCGGATGAAAGACGACGGCGGCGTTCATGATGGGCTTCTTGTTGAAGCCCTTGAGCACGGTGACCTCGATGCGCGAGGTATCGGGCGGCGCCTTGTACTTGCGGCCATGCTGCTCTGGCGCCGTGGAGTCGTCCTGGGCGCGGGCGTGCATGGGGGCGAACGAGACGAGGAGCGCGAAGAGGCAGAGGGCCATCGCGAAGGGGCAGAAGACGAAGGCGCGGCCAGAGTGGGTGCGGATACGGTTGCGGAGCAGCATTTGCACATTTTACGCCGAGACGAGCGGAGTGGGTGGGCTTGGAATGGTGTGCGGGGCGCTTGTGGTCAATTCGATATGATATGAGCGAGTTTCACTCAGATTTCACGCCGGATGGGTTGACAGGGAGGGGAGAGGTGGCCTATCGTTAGCAATCGAGGGGTCTGAGTGCTAACGGGCGCTTTGGGCCACTCAAACCCGGAACGGATGCCTGGCGGATGTACCGAGGCTCCGGTTGGCCGGACTGGTTTCTGCATTCAACCGTTTTGCAATCAAATTATTTTTGCAACCAGGAGAGATTCGCAATGGCAAAGACAAAGTTTACCCCCCTGCACGACCGGATTCTGGTCCGTCGTCTGGAAGAGGTTGAGAGCGTACGCGGCGGCATCATCATTCCGGACAGCGCCAAAGAGAAGCCGCAGCAGGGCGAGGTGATCGCCGTGGGCAAGGGCAAGTCCAACGACGAGGGCAAGGTCTTTCCGCTGGATGTGAAGGCGGGCGACACGATCCTGTTCGGCAAGTACTCGGGCACCGAGATCAAGCTGGACGGGGACGAGTTCCTCATCATGCGCGAAGAGGAAGTGCTGGGCATCGTCAAGAAGTAGGTGCTTCGCACCGTTCTCGACCGCTCTTTCGCGCGGTGAAAGACAACCAAGCCGAAATTTCGGCGACGCAATATTAAAATTTTCGACCGGCCATGAGCCGGTGACAGGAGCAGCACAATGGCAAAACAGATTCTGCATGGAGAAGACTCGCGGCAGGCAATCCTGCGCGGAGTGAACATTCTGGCTGATGCGGTGAAGGTCACGCTCGGCCCCAAGGGACGCAACGTCGTCATCGAGAAGAAGTTCGGATCGCCGACCATCACCAAGGACGGCGTGACGGTGGCCAAGGAGATTGATCTGGCGAACGCGTCGGAGAACGTGGGCGCGCAGTTGGTGAAGGAAGTGGCCTCGAAGACCTCCGACATCGCGGGCGACGGCACCACGACGGCGACCGTGCTGGCGCAGGCGATCTACCGCGAGGGCGTGAAGACGGTGGCTGCGGGCGCGAACCCGATGGCGCTGAAGCGCGGCATCGACAAGGCGGTGGAGGCCATCATCGGCAAGCGCGATGATCAGGGCGTGGTTCATGGCGGCGCGCTGAACAAGCTGTCGAAGCCTGTAACCGGCGACATGATCGCGCAGGTTGGGACGATTTCCGCCAACTCCGACGCGCAGATCGGGTCGATCATCGCCGAGGCGATGAAGAAGGTGGGCAAGGACGGCGTCATCACGGTGGAAGAGTCGCGCACCATGGAGACGCAGTTGGAGGTGGTGGAGGGAATGCAGTTCGACCGCGGCTACCTGTCGCCCTACTTTGTGACCGACGCGGAGCGCATGGAGGCCGCGCTGGAGGACCCCTACATCCTGATCTACGAGAAGAAGATCTCGTCGATGAAGGACCTGCTTCCTCTGCTTGAGTCGATTGCGCGCACCGCGAAGCCGCTGCTGATCATCGCAGAGGACGTGGAGGGCGAGGCTCTGGCGACCCTGGTGGTGAACAAGCTGCGCGGAACGCTGAACGTGGCGGCCGTGAAGGCACCCGGCTTCGGCGACCGGCGCAAGGCCATGTTGCAGGACATCGCAATCCTGACCGGCGGCAAGGCGATCACCGAAGACCTCGGCATCAAGCTGGAGGGGGTCAAGATCGAGGACCTGGGCACGGCCAAGCGGGTCACCATTGACAAGGACAACACCACTATCATCGACGGCGGCGGCAAGGACGGCGAGGTTGAGGGTCGCGTGAAGGAGATTCGCGCGCAGGTGGAGAAGACCACCTCCGACTACGACAAGGAGAAGTTGCAGGAGCGGCTGGCCAAGCTGGTGGGCGGCGTCGCAGTCATCAAGGTCGGCGCGGCAACCGAGACCGAGATGAAGGAGAAGAAGGCTCGCGTCGAGGATGCAATGCATGCCACGCGCGCGGCGGTCGAGGAGGGCATCGTCCCCGGGGGCGGAGTCGCACTGGTGCGCTGCGTCCCAGCTGTCGACGCGCTCATCAAGACGCTGGAAGGCGACGAGAAGATCGGCGCAACCATCATTCGCCGCGCACTGGAGGAGCCGCTTCGGCTGATCGTCTCCAACGCGGGCGAAGAGGGCGCGGTCGTGATCGGCAAGATCCGCGACTCCAAGGACGTGAACTTCGGCTACAACGCCAGCACGGACGTGTACGAGGACCTGGTGAAGGCCGGCGTCATCGACCCGACCAAGGTGACGCGGACGGCACTGCAGAACGCAGCGTCGATCGCCGGCCTGCTGCTGACCACCGAAGCCATGATCTCCGAGATCCCGGAGAAGAAGGAAGCGCCTGCCGGCGGCGGACACGGCGGCGGCATGGAAGGCATGTACTAATCCTGCGCGTACGGCGGCCGCGCCTACGGCACAAAAATAAAACTCCCCGCAGCGAGAAAGATTCGCTGCGGGGAGTTTTTCTGTCTGGCGGACGGAAGGATTCTGGCGGACGGAAGGATTACTGTTTAGAACCGAGTCGGTTCGAACGGAGCGGCGAGGGACTATTCCACGGTGCCGGGGCGGACCTGCTCGGGGGCGCGGAGTTTGGTCTTGGCGGCGGTGAACTTGACGCGGACCAGGTCGCGCGGGGGATTGTTGCCGAGGGGGGCGTTGAAGGTGGCGATGTAGGTTTCGGCGATGGCGCTCTGAAACTTGCTGAGGAACGGCGCGGTGGAGACTGGGTTCCCCACGCCCTCCCACAGGTTGACGCCGCCGGTGGCCTGTGTGATCTGGCTGAGGTAGTTCTGGCCGCTCGAGTCCGCCGAGTTGCCGCTGATGCCTGCGTCGCCGAAGTAGATGGCGTAGATGGCGACCCCGGCGCGCTGGGCATCGGCGACGGCGTTGTCAACGTAGGGACTGCCCTGGTTCATGATGCTGGCGCTGCCGTTGTAGGGATCGACTCCGTTGGTGAGCATGAGGATGAAGCGCGCCTTGTGCTGCGTGGAGGCACCGGGGGAGCTGCTGGAGAAGGATGCGCCGGATTCGGGCCAGTTCCTGACGAAGTCCGAGAGACAGAGGTAGGGGCTCGCGCTCATGCCGGGCAAGCCCCCCGGCAGATGAAGCGTGGAGGCGGCGAGCGCGTGGTCTGTGGTGAAGGGCTGCGCCGCGACGACGTGGCCGTACTGCATGTAGCCGACGAGGACCTCGACGCCGGGGGCCAGGGTGCGCACAAAGGAGCGTAGATTGTCCAACTCGCGGCTGACGCTCTCACGCAGGCCGTCGTCGATGAGAAGCGCGACCTGGGCGCTGGCGGGGGCCACAGGCTCCCACGCGCTGAGGGGCTGCTTGCGGTCGTTGACCGCGACCGTCAGAGCGGAGGGGCCGGCGGGAGGCACGGATTTGGCATCGACGTTGACCAGCGCCTGCGTGGGGACAAGGCCCTCCTGCTGGGCGTGCGCGGCGAGGCCAGCCGTGAGGGCGAAGGCTAGGAGGAGGGCGGGAGTGAGTTGTCTAGTCATGGCGTTAGATTAGACCCGAACTCGCCCCCGGTGGTTGCCCTATTGATTTTCATTCCCGCAGGGAAATGCTCCTGTCTGCCTTGATTGCTTCGCAGTCAAGGCAGAACAGAGGATAAAAGAGCGCGATCTTCGGCACGGCTGAAGCCGTGCCCTTCCGATCCACGCCCCATCGGCATCCATTCGACTTCGCTCAGGACAGGCTCTGAAGCCGAGCCCTTCCGATCGTGCTGATCTAACTGCCTTAGTCCCCGCCGATGCGCACCTTCAGGCCTGCTCGGATGGTAAATGGCAGGCCGGGGTAGCCGATGGGGCCGATGTGCTGCTGGCCGAGCAGGTTGTCGAGCTCGGTGAAGGCGGTGACGCGCGGCTTGACGGCGTAGGTGAGGTTGGCGTCGAGTTTGGCGTAGCCGAAGTCGAGGTCGCGGTTGGGCAGGACGAGCGAGTTGCCGAAGTTGGGATCGAAGCCATCGAGGAAGGTGGAGTCGTCGGAGCGGCTGGCCAGCGCGCCGGTAAACGCCGCGCCCAGCCTTGCGCCCGAATACTGCACGGCGAAGAAGCCGGTGTGCGGCGGGCGGCGGAAGGGACGCGCGCCAATCAGCGGGCCCTCCGCGCCGATGGCGACGCCGGGCAGGTTGGGATTGGGGTTGGCTGTGCCGTTGCTGTAGGCGTCGCTGGAGAAGGACTGGGTGACGACGGCGTCGAGGTAGGTATAGCCGCCGTGCAGGAAGAGACGCGTGAATGGGCGATATTGCAGCTCGGTCTCGATGCCCTGGGCGCGGAAGGCGAGCGAGTTGAGATACGGCTCGTAGGTATTCTGAGCGATGCTGGGCGAGTAGCCGAAGAACTGCTCCAGCGCGCCTGCGTCGACCGATTCGAGCTGATGGTTGAAGGTGTTGTGGAAGTAGCCGAGCTTGAGGACCAGCTTCTCGCCACGGATGTTCTGGTCGACGCCAATGTCGTAGGTGCGCGACCGCTGGGGACCGGCCGGGGTGACGTGATACTTGGCGATGTCGGCGGTATCGCCGGCCTCCTGTAGTTGGGTGTAGAGGCTGGCGAACTGGATGCCAAGCGATGGCTCCTGCACGCCGGTGGCGACATTGAAGCGCAGCAGCGTGCCGCGGAACCACTTTGCGCCGGGGAAGAACGGCACATAAGAGAGGCCGAGGCGCGGTGCTCCGGTGATGCCGTAGAGGTGGTTCTTCTCGATGCCTCCGCCGGCGGAGTAGAAGACGCGGCTTTTGATCTCGCCCTGAAACTGGAGGGTGTAGTCGAAGTTGGTGCGCTGGGTCTGCTCGTTTTCTGCGTAGGGAGGCGGCTCGACGTAGCTGCCGCGCTCGTTCTCGTAGTGGAAGCCGAAGAGCGCAGAGAGATAGCGGGCGAAGCTGTAGTCGGACTGGTAGTACAGCTCGTCGCGGTTGGAGGCCATGTCGTCGGTGGGAACGAAGAACGAGGCGTGGCCGGTTGCGGTGTAGCCATTGGCCCCGCGAATGGTGACGACGTTGCCAAAGTACTCGGTGAAACAGTCTGCGCCCGGTTTGCCACAGGGAACGGTCCCGAAGTTAAACGTGATGGGCGTGCCGACGTTGCTGAACTGGCGCTCCTGAATGCGCTTGCGGCTGATGCCGTAGCGGACGAGGTTGTGCCAGCCGTCCTCCAGGCGGTTCTGCAGCGTGAGGCCGGAGTAGGTGTCCTGGTCGCCCTGCTTGCCGTCGGCGGAGAGGCCGTAAAAGTCGTGCGCGCTGGGCAGTCCGGTGGCGGAGTCCGCATTGCGCAGGGTGAAGCGGACCTGGGTGTTGGCGGTGATGTTGTAGCCGAGGTTGGCGGCGGAGGTGGCTGAGTGGTACTGGTCGCGGGGCAGCGCGTTGGATGTGTCGCAGCGCGAGAAGGCGGTGTAGTAGTCGAGACGGCGGTGCGCGCCGCTGAGGGAGATCTCGTCGCGGAAGGTGTGGAAGTTGCCCGCGTCGCCGGAGTAGTTCAGGACGGGACGGGTGGCGCTGCCGCGCGGCGTTTCGAGGTTCACCACCGAGGCGCCGGCGTCGGTGCCGTAGAGCGCGGAGTTGGGACCGCGATAGAGCTCGAGGCCCGAGAGCGCGGTGGAGGAGACGGTGCCGAAGTCGAAGGTGCCGCCCACTTCGCCCGCGGGAATGCCGTCGATGAGCACCTGGTTGGCCGTGGAGTTGCCTCCGCGCACGAAGAGCGAGGTGACGCCTCCGGCCTGGCCGGTCTGGACCGCGGCGACTCCGGGAGACTGGCGCAGCACGTCAACCACGCCGATGGAGGTCGCAAGATCGCTGTCGGGGATTAGCGTAACCGCCGAGCTGGTCTGCGCGAGCGGCGTGGGCAGGCCGGTTGCGGTGACTGTGACCTCCTGATAGACGGAGGCAATCTCCAGCACGACGTTCTGCGTGATCTGGTCGGTGAAACCGCCGTAGAAGTCCTGGCCGATTCCGGGATAGAAGGCGGGAGCCGAGGTGAGCAGAACGAAGCGGCCGGCCAGAGTGGAACGGACCTCGAAGGAGCCGTCCGCGCCGGCGATGGCGATGGCAACCGGCCTCGGCCCCTGAATGAGCTGGACGCGAGCGCCGGGAACGGGGCGGCCAAGCGCGTCGGTGACCACGCCATGCACCACAACCGCGCGCGCCGGCGTGGAGAAGATCAGAAGCGCAGCAAAGATCAGAGAGAGTTGTGCGAAACGGACCAAAAACAATTGTGCGGGCAAGAGGAAAGCGGCGAACGCGGAAGCGGCTCGCAGGAGAGATGCGGCCGAAGAGCGGCCGGAGGCTGAGGACATGGGTGAACTCCTACGCTCCCCCCCGGGAGCGCGGTTGGATGTACGCGGCGAAACCGGTCTCCTGACTTACGCGGGTGCATGACAGCCAAAGACTGGAGCTTCCCTTCCCGTCGCCTGGCGGCTTCAGTGGGAGGATCCTGGCTGGCATTCACGCCTCTCCGGGTGGTCTGGAGCGGCGTGCGCGATCACAGTTGCGGGGCAGTGGCGGAGTTTCACCGCGCTTCCCGAACATTCCGTTGCGGGCAACGGTTGAGGTTGCGCGGCTGGCGAGTGCAGGGCCAGCCGCAGGAGTTGAAATGAGCCTTGGGCTATGCGGCGGGCTCGTCCATCTTGTGCAGTTCTTTGCCGGGCTTGAAGCGGACGGCCTTGCCGGGGGCGATGCTGACCTCGGCTCCGGTGCGCGGGTTGCGCCCGATGCCTGTCTTGCGCGGCTTGACGGTGAAGACGCCGAAGCCGCGCAACTCGATGCGCTCGCCGGCGATCAGGGTCTGCTTCATGCTGCCGAAGATGGCGTCGACCGCGCGCTCCGCCTTCGTTCTGGGAAGTCCGGTTCGCTCGACGACCCTCTGGATCAGGTCTTGTTTAATCAACTTGAGCCGCCTCTCTCACGCTAAATGCAGACAGGCGGCCATTAAGGGCCACACTGCTCTGCTCAAGTGTGATGGTAGGAACTAAGTCCAAGATTGTCAACGCGCGAATGCTGCCGTAAGATTTGGCTATCCGAAACGAAGCGGACCCAACCCCCTGCCCGGGCGCCGGCACGACGCCGCGGAAGCAGACCGGAGAGGACCGCCAAGAGGCAAAAACGACAGAGATGGCCATCAAGAGCGACCGCTGGATACGCCAGCAGGCAATGGAACACCAGATGATCGAGCCGTTCAGCGAGAAGCAGGTCAGCGCGGGGGTGATCAGCTACGGACTCTCGTCGTACGGGTACGACCTGCGCGTGAGCGACGAGTTCAAGATCTTCACCAACGTGAACTCGGCGATCATCGACCCCAAGGCCTTCGACGAGCGGTCGTTCGTGAGCGTGCAGGCCGAGAGCGTCATCATCCCGCCCAACTCGTTCGCTCTGGCGCGGTCGATCGAGTACTTCAGGATTCCGCGCGACGTGCTGACCATCTGCGTGGGCAAGTCCACCTACGCGCGCTGCGGAATTATCGTGAACGTGACGCCGTTCGAGCCGGAGTGGGAGGGCTTTGTGACGCTGGAGATCTCCAACACCACGCCGCTGCCCGCGCGCATCTACGCCAACGAGGGCCTGTGCCAGATCCTCTTCTTCCAGTCCGACGAGGTGTGCGAGACCAGCTACGCCGACCGCAAGGGGAAGTACCAGAAGCAGCAGGGCATCGTTCTGCCCAAGTTGTAGCCCAACTTGCCCCATCAGGGTCAAAATAAGGAGTATATAAGCTGTCGCACATCAGAACGAATGTTGTTGCACGTCAGGACGAACCGCGTCGCAGGCCAACAGAGCAACCGGGCCAGGCAGGAAGTTGAGGCTTGAGTTCTATGGAGGAAGCTGCAACAAAGCGCGTGGACCGGATTGGCGTCGTCGCCACCGACACGCTGCGTGTGCTGGGCTTGCAGTCCATCCTGCCGCAGTTTGAGATCATCCACCTGACGGCGCCCGGGGCGCTGGACGATGTCAACCTGGCGCTGGTGCTGATCGACGCCGAATGCACCAGCCATTTATTCGAGCTGCTCGCCACCTTCCACCATATCCGTCCCCAGTTGAAGCTGATCGTGCTGGGTACGGAGACGGGGCCGGAGTACATCCAGCGCATCATCGGCACCGGGGCCAAGGGATACCTGACCCTGACGGCCAAGGAGACCGAGCTTGCGATGGCCATCGAGATGGTGCGCGACGGCTCGGTGTGGGCGCCGCGCAAGGTACTCTCGAGCCTGTTGGACCGGCAGCCCGGCTTCGCCAGTTCCGCGAGCGCGCCGCCCAGGTTCACGCCGCGCGAACTACAGGTGCTGGAGCTGCTCCGCGCCGGACGGTCCAACCGCGAGATTGGCATCGCCCTCGGGATCGACGAGAGCACGGTAAAGGCGCACATCGGCCGCCTACTGCGCAAGGTGGGCGTGAACAACCGGATCGCGCTGACCATCCACCCCTTTACGCAGTTTGAATAGCGCGTCTCGCCGAAGCGGAGACGCAGCGCAGTCTGCCCGTAGAGATCCGATTTGCGCGGATTTGCTGGGGGTTTTTATGCTTTGCGGGTTAATTGCCCACTCCACGAATGTTAACTAACTAATAAATATAATGGGTACGTAAGCCTCTAGACCTTCGTACTGTTGTTCAGCCGCCACTGATAGGCCATTATCAGACTGCAACACAGACCTGGGAGAGGGGCTACGAGGTCTAGCGGCGCAAGCTGCTGGCTCTTGCAGCCCCCATTTTTTCGCTCTTCCCAGTTCCCTTCCCGATCTCCGTCCCTTCTTCTTCCCCCCATGCAACTTCTGGCAGCCTTCCCCGCATCGTACGAGTTGATGCAGGGTTTGTGGTTGCGGTTTAATCGAGAGCACGGGCGACACGAACCAGGCAGATCCGTTCAAGAAGCAGATGCAATCAAGAAAGCGAAGGGGTATCCACCGATGAAACGAATCTCCGGAATTCTATGTGGCTTGACACTACTGACCACCACCACGCTCGCAGGCGTTGCACAGGACCACGCAAAGCTCGATGAGCGTCTCAACAACGCGCAGGCCGTCATCCAGGAGGTTATGGCCACGCCCGACAAAGGCATCCCGCAGAGCATTCTGGCGGGCGCGTCGTGCGTCGTCGTCATTCCCAGCTACAAGAAGGGCGCGTTAATCATTGGGGCCCAGTACGGCCAGGGTGTGGCCACCTGCCGCACACCCAACGGATGGAGCGCTCCGGTGTTTGTGCAACTGACCGGCGGCAGCTTTGGCTGGCAGATCGGCGGCCAGACCACCGATCTGGTGCTGGTGGCGATGAACCAGCGCGGCCTCGAGCACATGCTCAGCAGCAAGTTCAAGCTGGGCGCGGACGCAGCCGCATCAGCCGGCCCGGTGGGACGCAATGCTCAGGCATCGACGGACGCATCCATGCGCGCCGAGTTCCTGACCTACTCGCGCAGCCAGGGCCTGTTTGCCGGGCTTGACCTGGACGGCACCGTCCTCTCGCAGAACGCCGATGATACCCGCGCTGAGTATGGCGCCGACGTTCCCTTTGACGTCGTTCTCCACGGCAACAAGCCGGTCCCGGAGAACGCACGCGCCTTTGTCCACACCGTTGCCCACTTCTTTGTCGTATCGAAGAACAACCAATAGCAGCGAAGGGACACCACTCACACCGAGGGTTACCACCAACTCCACGGCGTCGCAGGACGCGGCAACACAACAGACCAGGGCCGCCAGCCGGAAGCACTCCGCTGGCGGCTTTTCTATGTATGGAGTCCCGCGCAATCAGATGTAATCCTGCGCAATTCATCTGCGTCTGTACATCTCAGTGGCGACATTCTTATCCCTGAACCAGCGGAATAACATTAACCGCTGTACTTTTCCCTCTTCACTGACCACTTACCCCACTTACCACTGTTCCTCGATCCGCTAGACTGGAACCTTGACCCGCGAAGCCCAATCCATCGCCGAGCCGGCGAGCCGGCCCACCCTCCGCCAGGCCCTTGAATTCGCAGTCGCTTGGCTCTTCATCCATGTGCTGCGCGCTCTGCCGCGGCGCATGGCCCGTGCCGCCGGAGTCGTTATCGCCGCCATCGCTTATGTCTCGCACGGCCGGCTGCGCCGCGTGGGCCGGCGGAACCTGGAGCTGGCCTTCCCGAAGATGCCGGCCAGCCAGCGCGCGGCGGTGCTGCGCCAGGAGTATCGCCACCTGGGCTGGCTGCTGGCCGAGTTCTGCCAGATGTCCACCTATGCGCAGGAGTATGCCAGCCGCTTCATCCGTTACCAGGGCCTGGAGCATTATCTGGGGGCGCGCGACCGAGGCAAAGGCGTATTCGTGCTCACCGGCCACCTGGGCGCGTGGGAGCTGTCGAGCTTCTACCACTCGCTGGCGGGCTACCCGATGGGGATGGTGATCCGCCGCCTGGACAATTCGCTGGTGGATTCGCTGGTGAACACGATCCGCTGCCAGCACGGCAACCGCGTGCTGCACAAGGACGACTTCGCGCGCGGCCTGATCGGGGCGATGCGCGCGGGCGAGACCGTCGGCATCCTGATGGACACCAACATGACTCCGCCGCAGGGGCTTTTTGTGCCCTTCTTCGGCATTGAGGCATGTACGGCCTCCGGGCTGGCGCGGGTCGCGCTGAAGACCGGCGCGGCCGTGCTGCCCGGCTTCCTGCTGTGGGAGGAGCGGGAGCGCCAGTATGTCCTGCGCTTCGGCCCGGAACTCACCCTCGCCGACAGCGGCGACTCGGAGGCCGACGCGGCCTCAAACACCGCGCTGTTTACTGCGGTGATCGAAGAGACAATCCGGCAATACCCCTCGCAGTGGCTGTGGATGCACCGCCGCTGGAAGACCCGCCCGCCCGGCGAGCCGCCGCTCTACTGAACCGCCTCCATCTCCGGCGGATGGTCCGCCTCTCATTCCCGTCCGCATCGCCATGGATTTTGGCATCTCACTTCAGGGGGCCGGCTTTGGATGCTGCGCCTCGGAGAATGCCATGTCCTTTGGAATTTATGCAGTCGGTTATCTGATTTTCATCATTGGTGTGGCGTACCTCGCGCACCTGTTGCATGTCCGGGAGACTTACATCGTGGCTATGGCCATCATTCTGTTTGGCGCTGGGATTGTGACCGGCGTCCAGAAGACGCGGAGCAAGGACCCCAGCTAGAAGCGCCGCCGCCGGTCTGCGGACTGGGAATCGCGCCGTGGGTGCGCGCGATTGACGGCGGTGGGCTGCGGAGGTAATACTCGAAGCCCGAGGTGCACATGAGCGAACTGACGACGACCGTAGGCACAGTCCTGAGACAAAAGAAGGCGGCAGGGATCTTGTCGATAGAGCAAAGCGCCTCCGTCTTTCACGCCATCGAGATCATGGCGGAGAAGGGCGTGGGCGCGCTGCTGGTGATGGAGGGCGAGCGGCTGGTGGGGATCGTCAGCGAGCGCGACTACGCGCGCAAGGTGGTGCTGCTGGGACGCTTGTCGAAGGAGACTAAGGTTGCAGAGATCATGAGCAGCCCGGTGATCACGGTCACGCGGCAGAATACCGTGGTCGAGTGTATGCGCATCATTACGGACAAGCGCATCCGCCATCTTGCGGTGACGGAAGACGGCGCTGTGGTCGGCGTGCTCTCCATCGGCGACTTGGTGAACTATGTGATCACGGAGCAGCAGGAGACGATCCGCCACCTCAAGGCCTACATCTCGGGATAGCGGACGAAACCGATTTGATTCCTGCCGGTAGGAGGCTCAGTTCTGGTCGTCGGCTGAGTCGTTCTCTTCGACCAGCGAGGATGCGCCGACGACGTCGAATGTGATGGCGTCGCCGCCGGTAGGCTGGAGGGTGACGCGCATGGGTTCGCGCTGCCAGACGGCAGGCTTGCAGACGGGCGAGGCGGGCGCGGGCTGGGGCCACTTGCCGATCTGCTTCTGGACCACGGCGCGGCGCGCGCCGAGCTGCGCGACGATTGCGAAGAGTCCACCCTTGGCGGTCTCGGCGGTGCCGCAGTAGGCCGCGTAGTCGCGGAACCAGACCGCGTCGGAGACCTCAGCGTCGAAGTCCGGCAGGTGCAGCGCGGTGATGTGGCCGGTGGTGCGATCAACCAGCAGCCAGGGGCCGGGCTGCCAGCTCCAGCGCGGGGCCGCGTCGCCGGGCAGCGCGTCGTTGAGGCGCAGGGCGCGGCGGACGGTGAAGCTGCGGTCGGTGACGTCGTGCGCGTCGCCTGTGGTCCACTCCTTCTGATGGCCGTCGACCGTGAGCGGACGGACCTTCAGCGTGATCGCGTCCGCGGGCTTGCCGGTTGCGGGCGCGGTCTGGGGCGGCGTGTAAGGGACCTTGCGCACCGCGCCCAGCGCCACAACGTGGACCTTGGCGGGAGCGGCGAAGGCGGTGGGTTGAGAAAGGGGCAGGAGGCCCAGCGAGACCAGGCTGAGCGGCAGCAAGGCGAGAGTCCAACCCGGCAGATGCACAGTAGCGGAGCGAAAGTTCTGCATGCGCGGCAGAGTAGCGCGTATGGCCCGCGGAAGCAAGCAATGTTTTCCGAGCGGCGGTGGCACGGAGATTTGCAGAGGCGGCGTGTTTCCGTGGAACGGCGCGGAGTAGTATCGTTGTGGCAGACGCGTACGGCCAACCGCCAGGCGTTGCGGCTGATGTTGACCCACATAGGCCCATTGAGGCACGACCGCCAACCGCACCAACATTTTTCATGCACCCAGGAAAGGAAACAAACGAACCATGTGGAAACCGAACCAGGCTGGACCGATCCCGCCCTCACCCCCTGAGCCGACGCGTCCGTCGGCCCCGGCGCCGACCATCTACGAGTCCAGCACACCAAGACCGGCGGCAGCATCCGCACCCAGCCTGGCCGTCCCAACCGGCGAACAGGCCACCATCGGCAAGTCGCTGGTGGTCAAGGGTGAGGTCTCCGGATCGGAGTCGCTCTACATCGACGGCAAGGTGGAAGGCACGATCAACCTGCCCGGCAACCGCGTCACGGTGGGCCGCAACGGACAGGTAGCGGCCAACATCCTGGCGCGCGAGGTGGTAGTGCTGGGCAAGGTGCGCGGCAACGTGAATGCCAGCGACCGCGTGGACATCCGCAGCGAAGGCTCGCTGACCGGGGACGTGGCCGCCGCGCGCATCTCCATCGAGGACGGCGCGTACTTCAAGGGCGGCATCGACATCCGCAAGCCGGGCGAGGGGAAGAACGGCCATGGCGCCGTGGCCGCCGCAGAGCCCGCCGCAGTCATCCCTAGCGCAACTTTATCCCTGGAGTAGAGCGGCGCGCAGAACGTTTGCGCTGTTTTCTTCCACAGCGAAAGCACAAATGGCCCTGGCGAGTTCGCCGGGGCCGCTTTGCGTTGGAGGCCGCGCAACTCACTGGCTACGGAATCAGCAGGAGCTTGCCGGTGGTCTTGCGGGACTCCAGGTCGCGGTGGGCCTGGGCGGCATCGGCCAGCGCGTAGCTGTGTTCGATGCGCAGCTTGAGGCTGCCGTCGGCGACCCAGCCGAGGACATCGCCGGCGCGCTGCACAAGTTCCTCGCGGGTTGCGGTGTAGTCCTTGAGCGTGGGACGCGTGATGTAAAGCGAGCCGCGCGTGGAGAGCTGGATGAGGTCGAAGGGCGGGACCGCGCCACTGGATCCGCCGTAGAGGACGAGAGTGCCGCGTGGCCGCAGGCAGGCCAGACTGCCGTCGAAGGTGGTCTTGCCGACGGAGTCGTAGACCACGGGAATGCCCGCGCCATCGGTCAGCTCGCGGACCTTTGCGGCGAAATCTTCGCGCGTGTAGAGGATGGTCTCGTCGGCCCCGGCTGCACGCGCCAGCGCGGCCTTCCCGTCGGTGGAGACGGTGGCGAAGACGCGCGCGCCCAGGCGCTTGGCCATCTGGATCAGAAGCAGCCCAACGCCGCCCGCGCCTGCGTGGACGAGCACCGCATCATTCGGCTGAATGGCGTAGGTCGAGTGCGAGAGGTAGTGGGCCGTCATTCCTTGCAGCATCGCGGCGGCGGCCTGGCGCGTGGTGATGCCGTCGGGAACCGCAATCAGGCGAGCGACTGGCGCAACCGCGAACTGGGCGTAGGTTGCGGGAACGCCGCACCAGGCAACGCGGTCGCCAACTTTGACTGAAGCTGCATCCGGCCCGACAGCCAGCACGACGCCTGCCGCCTCCTGCCCGGGAATGAACGGCAGCGGCGAGGCGTAGCGTCCCTCGCGCAGGTAGATGTCGATGAAGTTGACGCCGCAGGCCTCGATCTGGACCAGCGCTTCGCCGGGGCCGGGCGTGGGGGTGGGCAGCTCGCGGAGCTGAAGCACTTCGGCCCCGCCGGTGTGGGTGATCTGGATCGCTCGCATGGTTCTTCGATGCTACCGCGCGCGCGGTGATGCGGGAAGAGGGGCCGCATCGTTGCGCGATTCAGCGGCTGGTATTCGGTAAATTTGCAAGCGAGCATTCCCTCGGGGACTAAAGTCCCCTGTGTTTCGTTAGCTGCCTCGGCGCGGCTGAAGCCGCGCCCCTTCAAAACAGATGCAAACTGACCCACCAGCCAGCAGCAACCCGCCGTGCGCTCAGCGCTGCTTTCTGAGACAATACTCGCTGACATGCTACCCGACAATCTGATCTCGCTCAAAGACGATATGGTGGCGTTCATCGCCGGCCATGGCCTCCGCCGCTTCAATGGATACATCACCGACGAAGTTCCCAGCGTAATCTTCGAGGACGAAGATCCCGATTCGTGGAAGGACTTCGTGGAGCACGCCAAGGCCGCCAACGCCAGCTTTGTCACCATGAGCGAGGTGACGCTGGAGAAGTCCGACGTCGCCATCCTGCTGGAGCAACTGCGCGACCAGACCTACCCCGACGCCGACGCGATCGAGATCGAAGACGCCGAGAGCCTGGTGAAACACGTTGGCCAGATCGGCTACTTGCAGCTTGGCTTCGCCCACCAGGGCGTGATGTTCCTGTTCGAGACCTCGACCGACTGGTACGAGCAGTTCCAGGAGTTGATCGAGACGGTCACCGACCTCGGCGGCATGGTCCTCGACGACCACGACCATGACCACGACGAGGACTGACGCAAGTGCCGTCGAAGTTGCCGGACCAGGATTCGCCAGCGGTGCAAGAACAATCCAATCCAGCGCCGTCGCCCGCGTGGCTCCTGAGAGNNGGCTGAGGCTTTTCTCAATCCAACACTCGATGCGCTGCTCGACGACGCGGCGAACGATCCGGCGCAACTGCTCGGCATGGACGCCGCCGTCGAGCGAATCCAGAGCGCAGTTCGCAACGGCGAGCCGATTCTGATCTACGGCGACTACGACGTGGACGGCACCACGGCCACCGTCCTGCTGAAGACGACCATCGAGCGAATCGGGCTGGCGATGGAACCGCAACAGCCAGCGCAGGTGAGCTATCACCTGCCCCATCGCATCCGCGAGGGCTACGGGATGCAGAACGCAATCCTGGGCGAGGCGGCTGAGTCCGGCGTGCGCCTGGTGATCAGCGTGGACACCGGCATCCGCGCCATCGCCGAGGCCGTGGAGGCGCGCGCGCGCGGCCTCGACCTCATCGTCACCGACCACCACCCGCCCGACGGCGCAGCGCTCCCCGACGCGCTCGCCGTCATCAACCCCACGCAGCCCGGCTGCCCCTATCCCAACAAGAACCTGTGCGGAGCGGCGGTTGCGTTCAAGCTGGCGCAGGCGCTGCTGGACGCTGCTGCGCCGCTGACGGCGGACGCCGACGCCTTCCGCGCGCGCACCCGCAGCGTGTTGCTGCCCTCGTTCCTCAAGCTGGTGGCCATCGCTACGATCGCAGACTCCGTGCCGCTCACGGGAGAGAACCGCACGCTTGCCGCACTCGGCTTGGCGGCACTGGCGAACCCCGTGCAGCCCGGTCTGCGCTCTCTGATGCAGTTGGCGAAGATTTCGCTGGACCGCGCGCCCACCGCGACCGAGGTCGGCTTCCGATTGGCTCCACGCATCAACGCCGCCGGACGGATGGACATCGCGGACGATGTGGTCGAGCTGCTGTTGACGCGCGACGCGGACCGCGCGCGCAAACTGGCAGAGAAACTCGACCGCCTCAATCAGGAACGCCGCGCCTCCGAGGCACGCGCGCTGGATGCCATCGACCGCGAGTTGCTCACGCTGGTCGATGCCTCCGGCGAGTACCCGCGCGAGTGCCTGGTCCTCGACCATCCAGATTGGCATCGCGGCGTGCTGGGCATTCTGGCCTCGCGCGTGGTGGAGCGCACCGGGCGGCCCGCGCTCATTGTCACGCACGCCGATGGCGACGCGCACGGATCGGGCCGCTCCGTCCCCGGCTTCCACCTGCTGGACGCCATCACATACGCCGATAAAGCGGGTGCCCCAGGTCTCGATTCTGAGACCTGGGAAGGACCGCTCTTCCATCGCTTTGGAGGCCACGCGCACGCGGTCGGCTTCTCGCTCCCATCGGACCGGCTCCCGCTGCTGCGCTCGCGCATGAAGGCTTACGCGTCTGCGCGGCTCACCCCCGCGCTTCTGGTCCCGCAGTTGGAGTACGACGCGGAGCTCTCGCTGGCTGAGATCACTCCCGAGCTGATGGCCTGGGTCGCGCGCCTCGCGCCGTTCGGGATCGGCAACCCCGAGCCGGTCTTTCTCACTCGCGACGCAACGCTCGCCGCGCCCATTCGCATCATTAAGGACAAACACATCGCGCTGCAACTGACGCAGAGCGGTCCGCGCGGGCAAAGCAATCCTGCTGCAATTCCGGCCCTCGGCTGGAGCCGCGATCCTCTCGGCTGGCCTGCGCGCTGCACCCGGCTTGCGCTGGCCAAGGGCTCCGCCGTCGACGTACTCTACCGCCTGCGGCACAACACGGGACCCTACGCCAGCCCGCAGTTCGGCGGCCTCGAACTCGAACTGTGCGGCCTGCGGTCGGCCAGCACAACGCTGCACTCCTAGTCCCAAAAAACCGTCCTGAGCGGACCCGTTTTCGGCCCGAATCCGCGCACCGATTGCGCAGGAACATTTGTATGGTACCGGGCAAGAAGTTTTTTGCTTCGTTCGCAGCGACAAGGCGTCTTATATACTGGCACTTGAAGTTATGGCCTCTACTCCCACGTCAAATCGGGCAACGCAGTTTGCAATCTGGGGTGCAGCCCTCATCGTTCTGCTTGCGGCGGTCTATGCGGTCCGCTCGCTCACGCGCGAGCGGGTCAGCGTGCGCGCCGCCCAGGTGAGCAATCAGGACCTGATCAAGTCCTCCTCGACCAACGGCAAGGTTGAGCCGCTGGACGATTACCAGGCCCACGCGCAGGTCGCGGGCCAGGTGCAGCAGATCTACGTCGATGTGGGCGACAAGGTGAAGGCGGGCCAGCTGCTGCTGAAGATGGACGACGCGGACGCTCTGGCGCGGCTGGCCTCCGCCAACTCCGCGCTGCGGGCCGCCGAGCTGGCCGCGAGCGACATCGAACACGGCGGCACGCAGGATGAGCGCAACACCTACGCCGCCGATGAGAGTCGCGCCAAGCTACAGCGCCAGCAGGACGCCACCGCGCTGGCCGCGCTCGAAGCGCTCCAGCAGAAGGGAGCGGCATCGCCGGCCGAGATTGACGCCGCGCGGGCACGCGTCCAGTTGGACGACAGTACGCTGCATGGCATCGAGCAGCACAGCACCGAGCGCTACGGCCAGGCCGACCGCGCCCGCGCCCAGGCGCAGCTTGCCGATGCGCGCGCAGCCGTCGCCGCGGCCCTGCGCGCTTGTGCCAGCGAAGACATCCACACGCCCATCGCCGGCACCGTCTACTATCTTCAGGTCTCCCAGTACGACTACGTTAGCCTCGACGACAACAACCTGGTCGACGTCGCCGACCTCAGACATCTGCGCATCACGGCCTACTTCGATGAACCGGAGATCGGCAATCTTGCCGCGGGACAGCCGGTCGCCATCACATGGGAGGCGAAGTCCGGCACCATCTGGCACGGTCACATCACCCAGGTCCCCACCAGCATCATCACCTACGGCACGCGCAACGTCGGCGAGTGCCTGATCGACGTGGACGATGCCGACGGCGTCCTACAGCCCAACGCCAACGTCACCGTGAAAGTCACCACCGCGCAACACCTGCATGTACTCAGCGTTCCGCGCGAGGCCCTGCACTTCGAGGGCACACAACCCTACGTCTTCCGCATCCTGCACAGGAAGCTGGTCCGCACCGACGTCGAGACCGGCATCATCAACCTCACGCGAGTCGAGATCACTGGCGGCCTCGCCGAGGGAGACACCGTCGCCCTCAACGCAGCCACCAACCAGGACCTCAGCGCCGGACTCGAAGTCACGCCCGTTTATTGATGAGCATGAACGCACAATCCTCCCCGATGCCTTCGTTCAAGCTCTCCCGGCCCGGCGCCGTCAAGCTGGGAGGGCCGATCGCCCCAATCTATTCCCTGGGCCTTCTCTTCGCCGGTCTCCTCATCGCTGTCCCAGTCTTCCCCGCTCCACTGCGCGCCGAAGTGCGGTCCGCGGAGACCGCGGCCTCCGATCGCGCGCTGGGGGAAGACGCAGCCGCCTACCATGCCTTGCAGGAGGGCCGCAGTGACGATGCCACAGCCCTGCTTCGCGCCACCCTCGCCGCCAACCGCGCAGACGCGCTCGCGCATCAGCTTCTGTGCCGCGTCTTCTATGCGCAGGATGTGGCCGACGAGGCCATCCGCGAGTGCGAGCTGGCCGTCTCTACAGCAGGCGGCGCGGGCTATCTGTCCAGCGACTGCGAGCTGTGGTTGGGCCGGGCCTACGGCATGAAGGCGCGCCGCGCCGGCCCCGTCGCCGGATTCACCCTGGCGCGCAAGGTCGAGGCCAGCTTCGCGCGGGCCGTCGAACTCAACCCCGGCAACGTCGCCGCGATCAACGACCTGGGCGAGTATTACGTCGCCGCTCCGTTCATCATCGGCGGCGGCTCCGACAAGGCCCACGCGCTGGCCGCACGCATCATGCCCCGCTTCCCTGCCTCAGCCCACCGCCTGCTGGCGCGCCTCGCGGACTCCGACAACAACCTGGCCACCGCCGAATCCGAGTTCAAGCAGGCCGTCGCCGCCGAGAGATCGCCCGGCGCCTGGATCGACCTCGCCCAGTTCTATCAGACCCACGCGCGGCCCGACGACGCGCTCGCCGCAGTCAAGTCTGCCCTGGCCGCCGACCGCACTCACGGTCCAGTTCTGGTGGACGCCGCCAGCATCCTGACCAAGGCGCACCGCGCGCCCGACCTCGCCGAACGCTGCCTGCGCGATTACCTCAGCTCCCGCGCAAAGTCCGACGCCGCACCCGCCTTCAAGGTGCATCTGCAACTTAGCCGGCTGCTGGCGGCCCGCGGAGACAACCCCGGCGCAGAGCGCGAGGTTGCCGCCGCCGCCGCACTCGCCCCGGCCTTCACGCGAAGCTCCAGAACAAGCCAGGGCCTATGATGCGCGAAGACGGTACCATGGACGTTGACCGTCTTCGAGAGAACCTCTCTGAACCCATGACCTCGCTTCCTCCAACTCGCCGGACACCCGATCATTCGCCAGCGCGCCGTCTTCGGCGTCTGGCGATCGCCCTGTCGCTCGCCGTCTGTTTCCCCCTCGCGCACTCTGCCCAGGCGCAGCTCTCGCTTACAACAGCGGTCGATCTTGCGCTGGGCAGCAATCCGCGTGTGCAAGGGGCTAAGGCCGATGTTGCCAAGGCGCGCGCCCAGTTCTCCGAGGCGCGCGATGCCTACATTCCGTCTATTAACGCGGGCATGAATCTCGGCGATTCCTGGGGCTACAGTACCAATCCGCCCACGCTCTTCACCGTCACCGGCGGCTCGCTGGTCTTCAGCGCCTCACAGTTCTATTACATTCGCGCGGCCCAGGCCGGTCTCGATGCCGCCCAGCTTGCGCTGGACGACATGCGCGAGGCTGTCGCCGAGGACACCGGTCTCGCTGTCGTCGCGCTCGACCACGACCAACAGCGCGAGCAGGTCGTCGGCCAGCAGTGCAACTTCGCCTCCATGCTTGTCTCCATTGTCGAGAGCCGCGTCGACGCCGGCCAGGACAGCGCGATCGACCTCACCCAGGCCAAACTCACCGCAGCGCAGCTTCGCCTCGCTTCGCTGCGCGCCGCGGACGAGACTGCACTCGACCGCGAGCGCCTGGCGCGGCTCATCGGCCTGCCGCCCACCGCGCTCAGCGTCGACAGCAACTTCCCCGCCAGCCCCATCTCCTTCGACGCAACGGTTGACACGACGGTCCACGGCTACGCCAACTCTGCCGTCGCCGCGGCCTTCGACAACGCCAAGGCCAAGCAGCAACAGGCCTGGGGAGATGCGCGCTTCCGCTTCCGTCCGCAGGTCAACTTCTTCGCACAATACAACTACTACGCGACATTCAGCGACTCCTTCGCGCAACTGCAAAAGATCTACCAGGCGAACACCGGCCAGACCACCCTGAGTGCAAGCGAGGGCGCCTTCGGGGTCCAGATCAACCTGCCTATCATGGACAGGACCCGAGCGGCCAAGGCGCGCGAGTCCGCCGCAGACGCAGCGCACGCCCTGCACGACGCGCAAAACGCGCAGATCGCGGCACTCAATGGCCAGTCCCTCATGCGCCACACCATCAGCGAGCTACAGGCGCAGGCCGAGGTCGCCACGCTCGAGCAGCAGCTTGCCCAGCAGCAACTAGACATCCTGCAGCAGCAGCTCAAGTCGGGCAACCCCGGCGGCCCGCAGATGACCCCCAAGGACGAGCAGAACGCGAGGATCAGTGAGCGCGAGAAGTACCTCGGCGTCGTCGATGCCGGCTACCAGCTTCGCCAGGCCGAGATCCACCTGCTGCGCCAGACCGGCGAGTTGCTGCCCTGGCTCAAATCCGCTGCCGCGGCCTCCGCACCCGCAACACTCCCGCCGACCCCCAGCCCGCAACCCTGAGCCGCTCTACTTCGCCAGCAGAAACACACCCGCGCAGACGAAGAGCGCGGCCAGCCAGCGGCGGCGATCCACGTTCTCCTTGAGAAAGAGCTTCGCCGCGAAAGCGTTGCCGAGGAAGGTAAGCGATGCGCTGGCCGGAGCAGCCAGCGAGAGCTCAACGTTCGAGAGGGTGAAGAGCAGCGAGAAGAAGCTGGCTGCCATCGACAATACACCCAGCAGAAACATGGGGCTGGACGTGACGGCGCGGACGGCCCCTCCGAGGCCGGATTTTGCGCGGATGCGGTCGAGGTCGCCAATGCGCCGCATCGCGCCCGCCGTCAGCACGTCTCCGGCGACCGCCGTTGCCGCGACCGTGAGAATGGTGGCCCATGTCTCGATCGGCCCCGCGTGGATGTGGCTGACGTAGATCATTGCGTCCCACCCGTCACTGCGCCCTCGCCCGCGGGCGCTGTCTCTTCCGTCGCGTGCTGCGCCTCGTGTGGAGTGAGCGACGGCCCGTTGGCGACAAAGCCGACGCCGCAGACGATCAGCAAAATCCCCGCCCAGCGATAGGGCGTGATCGGTTCATGCAGCCAGAACTTTGCAAGAAACGCGACGACGATGTAGCCAAAGGCAGTCGACGGCAGCACAAAGGTGAGGTCGGCCCAGGAGAGCGCCGTCAAGTAGCTGGCAAAGAAGCCGAGCAGGCAGAGGATTCCGGTGATCACCCACGGATTGCGGATCGCCACCAGAAGCAGGCCCAGGTGCGCCAGCGTAACCGGGCCAACCTGCGACATGCCATGAGAGAGCAGCGTGTCGCCCACCGACGCGGTGAGCATCACGGCGAGCAGAATGAGATAACGCTGCGGAGTGAGGGTGTGCTTCATCGTTTGTCCGGCTCTTCCACGCGCGCCTGCGGTGCGTATTGTTTGAGTTCGTGGATGAAGTCTTTCGTCTCTTCCAGCTTGAGAATCAGCTTCTTCATCCCCAATCCAGAAATTTCCGTGGACTCAACACTGCTCCAACCCTGACTCTGTGCTTTGCAGACAACTCGTTCGATCTGCGGGTAAGCGATGGAGCGATGCCCCAACACAGCATGGTATTCCATCGACGAAAGCGTCAGCTCCACGTAGCCATAGAAGTATTGCAGGCAGATAAGCACCGGAGTACTGAGAAAAATGTAAGGCAACGCGATGTGCCAGAGAGAGCCAATCCCGCGGTAAGTGCGGTTGGAGTGCTCCAATAAACGCCGAACTCCATCGAAAAATGGGAATGCTGCGCCGATAAGCTCAGCCCGGCTAACATGCAGACGATATCGCATTGTGACAAGAATACCTCACACAAAGAAGCGGCCAGCCGAAGCCGACCGCTCTGTTGCATTGATACGAGCGCGTGAAGCGAATTAGCTAGACGATTCCTGAGCCTTCAACGCGTTGGCGGCCTTGGTGGCGGCGGCGGAGCGGTTGCGCTGTCCGCGCAGCTTCATGAAGGAGCGCGCCTCGGTGTACAGCCGGGGAACGTCGCGGTTCACGATCGCCTTCCAGACGACGCGGAAGGCCGCCTTCGGCCGGAAGAAGTACTCGTCGTAGAACTTGCTGACCATCTCCAGAACGTACTCGGCGGGCAGGCCGGGATACTCGATGTGGGCCATCTGGTGGCCCTCGTCGTCGCTCATGGCGAGGTTGGTGATGTATCCCTTCTCCTTGGCGAAGTCGTATAGCTCGGTGCCGGGGAAGGCGTGCGCCATGGAGACCTGGATGGTCTCGCAGTCCAGCCGCTTGGCGAACTCGATGGTGTTGCGGATCGACGCTGCGGTCTCGCCGGGCAGACCGAGGATGAAGTCGCCGTGGACGACCAGGCCGAGCTTATGGCAGTCGCGGGTGAAGTCCAGCGCGCGCTGGACGGTTGCTCCCTTCTTGATGTTCTTGAGGATCTGCGCGTCGCCCGACTCGTAGCCAACGATCAGCAGGCGGCAGCCGGCTTCCTTCATCGCCTTCAGGGTTTCATAGTCCGTCGTCACGCGCGAGGTGCAGGACCAGGTGAGCCCCAGCGGCTTCAGCTTCTGGCACAGCTCGATGGTGCGCGCCTTCTGGATGTTGAAGGTGTCGTCGTCGAAGAAGAACTCCTTGACGTGGGGAAAGAGCTTCTTGGCGTTGGCCATCTCAGCGGCAACGTCGTCGGTGGAGCGCTTACGCCATGCGTGGCCGCTGAGCGTCTGCGGCCACAGGCAGAAGGTGCATTGCGCCGGGCAGCCGCGGGTCGAGTAGAGCGAGACGAACGGATGCAGCAGGAACGGCACGTTGTACTTGGTCACGTCGAGGTCGCGCGCGTAGATCTCGGTGGCCCAGGGCATCTCGTCGAGCTGCTCGGGGGTGACCTGCGGCCGGTCCGGATTGTGCTGGATCACCTCGTTCGCGTCCTTGTAACTGACGCCGAGGATCTCGTTCAGCGGCTTGCCGTTGGCATACTCGACGATGGAGAAGTCGAACTCGCGGCGGCATACGAAGTCGATGGCCGGGCACTCGTTCAGCGCCTTGTCGGTGGATGTGGTGACGGGCGGCCCGACGAAGGCGATCTTGATCCTGGGGTAGGTCTGCTTGATGACCTCGGCCATCTTCTGGTCGCCCTCCCAGCCCATGGTGCTGGTGAAGAGGACGAGGAACTCGTAGTCCTTGAGGATGCCGACCACGTCCTGCCAGCTGAGGTGGTGCGGCGGGGCGTCGACCAGGCGCGACCCCTCCAGCATGCCCGCGGGATAGGTGAGCCAGACGGGGTACCAGTAGGACTCGATCTCGCGGGTGGCGGGCCAGCGGCTGCTTGCGCCGCCATCGAACTTCTCAAAGGAGGGCGGGTTGAGGAAGAGGGTCTTCAGCGGCGTCGTCATTGCTCCAATTTTACCATTCATGGGCGGTAATCGCCGCTTGGCACAAGCTAATTCGCAATATACCTCCGCCGCACACTGGACACTGTCTGCGACGGTTCGCGTGGCGAACTTTACCGTCCCCATCCGCATCTAACGGCAAAGAGGAACATTGCCATGCCCCAGAGCATTCACGACCGTGCCGCCGAGTACCACAATCTTGCTGCACACGCCCACTCCGCAGCCGCGGCCTCTCACGGACAGGGCAGCCCCACCGCGCACGAACTTACGCGCCAGGCGCATGAGTATTCCCGCCTAGCCTTTGAGGAATCGCTCAAGGCTGCCGAAGAGCATGGCGAATCCCCTGCCCCGCCTGCCTCCACAAAAAAGTAGCCGCGCCAGCGCGCTCCGTCTTCGGCACAGCCCGCCGATGCTCTACTCCTTGTAAGCCTCCACCGCAGCGCCCTTGGCGGAGAAGTCCGCCGCCACCGGGTCGTTCACGAGCGCCTTCAGCCCAGCGACAACGCACTCGGCATTCAACTCCGCCCCGGCGCGGCTGGTGTGGGTGTGCGGATCGCCAAAGAGCGGCTCCACGGCTGCCTCGCCCAGCGCGTCGTAGCGCCGCCCGATGATCTCGTTCAGGTCGACGAAGCCCACATGCTCCTGGGCCGCCACTTGGCGCGCCCAGCCGCCGAAGTCGTTGGCGTTGCGCACCACCTTGCCGTCCTGCCACGTCTTGCGCGGGATCGGCGAGCACACGATCGGAATCGCCCCCTTGGCCTTGGCGTCCTCGACGATCTTGCGGATGTACCACCCGTAGGTATGCACCGTCTCATGCATCTTCAGGATCGGGTTCTCGATCTCCAACGTCTCCTCGCCCACGCCCGGCAGCGAGGCGCGCGCCCGCGTCGGCTCATCCGGCTTGCCGCCGTCGTTGTGGCCAAACTGAATCATCACCACGTCCCCGGGCTTGATCATCGCCAGCGTCGAGGCCCACGGATCGCCACCCGGTCGATTCATGTACGTCCGGCTGCTCAAGCCCCCGATGGCGCGGTTCACTACGTTGATCTTCGCCGCGTCGAAGTCGTCCACCAGCGGCTCGCCCCATCCCCACTGCCCGCCCGCGCCGTCGCCCTGCCCGTTGCGCACGGTCGAATCGCCCACCAGGAAGAGCGTCGGCAGCTTGGGGTTGGCCGGAATCGGCAACGGAATCCGCTGTCCGCGCTTCGGGTCGGTCGGTGAACCCACCTCCGCCGGCTGCACCTGCGGCTTCGCAGCCGCACCCACCGCCGCGCCGGATTGAGCCGCACTCGCTGCCGGCTGCGCCGCGCATCTGTGCCATGCAACAGAAGGCAGCAGAAGCGCTATGAGAATTAATAGAAGAGTTGCCGAAGAACGCTGGCGCGACGATTGACGACAAGAATGGATGGAATTCATGGCTCCAAGGTGTACCGTCTGCGCCGTATGACCGTCAAGGCTCATTCGCGCCCGACCGCGGCTCGTACCCTCCACCCCGCATCTGCTATCGTTTCCGCACCATGAAAATCACTCGCCGCGCCGCTCTCAAGTCCTCCGCCCTGGCCGCCTCCGCTCTCGCCCTCGCCGGCCCGCGCCTCTTCTCGCAGGCCGCCACCGCGGTCGATGCGCACATCGACATCCTGCCCGGGGAGCCGATCGCGACGATCTCGCCGGAGATCTACTCCCACTTCATCGAGCACCTGGGCGGCGTGATCTACGACGGCGTGTGGGTCGGGCCGGAGTCGAAGATCGCCAACACCAACGGAATCCGCCAGACCTTCATCGACACCATGCGCGCCATCAGGGCCCCCTTGCTGCGCTGGCCGGGCGGCTGCTTCGCCGACTCGTACGACTGGCGCGACGGCCTGGGCGCAGCCGACAAGCGCCCCGCGCGCACCGGCTTCTGGGGCCAGCAGGACCCGAACCGCTTCGGGCTGCACGAGTTCATGCACGCCTGCCGCGCCATTGGATGCAAGCCGTACCTGGCCGCCGACCTGCGCACGCTGCCCGCGCGCGACTTCTACCAGGAGATCGAGTACTGCAACGCGCCGGCGGGTCTGGTGCCGTCGAACTCCGCCGCGCCCGCCACTCCCGACGCGCTGGCCGCCCAGCGCGCTGCAAATGGCGATGTAGACCCCTTCAACGTGGACCTGTGGGGCGTGGGCAACGAGAGCTGGGGATGCGGCGGCAACCTACTCCCCGAGGAGTACGCGGCGATGTTCCGCAGATTCACCGCCTGGACGCCGACCTACAACAAGCAGCCGCTGCGCTTTGTCGCCGTCGGGGGGAATGGGGACGACGTGGACTGGACGCGCCGCCTCTTCAAGAGCCTCTATGCCAATGCCGAGCGGCGCAATCTCTTCGGCCTCTCGGTGCACTACTACACCTCGGGAAGTCCCACGGAGTTCGCCGGCGGGGACGCGCTCAAGTTCAACACGGACGACTACTACGACCTGCTGACGCGCGCCAGTCTCATGGAGCGCATCGTCACCGGCCATTGGGCCGCCATCACTGAGACTGCGAAGCCCGGCCAGAACGCCGTCAAGCTGGTGGTGGACGAGTGGGGAGCGTGGTACGGCCAGGGCACATCGCTCGGCCACGGATACTACCTCTCGCAGCAGTCCACCATGCGCGACGCACTGCTGACCGGCATCACGCTGGACATCTTCCAGCGCCATGCAGACAAGGTCGCCGTCGCCGCGGTCGCGCAGTCGATCAACTGCATCCACTCGCTGATGCTGGCACAGGGGGACAACTTCTGCGTCACGCCCACCTTCCACGTCTTCCAGATGTATATGCCGCACCGCGGCGGGCAGGCGGTTCGCGCGGAGTTCTCCGCCCCCGCCATTCGCAACCCGCTGGCCAACGCATCCATTCCGGTGGGCGGCAACAGCTACACCGGATCGCTGGAGGCGGTAAAGCAGCTCGCCGGACTCAGCGGGTCGGCGTCGATCTCAGCCAGCAACCCCAAGCTGGTGACGTTGACGGTGGTCAATCCGCACATCGACCAGCCCGTCACCGCGGAGATCGCCATCGCCGGAGCCAGCATCAGCAGCTACTCCGGCCAGGTGCTGGCCGAGCCGGACGTCCACGCGCACAACGACTTTGCCCACCCAGACGCGGTCAAACCGTCGGCGGTCGTCGCGGCCACGCCCAGCGGCGGACGGCTGATGCATACCTTCCCCCCGGCGAGCGTTACGACGCTGCAACTCAGCCTTGCCTGAGAAAGCATAGATAGGAGCGCTTTAGCTCGGGCTCACTCGGTGTTGCGATGGAGCGCTTCGTCGTAGAGGGGCAGCGTGTGCAGGCGGATGCGCACCAGCGGCGGGTTGCTGCCGCGGAAGTTGAGGCCGCGGTCGGTCTGGTCGCCGTTGAGGATGCGGGTGGTCTGCCAGACGCCATCGACGTACTGCCCCTCCTTGGCGCGCAGAATCTCGAGCTGTAGGTTGGGAGTCTGTTGCAGCACGGCGGCGGGCAGGGTGAAGCTGACGCTCACGTCGAAGCCGCTGACCAGGAACTCCAGCGGGCCGAGCTGCGCCACCACGGCGCGTCCCTGCTGGGTCGGCGTGCCGGGAGGGTAGGTTCCGTCGGGCTGGGGAAAGCCGAAGGAGGCGACCGCGTCGGTGGTGGCAAAGTGGATGGTCTGGCGCGCCGCTCCCTTGTCTTCGACCGCGGTCTGCAGCTTGCCTTCCAGATTGAACTGGGCGATCTCGTCGCCGGCAGCGTTGAAGAGCGCGTAGTTGTCGGCAGGCGTGGCGGGACGCTCAACACCGGGAACCTGATCGGCGGGTTGCGTGGCCTGCGCGGAGCGGTC
>PLOU01000198.1:0-2686 GCA_003142235.1 Granulicella sp.
ATCTCTATTTACGGATAATCTCTTAGCCGGACGCTTGCGTCGCCTTTCCGCCGGTTATATTTCAAAAAGATGAAGCCTCGTTTTGCACAGTCGCTGAGAGGCTGAACAGCACTCAATCCGCTCTATACTTGCGACTATGAGTTCCGGTGTGAGTGTGGATGAGTTTCAGGCGCTCGAGCAGAAGGTGCTGCGGGCTGTCGAGATCGTAAAGCGCGAGCGCGAGGCGCGTAGCGCAGCCGAGGCCGAAATCGCGTCGCTGCGCCAGCAGCTTGCCGCGCAGGCGCAAGCTGCGCAGACGGCCCAAAGCCAGATCGCATCCGCCCAAAGCCAGGCTGATGCGGTCCAGGGCCAGATCCAGGCCTCGCAGAGCCAGGTGCAAGCCGCCCAGCGCGAGAAAGCAGCCGCCGAAAGCCAAGTCGCCGCGCTCATCCAGGAGCGCGGCGCAGTGCGCCAGCGGGTCGAGCGCATGCTGCACCAGATGGACGAGCTGCTGTAGTCTGGGCCGCTGCAATGCGATCGGCTGCGCCAGTTCAGAGGCACACCATCGGGAGAGGAGACGCGCGTGACGGAGTGGAACGAAAATCGGGATGAATCTGGCCTGGGCGGCAATCCTTCGACGAATGCCGCCTCCGACGGCCCCGGCGGCGCACCCGCTCCCGACGCGGTCAGCGTCGAAATCTACGACCAGATATACAACCTGCGAGGCACCGACGACGCGTACATCCAGCAGATTGCCGCCCTGGTGGACGCCAAGATGCGCGCGGTCGCGGCCCACGGCGGCACCGCCGATTCGCTGCGCGTCGCGGTGCTGGCTGCGCTCAACATCGCCGACGATCTGACGACCCTGCGCGCGCGCTACGACGCTCTGGCCGGAAGCGTGGACAGCGCCGAGGACTCCATGCGCTCCCGCGCCGACACGCTCAGCGAGATGCTCGACGACCTCCTCGAAGACCGCCGCGCAGGCTAGCCGCGTAACTAGAGAAATGGGTTGTGGATGGTCACAGGTCCGAACTGCTGGCCGTGCTGAAGGTCTTCCGAGTAAAGCAACTTGCAACCTGCCTGTTGCGCCGCCGCAACAATGAGGCTGTCGTACCAGCTCAGCCGGTATCGCTCCTGGAGGCGGATTGCCTCGCTGAAGAGGATCGTTGAGGAGTGGACGAATAGCAGGGGCCGGAGAACAGTCTCCAGCAGCTCCTGCGCATCGATGGGGGAAATCTTGTGGGACGCCTTCACCAGGAGAACATTGAAGAGTTCCTGAACCACCTGATAGCTGATGATGCCGGTTCGCGAAGTACCATGTTGCGTCAGCAGACGGCTCGCAATGCGCTGCTTTCGAGGGTCACGATCATCCCTGGCATAGACAAGAATATTGGTGTCGAAGAAGACCTTAGCGCTCATTCATCTCTTCGCGAGTGTATTTTCGGTCGATTTTGACGTATTTGGTTCGCTCCATCAGGTCGTCAAACTGCTCGGCATAGCCCTTCCGTGTGGTATAGCTGGCGAGCCACTCGCGGAAGGCGGCGTTCAGCGTGGTGTTTTGATCGGCGGCGGACTTTCGGGCCTGCTCGATGAGCGATTCCTCGGCGCTGAGAGTAATGTTTTTCACGAGAATAGTGTACACGAGAACAGTGTAACAAGCAAATAACTCGCGTTCAGCGGCGGTTGAGGCCCAGCAGGCTCAGGAAGAAGCTGCCGAAGATCACCTCTACGCCCAGCATCAACAGCGTGGCCGAGGGCAGCGTGAGGCGCAGCATGCGCGTCGGCGACAGCGCTCCGAAGGCTGCGGCGTGCCACAGGAAGATCGCGTAGCCCAGGATTCCCGCGCCGGCCAGCAGCAGCAGGCAGCCGAAGAGCAGCCCTGTCTCCAGTGTGATGTGCTTGAACAGCCGCTCGAACTGCGGGTTGGGCGGAAGAAATCCCTCCTGCGTCCCGAAGACCTTGGCCGACACGGCGAAGACGGTGATATGCGTCCCGATCAGCACCAGGCCAAGCGCGTAAGTCAGCGTGTCGACGTCGAAGGTGTATGCTCCCACGCGAAGCGGCCCGGGCAGCAGCGCGGCGGAGAGTACAACTCCCACCACCAGCGCGGCCAGCCCAGGGTAGAAGAAGAGCCAGCGCGGGCTGTACAACAGCAGGAAGCGCAGGTGGCGCCAGCCGTCGCGCCACGAGCGCAGATGAGGCGGGCGCGAGCGACCGTCGGGCGAGAGCGTGGTCGGGACCTCGGTCATGCGCAGCCCCGCCAGTGAGCTCTTCACCACCATCTCGGATGCGAACTCCATCCCGGTGGTGCGCAGATTCAACCCCAGAATCGCATCGCGGCGGAAGGCGCGCAGACCGCAGTGGAAGTCGCGCACCGGAATGCCGAAGAAGATCCGCCCAATCGCCGACAGGATGGGGTTCCCGATGTACTTGTGCAGCGGCGGCATGGCCCCGCGCTCAATCGAGCCCGCAAACCGGTTGCCCATCACCAGGTCGAATCCTTCGTCCAGCCGCGGAAGGAAGCGCGGCAGGTGCTCGAAGTGGTAGCTGGCGTCGGCGTCGGCCATCATCACGACCTTGCCGCGAGCAGCCTCGATTCCGGCGATCAGCGCGGCCCCATAGCCGCGCGTGGCGACATCGACGACGCGCGCGCCCTCCGCGCGGGCGATCTCCTGCGAGCCATCCGTGGACCCGTTATCGGCCACCA
>PLOU01000198.1:2709-5760 GCA_003142235.1 Granulicella sp.
TTGTTGGCTGGGATGCGATTTACTGGCAACCTGCAACTGGCAACCTGTAACTGTCAGTTCAGTGGAAGCGCATAGAACGTGGTGCCGCCGAGCTGTTGCCAGTTGCGGAAGGCGGGGTCGGAGTCGCTGACGCGAGCGTTGTCGAAGTCGCCGACCAGGACTTTAGCGCCCTGGGCGCGAACCGTGGCGATCACCTCATCCCGGTTGGGCAGACCGGCGAGGAAGGGATAAACCGGAGTTTCGGGGTCGTAGATCTCGGTAAGAATGCGCACGCCGGCCAGCCGCGCCCAGTAATGGTTGTTGAGGCAGGCCGTGTGACCGATGCAGGCAACGCTGTCGCCGGGCTTTACGCCAAGCGATTCGAGACCCTCGGCGACATGCACCATGGTGGGCGAATACCAGCCGCCGGGATGGCCGGCAACAGAGAGGTTGCGCCGGTCTTCAAAGACCGTGCGCAGGCTCTCGAAGGTGGCCAGCAGCGCAAGCAGAAGAATCAGGGCCGAGGCGGTGAAGCGAAGGTTCGCCGCCGAGCTGCGCGCCGCCGGCGAGTCCGCTTCGCTCTGCGCATCGGGCAGGCGCAGCGCTGCGAAGAGCGTCAGAATCATGCTCAAATACGCGACCGTTACATAGCGCTCTTCCGTGTTGACGATGGCATAGATGCACCAGATAGCGACGCCCAGCAACAGCGGAACCAGCCAGAATGCGCCATCGCGTCGGGTACCCCACATCTCGCCTTTGAGATGTGGGCGTGATGCCACAAACGCGCGCGCGCCCAGCAGCAGCAGCAGCGCCAGCAGCAGCAGCGCCTCGGGATGATTGAAGAGGTAGCGGACAAACAGAACCGAGTCGCGTGTGGCGCGCGGAAGGTCCTGGCGCAGGCTGAAATGAGGCTTGATCTGCTCGTTCCAGTAGGTTGTGTCGAACCAGTCCGGGTAGGTGCCGTAGGGCATCTCCGCGTAGCTGAGGACGAGCGGCGTGTGCATCAACTCGCGCTCGGGGTGCTTGAGGTGGACCTCGGAGGAGCCAAACTGCCCGGTCTGGTAGGGCTGCAAGTGCATCTTCTCCGTGCCGCCGACGTACCANNGCGTAGTTGAGCGCGCCGGAGTCGCCGAAGTCGAAGCGGTGCCTCTGGTGGGAGAGCGCGGCAACGTAAGGCCCCGCCACAACCGCAAAGCAGAGCAGAGCAACCAGCGCGGCAGACAGGATTCGTGCAGGCCTGTGCTTCAGCCAAATCCAGCGGAAGACCACGAGCGAAATGATGCAGAGAAACGCGAAGACAAACGCGAACGACTTGGTGAGATAGGCGCATCCCAGCGCCACACCCATCAGCGCGGCGTAGCGCAGGCGACCGGTGGCGAAATGCCTGAGCAGCGCGGCGATCGCGAACAGCAGCAGCGCCTGTAGCAGCGCGTCGGGCCGTACCTTGCCCAGCGAAAGCTCCCGCTGGCTCGCAATGACAAGCAGCGTTAGTCCGAGGTAGCGCAGCATGGTGCGGTCCAGCAGATAGCTGACTTGCTGACTCGCTGACTCGCGCAGCCGCACAATCGAGTCGGTGAAGCATACGACGGCCACCATCCCCAGCAGAAATATCCCGAAGTTGACGAAGTAGTACGCCCGCAATTCGGTGGCCGGAGTTGCCCGTGAGAGCGTGTGTCCCAGCGCGAGGAACGCCGGATACATGGGGTGCCAGTAGCCGTTGACGATCCCCGTCCAGTGGTGCGCGCGCAGCAGGTCGCCCAGGTCCATATACGCGACCGCGTCGCCGTCAAGTTGATAGCCGTCGTAGAGCGCGTAGCCGAAGGTGACCAGCGCCGCCAGCGCGCAGTAGAACGGAAAGAATCGGCGCAGGAGGGTGGAGATGGTGGTTTCTTCGAGATGATCTTTCTGCGGATCGCCTGGGTTCACCTTCAGACTCCCTCCATTGCCTCGATTATCGCAGAGCCGTCCGCAGACTGCCCTGGCGTGTGTAGATCGAGAAAATTATGCTACTTTTTCTATGTACCTCGCGAGGCCGGACCGTCCGGCCTCTACCTGCTCCGCAAACCATGGCGCGGCGGCGCGGATGGGGGTTCAAGCGACCAGGTTCGCAAGGAGATCCCATGCCAAAATCACCGATTGTTTATCTCGAACTGCCCTCCAACGACGTAGCAGCTTGCAAGCAGTTCTACCACTCCCTCTTCGAGTGGAGTTTCCAGGACTTCGGCCCGGACTACGCCGCCTTCTCTGGCTCAGGCTTGGACGGCGGACTGAACGGCGCAAGCCCTGCCGAAGGCCGCACCAAATTCCCGCTGGCAGTCATCGACACCGGCGACCTCGAAGCGATGGAGAAGCGAGTCGTCGCTGCCGGCGGTCGCATCACTCTGCCCATCTTCGCCTTCCCCGGCGGCCGCCGCTTCCACTTCACCGACCCCTCTGGAAACGAGCTTGCTGTAATGCAGCGGGAGTAGGAATTTCGCGGAGTGGACAACAGTTCATCCCTGAAATAAAACCGGGCGGCCAGTGTGCTTCGACTGGCCGCCCGTTCTCTTCTATCAATACAAACTCGCTTTACGCGTCCTTCACCCCATCCACAAACGCCTTCAGCTTGCGGCTTCGGCTGGGGTGCCGCAGCTTGCGCAGCGCCTTGGCTTCGATCTGCCGAATCCTCTCGCGCGTCACCTGGAAGCTCTGCCCGACCTCCTCCAGCGTGTGCTCCGAACCGTCCTCCAGCCCAAAGCGCATCTTGATGACGCGCTCTTCTCTCGGCGTTAGCGTGCGCAGCACTTGGCTGGTGTATTCCTTCAGGTTCACCGCAATCACCGCGTCGGCCGGCGAGACCGCCATACGGTCTTCGATGAAGTCTCCCAGGTGCGAGTCCTCCTCTTCGCCGATCGGCGTCTCCAGTGAGATCGGTTCCTGCGCGATCTTCAGCACCTTGCGCACCTTGGCCACCGGAATGTCCATGCGCTTGGCGATCTCCTCCGACGAGGCCTCGCGCCCCAGCTCCTGTACGAGCTGGCGGCTGGTCCGAATCAGCTTGTTGATGGTTTCGATCATGTGCACCGGGATGCG
>PLOU01000119.1 GCA_003142235.1 Granulicella sp.
CCCTGGTAGTTTACGTCGCTGACCGTTCCCACGACGGTGTAGCTGCCAACCGCTGTCGGCGCGGTGGAGCTGCCGTTGTAGGTAAAATTCACCGTCAAGCCGCTGGGCGAGGTGGTGGCCGTCGCTGCCAGAGGAGACCCGGTATAGATCTGCGTCAGGTTGACCAGCGTGGGCGTCACCGTGATCATGCCGACCGTCAGTGTATGAGTGCTGTCAATACTGGTGGCAAAGCCGCCTCCCGTGTTGTACACGGCCTGAATGGTATACGTGCCAGCCGTTGTTCCAGCCGGCAGGGTATAGGTCACCGTGCTGGCTGCACTGCTGCTCACCGTGCCGCTGGTCACCGGAGATCCGATCGGGGTGCTGCCCTGCATCACCGTGAAGGTCACCGTGCCCGCATTCACCGTTCCATAACTGCTCGTAACCGTCGCCGACAGGGTCACGTTCTGTGAGCTTAAGGGGATATACACCGCCGACGCATCGGACGCAACGATCGTTGTGGGCTTCAGAGTCACGTCGAACGGGCTGCTGGTGGTGGAGATCGCGGTCGCCGGAGTACTCGCCGAATTCAGCATTAGTTTGGCCGTCAGCGTGTCGCCGGTTCCTGCCGCGTTGACGTCCAGAGGCGAGTAAGTGGCCACGCCGCTGGATGTCGCGGCCGATCCGCCGCTCAGGTCGAGACTCGTAATATCGGTGCCGCTGTTGTCCTTCAGGGTCAGCGGAATCGTCACAGCCGGAGCAAACGGGATGCCGCTCTCCTGTAACTCGACGGCCGGGTCCGGCGAGATGGACGTAAGGCTCAGCGTCGTCAAGGGGGGTTGCTGAGAAAAGCTCAGAGAATAGTCGGTCTGCACCGCGCCGGAGTCCTGGCAGGATGTGCCGCTGTAGCTCACGGGCCACGGCATTCCGCGCTGGTCGAATCCCGCGCCCGTGTGAGCGATCGCGCAGATCGCCACGCTGCCCGGCAATGGAATCATGGTCTGCGTCGGGCCGCCGTAGTTGCCCAGCGCGGCCAGGTTGGCGGCCACACCCACCACGTTGCCGCCCGTACCATTCGTGTTGCAGGGGCTTCCGTTGATCGTGCAATCTCCGTTTCCGCCTGTCAGTGGGGTGTTGCCCGTCGCGATGGTGTTGCTCATCGGAAAGCTGGAAACAGGCCCTGCAATGCCGCCCGTGCTGGTTGAGTTGTTCCCGGAAATAGTGCTGCTGCTCACTGCAAGCGAACCGCCCAGCGTGTCGTCGATGGCGCCGCCGCCGGTTGTTCCAGTGTTGCCAAAGAAGGTGCTGCCGCTCACCGTCAAGTTTCCGCCTGGCTCGACATAGATGCCGCCGCCGTTGGTCGCGGAGTTGCCATTGAAGGTGCTTCCGCTCACCGTCAGCGTGCCGCTGTTGTCGATGGCGCCGCCGTTGCCGTTGATCGCGGAGTTGCCAGTGAAGGTGCTTTCGTTCACCGTCAGCGTGCCGCTGTTGCTGATGCCCCCGCCGTTGCTGCTCGACGTTCCATTCTCAATGGTCAGGTTGTTGAGAATCGCCACCGTGCCGCCGCTCAGCGTGAAGACCGTGCTCGCCAAGACCCCGCTTGCCCCGCTCACCGCAACCAGGTTGGTCAGCGTAACGCCGCTGCCTGTGGTCGCCCCTGTCAGTATCGTGTTGGTTGGGATCGTGAGCGTCCCATCGGCGCCCAGCGTGATGGTAGTGCTGGCGGAAAACACCGTCGGGTCGAAGGTGATGTTGCCGCCCACGGTCGCGGACGCAAGCAGGGCATCGCGCAGCGTGCAAACCCCGCTGCCTGTGCTGGAGGGATTTGGCGGGCAGTTGGAGGCAACGGGCGTCGATATGTCGTCCAGGGGCGTATTCACCACGAACGTCGGCACCGCCTCGAAGTCCGCCGTCACCGTCTCCGCAGAGTTCATGGTCACGGTGGTATTGGCGTTGCTGGTATTGGCAATGGCCGCATTTGCCTCCCAGCCCTCGAAGATGTATCCGGGGTTGGCCGTCGCGGAGATGGCTGTCGCAAGGGTCGGGGTATAGGTCCCGCCCGAGGCCGGAGTCACCGTGCCTTCTGACGAGGGGTTGGCGACCGTCGTCAGCACATACCCAGTGGGGTACACCGTCAGTGGCGCTGTCCCCGTCACCGCGGGGTAGTCTCCCGTGCATGTGACGCCCAGCGTGTACGACCCCACATCAAGCACGGTCGAGCTGTATACTGTTTCGCCGTTGGGCGTTGCAGTGTAGCTGCATGTATTTGTCGTCGACGAGCCGTTGTAGAAGGTCGTCGCGTTCAGCAGCCCGTTCAACGATACGCCTTGGATGATCGCGTCCACCGGCGTCCACACCAGCACGGTGGGCAACAACCCCAGCAAGTTGATCGTTGTCGACTGGCTCGATGCGTAAATCGCGTCCCCCGCATAGCTGGCCAGAACATTATGCGATGGCGACGTGGAGAATGAAACCGGCGCGGTGGCGCCTTCGGTCCAGAGTGCATGCAACACCGTGACGGTGCCGTCGTCGAAGTTGGCTACTGCCAGGTCGCTGTTCCCATCGCCATTAAAGTCGCCCACCGCAACCGAAGACGGATTGACTCCAACCGGGACTGGGGTCGTCGTGGCGGGCGCGAAGTTCCCCGTCCCATCACCCAGCAGGATCGTGACGGTGTTGTCGTTGAAGTTGGCCACGGCCAGGTCGAGCTTCCCATCGCCGTTGAAGTCGCCCGCCGCAACAGAGCGCGGATTGCCTCCAACTGAAATTGTGTGCATCGTTGCGGCGGGGAAGCCCCCCGTCCCATCGCCCAGCAGGATCGACACCGTGCCGTTGGTGCAAAGGTTGCCGTTCCCGCCGCAACTGTTGGCCACCGCCAGGTCGAGGACCCCATCGCCGTTGAAATCCCCCACCGCAACCGAGTACGGACTGTAACCAACGGGAAGTGTCGCAGCGGGCAAGAAGTTTCCCAGTCCATCGCCCAGCAGGATCGACACCGAACCGGGAGATTGCCTCGTCTCGTCGGTCCCGAACTGGTTTACCACGGCCAGGTCGAGATTCCCATTGCCCAGGAAGTCGCCTGCCGCAACAGAAAGCGGGCTGTATCCAACGTCTACTGTGGGCGTCGTCGCGGGCGAGAATTTACCGTGTCCATCGTTCAGAAGGATCGACACGGTGTTGTCGCCGGAGTTGGCCACCGCCAGGTCCAGAACCCCATCGCCAGTGAAGTCGCCCACCGCTATCGAGTACGGGCCGCTTCCAACGGTAACGATGGGCGTCGGAGCGGGCGAGAAGTACCCCGTTCCATCGCCCAGCAGGATCGCCACCGTGCCATCGTGGAAGTTGGCCACGGCCAAGTCGAGATGCCCATTGCCGAAGTCGCCTACCGCAATGGAAAACGGTTCGGAGCCCGCCCCGCTTCCAACCGACACCGGAGAGCCCGGAAACTCTGCGAAGTTCCCAGTCCCATCACCTTTCAGGATTGTTACATTACCGGAGTTGCTGTTGGCCACGGCCAGGTCGAGCTTCCCATCGCCGTTGAAGTCGCCCGCCGCAACGGACATCTCTCCGCCATTAGCCGAAGCAGTCGAGAAGGTTGCGAAACCGTAGCCTTTGCTCGTTGGGTCCAGCGTCTGCGTGGCCAGCGACGCATTGCCGTAGGAGGCATCTAGAAACGACACGCTGCCCGTCGGCAGCACTGAGGTAAGCGCAGTGACCGTCCCCGTCAGCGAATAGTTGGCCGCCACCCCCGTCGAACTGATCGCCGTCGTCGTCGGTAGCTGCGATGTGCCGGTCACCGTCACCGCCTGATACGCACTGACGCTCACAGCCAGTCCGGACGATCCCGTATAGATCGCCGAGATCTCATGCAGGCCCATGCCCAGGTGTGTGCCGGAACCCACGCTGGAGAGAATCAACTGCGCACTGCCGCTGCCATCCACCGCGGACGTCCCCAGAAATGTCCCTCCCGGCGATGCCAGATTGTCGCGGAACTCCACGCTTCCGGTCGTCACCGGAGTGCTTCCCGCGAGCACCGTAGCCGTCAGCGTCTCGCTCGCTCCAACTGTGATCGCGCCACCCGATACGACCAGGCTGGTCGTGGTCGTCTGCCCCGCCGCCATGCTGCAGAATGCAATGCCGACCAGAAGCACCAATGTCGGATGTTGCATCAGCGCCAATATCGAGGAAATCAACCGGACGAATTTACGCCAGATGGAGGCTAACTTCACACCATGATGCTGGGTTGTCGAAACCATGGCTGGGGCCTCTTCTTGCAGCTGCAACTGGTTGCCTGACTCCTCATTCGGTCCCGTCCGCGCTTCCATGCCGTCTCTGGAACTGCGCCGTTCCCGGTGCGTTCAGGCTCCATTGCGCGCCGCGCGTCTGCACCGGCAGACCTATTGCTACAGCCGCAAGTCTACAGTCGCTTGCACCCGTCCCCTGTGCCACTTTTGTTGCACTTACGAGTCAATTTGGGTGATACAGAGCAGCAGAAATCCGTCGCATTCGACGCGTGCTGAAAGCCACCCGCCGCCGCGCTGCGGGGTGTCTGTGAGAGTGTCTTACCCGTCCAGGCCTGCGCGCTTTATCCGGCGTCTGCTTCGCCGTCGAAGTGTTTCCGAATGCGGGCCGCTGTCTCTGCGCTCACCACGGCCGTCAGCGCGTCGGGCCCGGCCTGTCCGATGGCGCGCACGCTGCCGAAGTGTTCCAGCAGTCGCTGGCGAGTGCGTGGGCCGACCCCCGCAATCGTGTCCAGTTCGCTGTTGCGGTCGCGCATCTCGCGCCGCTTGCGGTGGTAGGTCACCGCGAAGCGGTGGCTTTCGTCGCGAATCATCTGCACCAGGTGCAGCACAGGCGAGCGGCGGTCCAGCACCACCGGCTCTTGCTCCTGCCCATACACGTACAGCACCTCTTCGCGCTTGGCAATTGACGCCAGAGCCGGCTCGCCCGGCACACCCGGCTGTATCCCGATCTCCGCCAGCGCCGCAACCGCCGCATGGAGCTGTCCCACGCCCCCGTCGATCAGAATCAGCGACGGCATCGGCCTCTTCTCCTCCAGCAATCGCTTGTAGCGCCGTCCCACCACCTCGCGCATCGACGCAAAATCGTCTACGCCGGTCACCGTCTTCACCTGGAACTTGCGGTACTCCGCCTTCCGCATCGCGCCGTCCTCCCACACCACCATCGACGCCACCGTCTCCGTCCCCTGGATGTGCGAGATGTCGAAGCACTCGATCCGTCGCGGCAGCTTCTCCAGCGTCAGCGCATCCTGTAGCGCTGCCTGAATGGCCTTGATGCTCGGCTGCAGCACGCGGAATCGCTGGTCGTACGACTGCTTCGCGTTCAGGCACACCAGGTCCACCAGCGAGCGCTTCTCGCCCCGTTGCGGCGCAAGAACCTCAATCTTGTGGCCCGTCCGCTCCGTCAGCAGCTCGCCCAGCACCGCGCGGTCTGCAAAATCCATAGGCACCAGGACCGTGCGCGGCACATACGCATTGCCCAGGTAGATCTGCTTCAGCAGGGAACTGAAGAACGCTGCCGCGCTGAAGTCAGCCGTCGCCTCGCTCGCACCCGCCTTCTGTTCCTCATCTGCCAGCGCCTCGTCGATCAGCTCCGGCAGCTCCTCCCAGAACATCTCCCGCCGGTCCACGATCTTGCCCCCGCGCATGTGGAACAGGTTCACCGCCAGCATTCCGTTCTCGTAGTGGAATCCGAAGACGTCGGCGTCCTCGTCGTCCGCCGTGGCCACGCGCTGCTTCTCCTGCATCTGGTGTACGGTGACGATCTGGTCGCGCAGCCGCGCCGCGGCCTCGTACAGCTCCGCCTCAGCGGCCTCCTCCATGCGCCGCGTCAGCTCGGCCTCCAGCTCGCCCGCCTTGCCGCCCAGAAAGAGCTGCACATCGCGGATCGCCTGCTTGTAAGCCTCTGGTGTGGTCAGCCCCTCCACGCAAGGCCCCAGGCAGCGCTTGATGTAGTACTGTAGGCAGGCGCGCGGATGGTAGCGTGACAAATCGACCTTGCAGCTTGGAATCAAAAAACTGCGGTGGATCAGCTCCACCAGCCGGTACGCAAGGCTGCTGGGAAAGTACGGCCCGAAGTACGCCGAACCGTCCCGCCGCAGCCGCCGCGTCACAAACACCTTGGGAAAGCGGTCCTTCATCGTCAACTGAATGTATGGGTAAGTCTTGTCGTCGCGCAGCAGGATGTTGTATCGCGGCTGACGCTGCTTGATCAGGCTGTCTTCCAGCGCCAGAGCCTCGCGCTCGTTGCCCACCGTGATGTACTCAATGTCCACCGCCTCGCGCATCAGCGAGCCGGTCTTCGCGTTGGCCTGCGCCGCCTCCAGAAAGTACGACCGCACCCGTGCGCGCAGGTTCTTCGCCTTCCCCACATAGATCACCGCGCCCTCGGCGTTCTTGTACAGATAGCAGCCGGGCAGCGTGGGAATGGTGCGGATTTTTTCGTGCAGGTCCATGGCATTCCGCCGCGCTGAGAGATGCGCTACGTCGAGTTTAGTCGCCAGCCACTCAGCCCGGTGCCGTCATTCTGGCATAGCCAGAATCTCCGTATTCCCCAAATTAGCTTCTAAGCAAAAACCAGCGATGCTATATCCATCGTCTTAGCTGAATAGCTGATAGCTTACAGCTCAAGAATCATGCCTTTCGCTTTTACGGGGCTGGCCGGGTGCCCCATCCATCGCGGCTTTATCGCGATGGGTGGGATGTCGTGCCGATGCTCGGTAAGCGCCAAAGGCGCGTCCCATACCAGCCTGGGGCGTAGCCCCAGGGTTCCGGCCCATCCAATTCCCCGAGGGCTGAAGGCCCGACCCATAGCCTGCTCATCGCTCACAGCTCACAGCCGAAACAAAAAAATCGCCGCCGCCCATCCTCAAAAACCCCAGCAATTCCGCGTGTCAAGCCCCTCGACGCCAAAAAATCCCCCTAACTCCCACCCCATCAATCACTTCCCCCATAAAAATAGTTGGCATAGTAGTTATGCTACGCTTGATACACTTAACATATGGATCAAATCCATCGAGGGGCAGCTTAGACCGCGCGGAAATAGACCTCCGCCGCCCGCTTGCACCGTT
>PLOU01000144.1:0-34281 GCA_003142235.1 Granulicella sp.
CTCGTGCGCGGCCTCGGCTCTGACTACAGCGACTACATGCGGCGAACCTGGCGGCTGATTCCGTTTGTGTATTAGTTCCGAAGACGGACATCCACTGCTCGCCGCTCACATATTCGTCAACCCGTGCCGCATCTCCTCGTTGAACGATGGCCGGATGAACGCCAGCATCCGCTCCAACTGCGCAACATACTCCTCCCGCCGCTCCATCAGCTTCTCCGTCGCGGCCCCGTACTCCGCGTCCGTCGCCCGCAGCAACCCCTCCACCGCCAGCGAGCCCACCGCCTTCCGCAGTTCCTCCACCGTGGTATTCAGATACTGCGCGTCCCGCGGGTCCAACAGCCACACCGGCGCGCCACCGCCCAGCACGCCGGAGAGCCAGTAGACCTTCCCTGCCACAAACCACCTCCGCTGCTCCTCGCTCGTATCGTTGAAGCTGAATGTCTTTTGCTTCGGACTGTAGAACCGTGTCGTCAACGGAACCGGCTGCCGGTTGCCGCTCTTCACCAGCTCCAACTGCCCCTGGTCCATCGTCTTGCGCACAGCGTTGTACACAAACCCCTCGGCGAACGGCTGCTCCGGCGCCGCCACCACATCGCGAAACGTCACCGTCATCGACGCGGCGATCTTCGCATGCAGCACGCTCGCACCGCCATCCTCCAGCCGGGCAGATTCCAACCGCACCTCGCCGTGCACCAGCGAGGTGTCCGCCCCCGAGCTCGACGGATGGAATGGCCACTCGAACCGCCCAAAGCTCAGCGGAAGCCCATGCAGCGTCAAATAGCACTCCGGCCGCGGATTCCTCAGCCGCTTCGCAGCCTCCGCTAGGTACGCCCGCACCCCGTCCCTCAGATCGGGCCGGCCAAACTCGAAGCGCTCGCTCAACTCCAGCAACATCGTCTTGCCCGCCGCCGTTGCCGCATCCCCGGCCGGCGCCAGCAGAAACTTCGCCGTCCCCCTGCCCGCGTCCGCCTCGCTCGACACCACCGCCAGCCCCGCCGCCCGAGCAGCCGCCTCCACCTGTACCGTCAGCACCTCACTCCGCATAAGCCATACCCTCCTCGCCCACCGCATCCCCACTGTGCGGCAGCCACTCCTATCCTATTTGCTTTTGATGTCGATGGAGTTCGTTCAGAATTTGCAAATCGGGCGACACACGATTCCTCTCCACTCGAATGGAGTGACGTGGAATCGTCTGCCGCCCGTTGGCGGTTAGTACGTCACAAACTTGACGGAACCGAGCATGCCCGATGTCGGCGGCGGCGCGGGTGCTCCGCGGCCTCCTCCGGCCGCGCCATAGCCAGCAGGTGGAATTCCAGCGGGCGCTCCAGCAGCTCCAGCAGCGCCAGTCGGTCTGCGCCGAGTGCCTGCCCCAGCAACTCCCGCCGGACCAGCACCAGCCGCACCAGCCGGAGCAGCCGCAGCCGGAGCAGCAGGCGGCGGTCCGCCAAAGCCTCCGCGGCCCTGAGCAGACAGCGCATCCACCTCGATCACCAGATTATTTGCCCCCTTCTTCAGAGAGCTGGTCACGTCCCAGCGATACGGCTGCCACGAACACGCGCCCAAGTCCTTTCCGTTGAGCGTCACCTTTGCGTAGTCGTGCACATCGGCGATCTCCAGATAGACACGCTTCCCCTTGGGCGCTTTGGCTGCGGTGAACTGCCTGCTATACGTCGCCGGCCCCGCGAACCCACTCGTGCCCAGCTCCTCCCACGGCTTCAGCGCCGTTGTCATCTGCTTGCCGTTCAGGTCCAGCTTCCAGTCGCCATCCAGCGTCGCAAACGTCTCGCCCGTCGCAAACGACGGCTCCGGTGCTGCGGCAACCCCCTTCTTGGGCAGCGGCCCCACCACGATCACCTTCGCCTCATACGGCCCCAGAACCAAGGGAACCTTCACGCTGTCCCCCTCGACCGTCGCCGCCGACAGCGGATGGATCTCGCCCGTAGCCAGGTCCCAATCCTGAGCCTTGCCGCGTCCTGCAATCGTCGCCACGCGCGACTCCGTCTTGTTGCTCTCATTGAAGAAGAAGTACATGTCGCCGTCGGTCCATGCGCGGTGCGTGTACGTCAGCCGCGGGAACGCCGCGTCCAGCTTCACATCCGGCTTGGGCAGCGCCGCCAGCACCGCCGGCGTAATGTCGCCCACGGGCTCGATCAGCGTAGCGAAGCTCAGGTCCGGCTTCTCCTTCGCGTCCATGAACGTCTTGTCCAGAATCAGGCTCGGCGTCTTGCCTACGAAGATCACCTTGCCGCCCTGCTGCGCAAACTCCTTCAGCCGTGCCAGGCCCGTGCGCGTAATCACCGTCATCGACGGCAGCACGATCGCCTTGTAGGTCTGCCCGCTCAGGTTGGTGAAGCCGCCATTTGCCAGCGTCGCCACCGAACTCAGCGACTGCTCGTCGAAGTAGTCCCAATCGATCTGGTGTTCAAACAACTGCCAGCCCAGCTTGGTCGTGCTGCGGTCGGCCTCGGTCGCGGCATCGCCGCCCATCCATATCGTGTTGCCCGGATGGTACAGCCCAACCTGCGCCGCCGGCCGGCCGATCGACATCAGATAGCCGCCGCGGTCGGCGTACCACGCAATCATCTTGCCCTGCTGCGACACTGCGGGTGGCGTCGTTGGGATCGGCGCGCCGACGGTGGCGCGCGACCACGGTACTCGGATCTCCAGTGCATTCACGCCGCGCACAAGTTGGAAGTCCATCTGGTACTTGCCGTCGAGCCCCACGCCGCCGCCGTCTTCCGCCCACACCTTCGGCTTGCCAAACAGATGCGCCGCCGAGCTCGCCAGCTTGGGAAAGTTGTTGTTGATGTTCCATGTCCCGTCCGGCACATGCACCAGGTTCGGCAGAAGCTGGCTCAGGTTGTCGATGCCCGGAACCTCCACATACCGCTCATCGCGGAAGTAGTCGCCCTCGCTGCGCTCCAGCGACAGCATCGTCTCTTCGTGGTTCAGATGTACCAGGTACTCCACGTTGTGCGCCTTCGCCCAGTTCGCCTGCTCGCCGAAGAACGAGTCCTTGAAGATCCCGCTCCACACGTCGTAGTAGTCCGCGCGCGCCAGGTCAGACCCCTTGATCGGCGCGCGATCAAACCACGAAGGAAGGTACGGCGCCAGGTCGTATCCCTTCTGCGCCTTGAACTCCTCCAGCAGCTTCGGCGTCCACGGAATCCCGCTACTGTAGTCCGGCTCGTCGCCGAAGGTGCCCATCACGATCTTGCCGAACTGGTCGCCCACCGCGCCGTAGTACGTCTCATGCACCGTATGCAGGAACGCGTCCGTCGCCTTCGGGTCCAGGTAGTCGATGATCGTATACGTCGCGTCCTTGGCCCGCGTCCCGTCCGCACGGTTGAAGTTGCGCGTCGGAGAGCTCAGGTACACGTGCCGCAGAAACTGTACCTGCCAGGTGTAGCGCGGCTCGTTCGGCGTCGTGCCCTCGGCCGGCGTCAGGTACTTCAACTGCTTGTCCGCCGGCACCGGGATCGCGATCACCTGCTTGATCGTCCCCGTCTGGTCCGTCTCTGTCGCCCAGATCGCCAGCGTGTCCGCGGGCACCGGCATATCGAGCGTCTGCCCCGGCGCCACATGAACCGTAATGTCCGAGACGATGTCCTGCATCCCAAGCTGCGGATAGCGCTCCGTGATATATCCCCCGGCAAACCCACTCGGATAGTCGCTCTCGTCCTGGATCCACACCCGCATGTTGCGCTTCGCCGCCTCGGCCACGGCATACTTCACCTGGTCCATGTGTCCCGGCGAAAGGTACGCAGGCTCGCCCGGAGCTCTCCGCCCCGGCGACATGTTGATGATAAAAATTCCGGCCGCCGCCATCTGGTCCAGGTCGTAGGAAATCCGCGCCCGCACCTCTGCCGGGTCATACGCAATGCCCGGCCGCCTCTCTCCCGCGTTCGCCCCGTTCCAGCTCTGGAACGGCTGGATCGCTCCGTACTCCCGCGGTGGCGCCTTGAAGTTCGCCGCAACCTCCGCGGTCGACGGCACCGTAACCACCTGCCACGGACGCGGCGACTGTGCTTGAGCCTGAGCCTGAGCCTGCGCAGCCGTGGTCAGGACCATGAAGAACAAAACTGGAAAGAGGAAGAGTGGGACGAGTGAGAACCTGCGGGCAGCCTTCATTGCATCGACTCCGGATCGCTGATTTTCGTGCGTCCCGGAGTATACTCCGCCGCCCCCACGCCTCGCATCCTTCTCATGCTCCGTTCATCCAATCCATCCGTAACCTCATTTACTCTGTATAAAGCAGCAGATTCCACGCACCTGACAACATGCATCCGAGAACCAGGAGTTATATGAATCTCACCGGAAACACCATCCTCATCACCGGCGGCGGCAGCGGCATCGGCCGCGCACTGGCCGAGCAGCTTCACCGGCGCGGCAACCAGGTTATCGTCGCCAGTCGGCGCCAGTCCGCTCTCGACGACGTCACCGCAGCCAATCCCGGCATCCACTCCATCGTCCTCGACGTCGAGTCGCCCGCCAGCATCGCCAGCGTCGCCGCCCAACTCGCCCGCGACTTCCCCAAGCTCAACGTCCTCCTCAACAACGCTGGAATCATGCGTCCCGAAGACATCCAGAATGCCTCCACCGCCGACGCCGAAGCCACCGTCGCCACCAACCTGCTCGGCCCCATCCGTCTCATCGCCGCGCTGCTGCCTCACCTTCTCAAGCAGCCCTCCGCCACCATCCTCAATGTCACTTCGGGCCTCGCATTTGTCCCCCTTGCCCTCACACCCACCTACTGCGCCACCAAGGCCGCCATCCACTCCTACACCCAGTCGCTCCGCTTCCAACTCAAGGACACAGCCATCCAGGTCATCGAGATCGTCCCGCCCTGGGTCGCCACCGAGCTGATGGGATCCAAGCCCACCGACCCGCGCGCCATGCCGCTCGAAGCCTACATCGCCGAGGTCATGCAGCTACTCACCGCCAATCTCAACGCCGAAGAAATCTGCGTAGAACGAGTCTTGCCTCTGCGACGCGCCGCCGCCAGCGGCAACGAAGCCGCCTTCTTCAAGACCTTCAACGACGCCCTCTCCCAGCCACCCACCAGGGTCTATCGCCATTCTGCCAAGGCCTAAGCGGATGCCCCACAGCCTGACATGTGCTCGCCGAAGAGCCTGCCCTGAGCTTGTCGAAGGGGTCTCGCCTCTGAGACGTGAACCGCAGCGCGTCCTATACTGATTCCAAATTGCGTTCGACCGGACGCGGAGCGCGCGAACAATATCCGCCCTCCGCCCATCTGCATCCAAGGAAATATCATGCCATTCAAGTGGGAGAAGTTGACCGTCAAGTCGCAGCAGGCCGTTCAAGCCGCCGCGTCCCTGGCCGCCGAGAACGGCAACCCGGAAGTCCTGCCCATGCACCTGCTCGCCGCCCTGCTCGACGACCGCGAGGGCGTCGTCCTGCCCGTCCTCGAAGGCGCGGGCGTCCGCGTGCAGCAGCTTCTTGCCGGAGCCAACGCCGCCATCGCCAAGCTGCCCAAGGTCTCCGGCTCCAACGCGCAACCCGCAATGGCCGCCTCCCTGCAAAAGATTCTGGACCGCGCCTCCAAGGAAGCCGATTCCTTCAAGGACGACTTCATCTCCACCGAGCATCTCCTGCTCGCCCTCACCGAGGCCAAATCCGATCCCGTCCGCGACGCTCTCGCCGCCATGGGTGCGACCCACGAAGCCGTCCTCAAGGCGCTCTCCGCCGTGCGCGGCTCGCAGCGCGTCACCGACCAGAATCCCGAGGGCAAGTTCCAGGCCCTCGAAAAGTACGGCAAAGATTTAACCGATCTCGCGCGAAAAGGCAAGCTCGACCCCGTCATCGGCCGCGACGAAGAGATCCGCCGCGTCATCCAGGTCCTCGCCCGCCGCACCAAAAATAACCCCGTCCTCATCGGCGAGCCCGGCGTCGGCAAGACGGCCATCGTCGAAGGCCTCGCCCGCCGCATCATCCAGGGCGACGTCCCCGAGATCCTCAAGGACAAGCGCGTCGTCGCCCTCGACCTCGCCAGCATGATCGCCGGCGCAAAGTTCCGCGGCGAGTTCGAAGACCGCCTCAAAGCTCTCCTGAAGGAGATCGAAGACAGTAACGGCGAGATCATCCTCTTCATCGACGAGCTGCACACCCTCGTCGGAGCAGGCGCGGCCGAAGGCGCAATGGACGCCAGCAACATGCTCAAGCCCGCGCTCGCTCGCGGCGGCCTGCGCGCCATCGGCGCAACCACCCTCAACGAGTACCGCAAATATATAGAGAAGGACGCCGCCCTCGAGCGCCGCTTCCAGGTCGTCTTCGTCGGCGAGCCCAACGTCGAAGACACCATCGCCATCCTGCGCGGCCTGCGCGAGCGCTACGAGACGCACCACAAGGTCCGCATCAAGGACTCGGCCCTCGTCGCCGCCGCCACCCTCTCCCACCGCTACATCTCCGACCGCTTCCTGCCGGACAAGGCCATCGATCTGGTCGACGAGGCCGCCGCCGCCCTCGCCATCCAGATCGGCTCCGTCCCCACCGAGATCGACGACCTCGAGCGTCAGGCCACCTCCCTCGAAATCGAGCAGGCCGCCCTCAAGCGCGAGAAAGACGATGCGTCTCGCGAGCGGCTTGAAATCATCCAGAAAGAACTCGCCGAAGTCCGCGAAAAGTCCAAAGCCCTGCGCGCCCGCTGGCAGCAGGAGCGCGGGGCCATCGGACGCATCGCCGAGCTGAAGACCCACCTCGAAGCCCTCCGATTCGAAGCAGAGGAGCAGACCCGCAACGGCAACCTACAGCGCGCCGCCGAGCTCCAGTACGGCGAAATCCCCCAGTCCGAAGCCGAACTCCGCAAGCTCACCCAAGCCACCGAACCGGGTGCCCCAGGTCTCGATTCTGAGACCTGGGAAAAGCCAGCACGAATGCTCAAGGAAGAGGTAGACGAGGAAGACATCGCCGCCGTCGTCTCCAAGTGGACCGGCATCCCCGTCGCCAAGATGCTCGAAGGCGAGATGCAGAAGCTCGTCACCATGGAGGACCGCCTGCGCGCCCGCGTCATCGGTCAGGACGCCGCGCTCACCGTCGTCGCCAACGCCATCCGCCGCAGCCGCGCCGGCCTCAGCGACCCCAAGCGTCCCATCGGCAGCTTCATCTTCCTCGGCCCCACCGGCGTCGGTAAAACCGAGACCGCCCGCGCCCTCGCCGAGTTCCTCTTCGACGACGAGTCCGCCATGGTCCGCATCGACATGTCCGAGTACATGGAAAAGCACGCCGTCGCCCGCCTCATCGGAGCGCCTCCCGGCTACGTCGGCTACGACGAGGGCGGCCAGCTCACCGAGGCCGTCCGCCGACGCCCCTACGCCGTCATTCTCTTCGACGAGATCGAGAAGGCCCACGCCGATGTCTTCAATGTCCTCCTCCAGGTCCTCGACGACGGCCGCCTCACCGACTCCAAGGGCCGCACCGTCGACTTCAAAAATACCGTCCTCATCATGACCTCGAACCTCGGCGCCACGCAGCTCACCACCGCCTGGGCCGAGGGTGAAGAAGGATTCGCGGAGGCCACCGAGCGCGTCCTCGCCATCCTGCGCGAGCACTTCCGCCCCGAGTTCCTCAACCGCATCGACGACGTAGTCGTCTTCCATCCACTCGGCGAAGAGCAGCTCACCCGCATCATCGACCTCCGCCTCGCCGAGCTGACCGCCATGCTCGCCGACCGCAAGATCACCCTCTCCCTCACCCCCGCCGCGCGCCGGTTCATCTTCAAATCCGGCTACGACCGCGCCTACGGAGCGCGCCCCTTGAAGCGCGCCATCCAGCGCCTCGTCCAGGACCCCCTCGCCATCAAAATCCTCGACGGCTCCGTCCGCCCCACCGACCACGTCCTCGTCGACGCCACCAAATCCACCCTAACCTTCGCCGTCATAACCTAATCAGCGTTTCTTGGGCAGATGTAGAAGTTCAGCCAATACCCTGTGCTTTTCGCCAACCTCAAACCACCTGAGACAAGTAGCGAAGTCGTCTGTCCAAACATCGTTTGGAATTGCAGCGACAGGCTGGAATATTTCGATCAGAGATCCATCTTTGGGCCGGGGCAGCAGCCATGAGCCCAAAGTATATCGAAAGCTCTTCCAATTCCCGGAGGATGTATGCATATTCACAGCTAAAATGTCGAAATCGCCGAAATGGTATGGCCTCGTTTTGACGGTAATTGTGTTGGTCACTGTAACTTCCGTGGTCGCTCCCTGAAGCATCTCCACGGTCTTTTTCTCCCCGCTCCGAGTCTTCTGAACCTCAACTACATACAATGAACCTTCTTTGTAATGCTTTGGGTAGTAGAGCTTTGGGACGCCCTTTTCCATGCGTTGCAGTTTGACCTGAACGCGTGCAGAGCGTTCACCCTTTTTGAAGAGGGCGTCGTAAGACAGATTACCGGTAATGGGAACAGACTCCCAGCCCGTGGTCGCAATGTTCGGAACCACGTCGTTCACAAAAACAGCCTCAGCAATAATGCCACGCACACCGCGCTTGGTGAGATCGGAGGATCGGCTGATTGCGCTCAGAATCGTGTCTGCGTCGATTCCCCACTGGCTCTCTAACGGATGGGGCAGAAGTGCTCTCAAGTAAGCGTTGAGGGCCTTGCGCTCTTCGATGGAGCATTCTTCAATCAGCCTTTTGATTGTTTCGAGCGAATCACTCATTTCGTGGGCCTTCCCGGAAGCTCTGGTACAAATGCTTCGACCTCGGAACGATTCAGCAGAACCTTTCCACCAATCTCAAGCACCTGAAATCTTCCTTTCTTGATGAGCCGAGAGATCGCCTGCCGTGAAACGCCCCGAATGCGCGCCGCCTCAGCTTGGGAGACCCATTCGAGACCGTTTTGGAATTGGGTTGACAATGTAAACCTATTTCGTCTATCGTATTTCTATGTGAGGCCGTACTATGGCAACAGCCGTGTCATCCAAGCCCCAACTCGTTGCCCCCTTCGAAGAGGCTGCGTTTTCGCGCGACATTAACCGTGCCGATGATCCCAAGCCGGATCATCCGTCTCTGCTTGTCGAAAAAGCTCCATACTTCACATCGAAGCACGGAGTCGCCTATCTGGGTGATTCACTGGAGCTGCTCAAATCACTGCCGTCCAATAGCGTCAATCTGGTGGTGACATCGCCGCCTTACGCATTGCACTTTAAGAAAGCATACGGCAACGAGCACAAGGATCACTACGTTGAATGGTTTTTGCCGTTTGCAAAGGAGATTCAGCGCGTCCTAACGGATGATGGTAGCTTCGTGCTGAACATCGGGGGCAGCTATAACCAGGGCACACCAACCCGCTCCATCTACCACTTTAAATTGCTCATCGCCTTAGTGGAGGAGATCGGCTTTCATCTCGCGCAGGAGTGCTTCTGGTACAACCCCGCGAAGATGCCGGTTCCGGCAGAGTGGGTAACTGTGCGCCGTATTCGTGTTCGAGATTCGGTTGAATATGTATGGTGGCTCTCCAAGTCGCCGCATCCCAAGGCCTCGAATCTCAACGTCCTCAAGGAGTACAGCGAGGATATGATCCGGCTGAATCGGAATGGAGTTCGCGGTACAGTGAGACCCTCAGGGCATGTGATCCGCAGCTCCTTCGACACCATCAGTGCTGGTGGCTCGATCCCCCCCAACGTGACAGAAGCAGACTTCGACGTGCCCGAGAGCATGTTGAAGATGGGCAATAACGCGGCAAATGACATTTACACCAAGCGTTGCAAGGAGAACGGCATAAAGATTCACCCGGCGCGCTTCCCGGCGTTGTTACCCAAGTTTTTTACCAAGCTCTTGACCGATCCGAACGATCTGGTTCTCGATCCGTTCGCGGGCTCACTTACAGCCGGGGCCGTTGCCGAGTCGCTTAGCCGCCGCTGGATTGCCGGAGAAGCCGTCGAAGAATATTTGCGTGCTGGAATTTTCCGTTTCGAAGAGTCCATGCAAAATCCGCTCTTGTTCTGAGCCGGATGCCCACTCATCGCGCACCGCGCGACCGCCGTCATTGCCCAGATCAAATTCTTCGGGTGTCAACCAGTTCTGCAACTTGATATTATGTCAAGAATAGAGGTCGTAACCCGATGGAATCGCCAGGAATGACCCAGCAGAACTTGACCGAGCACTTCGCAACCGACAAGAACCCGTTCCAATTTGTAGATTCCGGCCTGGACAACGTATTTCTAGTAGGAATCAAGTACTTCACATCCCCAGACGGACGAATCGTCGCTGAAATCCCGGCCCTGAAGCAGTTGATGCGCGTCATTGCGCGCGATCTGGTCCTCTCGAAATCCGACCTGACCGGCGCCGAGGTGCGCTTCCTCCGCAAGCGGCTGGGCAAGAAGGCCACCGAGTACTGCAAGTATCTGGGACTCGAACCGGAGACGCTCTCGCGCATCGAGAACGGCAAACAGCCCATCTCCAGCGCCACGGAAAAGTTGGCCCGCCTCTCCTACGCCATCCTCTCCGAAGAGTCCGGCCTCTACGACCACGCCAGAACCATCCTTCAGTCCATGCTGGATGAACTCAAACCCACCAGGGAAAAAATCGTCCTCGAAATCCGCGACGACAACGAATGGCGAGAGGCCGCCTGAGCCTCGCGCAACCGCCTTCTGTTGCCCTCGCCTCTTCAGGCCGCAGTCTTTGCCGTCAGTTCAATCCCCAGCGCCCGCATGACTGCCAGCGTCGTCTTCAGCGTGGGATTCCCTTTCTTGCTGAACGACCGGTAGAGCTGCTCGCGAGACAGTCCCGTCTGCTCGGCAATCTGCGCCATCCCCTTGGCGCGCGCCACCACGCCCAGCGCGTGCGAGATGTAGCCCACGTCGTTGGTTGCGAGCGCCTCCGCCATGAAGATCGCAATCGCCTCGTCCGATCCGAGGTCCTCGGCCGGGTCATAGGTTGTCAGTTTTTCACCCATCTTCTTCGCTCCATTCTTCCGCCAGCCGCTTCGCCGTCTTGATGTCCTTCGCCTGTGTGCTCTTGTCGCCGCCGCACAGCAGGATAACGATGGTGTTGCCCCGTTTCAGGTAATAGACCCGGTAGCCCGGCCCATGGTCGATGCGCAGTTCGCTGACACCCTGTCCAACCGGCTTCACATCCCCCGCGTTCCCATATGCCAGACGGTCCAGGCGAGATGCGATCAGAACACGTGCCCGTTCATCCTTGAGCCGTATCCGCCACTTGCGAAAGGTCTCGGTCTGCTTGAACTCGATCACGGCGCTCCCTGTAGTTTATAAACTACCATACTTTTGTATGCCTCGCGTCCGGGTACCCCCATTCCTCGCAGCCTCACCGCAATGCAAGGGCAATCGCATGAATCGAAATATATTTTCTTCAAATTTGCCCGAAAAATCGCATGTCAAGACCCTCGACCCTCCCAAATCCCCCTAACCAACACCAACCAAACAACTTAAATCTTTAAAACAGTTGGCATAGTAATTATGCTCCAGTGCGTATAATTAAATCAGGTTGCAAAAACACCGCAAGACCCGGCCAACCCGCCGGGTCTTCGCTTTTAATGCGTCTCGCACGCTTAGCGCGAGCTTAACTTACGTTTTTTGAATACTTTACGCTATTAGCACGGGGGGGGTACACACAGCAACGAGCCAGCAGCCGGGTGCCCCATTCATCGCGCACTTGCGATGAGTGGGCATCGCGCCCAGCGCGACCGCCTCTGCGAAATCCCCCACGAATTGCCCCGTTTGACCTGCGCCTGAGCGTCGCACCCCACACACACGCTCGCCGGCACAGCCATGCAACCGGCATCCCGACGCCGCGAGCGTCTTCGCACCGGTCTCGCCACCCCGAACTCCACTCCCGCCGCCGCCCTTGATTTCCAGGAGCGTCAGGCTTTTGGAAATCCTCCCGCGATGCCATCCGGGTGCCGATACCCGCCAAACTTCGTACAATAGGAAAACTGTGACATTAGACTTTCTAGGCACTTTGCAACGGACCGGGATGTGTGGAGAGCTTCGCGCCGAAGACGCGGGGCAGGATGTCGTTCTGATGGGTTGGGTCAACCGCCGCCGCGACCACGGCGGGCTCATCTTCCTCGATCTGCGCGACCGCTCCGGCATCGCGCAGATCGTCGTCGACGAAAAGGTCACAGCCGCCCACGCCAAGGCCGATGCCGCGCGTCCCGAGTTCGTCATCGCGGTCAAGGGCCGCGTCCGCCGTCGCGGCGCGGGCCTCGACAACCCCAACATGCCCACCGGCGAGATCGAAGTCGTCGCCAGCAAACTCCTTCTGCTCAACGATGCCCGGACGCCGCCCTTCTCGCCCGCCGAAGACGCCATTGCCAACGAAGAGGTGCGCCTGAAGTATCGCTACCTCGATCTGCGCCGCACCGAAATGCAGGCGAACTTTGCGCTGCGCAGCCGCGTCGCCATGGCCATCCGCAACTACCTCGTCTCCGAGGGCTTTCTGGAGATCGAGACGCCCTTCATGACGCGCTCCACCCCCGAAGGCGCGCGCGATTATCTCGTTCCCAGCCGCGTGCATCCCGGCAACTTCTATGCGCTGCCCCAGTCGCCGCAGATCTTCAAGCAGATCCTCATGGTCTCCGGCTTCGACCGCTACTTCCAGATCGCCCGCTGCTTCCGCGACGAGGACCTGCGCGCCGACCGCCAGCCCGAGTTCACCCAGATCGACCTCGAAATGTCCTTCCCGCAGATGGACAACATCTTCCGCGTCGCCGAGGGCTTCCTCACCGCCGCCTTCGCCGCCGCCGGCATCGCGCTGACGACGCCGTTCGTGCATATGACGTATGACGAAGCGATCAAGAACTACGGCATCGACAAGCCAGACATGCGCCTCCCCGCCATGGTCTCGCTCAGCGACATCCTCACGCCCGAACTGCGCACCGCGCTCAAGATCGAGCAGTCCCTGCCCGTCCTCGGCTTCGTCATCCCCAACGTCGGCGAGTTGAGCGGCACCGCGCGCAAGTCGCTCCTCGGCGAGGTCCGCGCCGGCTTCGGCGATTGCGGCCTCGACCTCCTCGACGTCGTCCGCCTGCGCACCAACGCCACCTTCGCCCCGCTGGCCGACGCCATCTCCGCCGCGCTCGCCGCCAGCCTCGGCGTCCCCGCGCTCTCGGCAGCCGACCTCATCACCGTCGTCACGCCCAAGCTCGGCACGCCCGCCATGTGGAACTACGATCCGCAGTGGATCTACAAGCGCGTCGGCGCGCTCCGTCTCGAACTCGGCGCAAAGTTCGCCGACAAGCACGGCCTCTTCGCCAAGACTGGAACCGCCGCCGACTTCAAATTCGCCTGGGTCACCGACTTCCCCATGTACGAGTGGAACGAGGAGACCAAGACCTGGGACGCCGCGCATCACCCTTTCACCTCGCCGCACGAAGACGACATCCAGGCCGGCCGCCTCACCACCGACAAGGGGGCCGTCCGCGCCCTCGCCTATGACGTTGTCCTCAACGGCAACGAGCTGGGCTCCGGCTCCATCCGTATCCACCGCAAGGACGTGCAGGCCGAGATCTTCCGCTCGCTCGGTATGACGGACGAGGAGGCCCACGAACGCTTCGGCTTCTTCCTCGACGCCCTCGAGTACGGAACGCCACCGCACGGCGGCATCGCGCTGGGCCTGGACCGCATCGTCATGATTCTTGCGGGCGCCACCAGCCTGCGCGAGGTCATCGCCTTCCCCAAGACCGCCCGCGCCATCGACCTCATGGTCGACGCCCCCACCCCCGCCACCCCCCAGCAACTCCGCGAGCTGCACCTCCGCACCGTCACCCGTACTTAATTCATCCACCGCTTGTCGTTGGGGTCCTTCTTCTCGTCGGGATCGACGTACCGTCCCTCATCGTCGAAGTGGACCTTGCGCCCCTGCTTGCCCATGTACACCTCGAACTTCCGCGCCGCCCGCCGCCGCTTGGCGCGGTAGTACGCATTGCGCATCCCGAAGTACTGCTCGCCGAACCCGAACGCCACCCCCCGCCGCGGAGCATGGCGCACATACAGCCATCCGCACAGCGCGCCCGAGAGCTGTAGCAGCGCGCCAAACTCATTCGCATCCTTCAGCAGCACCGCACCCGCGCAATTCCGATGCGCGAATAATTTCCTTTTGCGACAAGCCGCGGAAAAAGGTAAAGCTGACCATCGGGCCCGCGGGCCGCCGCCGGATTGAGAACGCCTTCGGCCTCCTGAGGATTGCCTGGCTCGGGTTCCTGCGATTGCTGGGGATTCCGAGCGCACAGAAATAAACTCCGCCGGGCTGTAACGAACCGCCGTTCACATGTCTTTATTCCTATGAGAGGGATTGACCATTATGGAAGTGACGATTAAGCATCTTGACCGCGTAAAGTTTTCCATCCAGTCGCGATCGCACACGATCCTCTGCGACCAGCCAGCCGAGAATGGAGGCGAAGATTCCGGCATGACGCCTCCCGAGTTGTTGCTCGCGTCGTTGGGCTCCTGCGCAGCTTTCTATGCTGTGCAGTATCTGAAGACCCGCAATCTGGCGGAGAGCGGTGTTGAGGTCTCCGTAACCGCAGACAAGCTGACGCAGCCCGCCCGGATGGGCAACTTCCGCGTTCAGGTCACCTGCCCGGTCGCCCTCAGCGAAGATCACACCGCGGGCCTCATGCGCTCCGTGCATCACTGCCTGGTGCACAACACGCTGCTGTCACCACCTGAGATCAAGATCGAGCTGACAACGCGCTAGGGGTTCAATTCCGGCTGCTTAATGTTCATCAGTACATCCGCTGCGGCGTCGATCTGCGCGCGGGCGGTGAGTTCGGTGGCGCACCAGAGGCTGGCGTTAGGGCCAAGCTCGGGATACCACCTGGCCAGCGGCAGGCCGCCGATGATCTTGTGTTCGAGTAGCGCGGCGTTTGTCTCCTCCGCGTCGGTGGGAAGTTCGACGACGAACTCGTGGAAGCGCGGCGCGCCCTCGAAGAGGAGCTTTGCACCGCCGACTGCGGTGAGTGCGCTGCTGAGGTACGCGGCCTTGGCGAGGTTCTGCTCGGCGAGCTCGCGCAGGCCCTGCTTGCCGTAGACGGTGAGGAAGATGGTCGCCATCAGCGCGACCAGCGCCTGGTTGGTGCAGATGTTGGAGGTCGCCCGCTCGCGGCGGATGTGCTGCTCGCGGGTGGAGAGGGTGAGGACATAACCCCGCTTGCCATCGGCGTCCTTCGTCTCTCCGACCAGGCGACCGGGCATCTGGCGCATGAACTTTTCCTTGCATGCGATGACGCCGCAGTAGGGCCCGCCGAAGCTGACGGCGACGCCGAACGACTGCGCCTCCAGCGAGACGATGTCGGCCTCGGCGGGCGGCTTGACGATGCCCAGCGAGATGGCTTCGGCGATGGAGACGATGAGCAGCGTGCCCTTTGCGTGGGCGATGGCGGCGATGGTAGCAACATCCTCAATGGTGCCGAAGAAGTTGGGAGACTGGATGAGCACGCAGGCGGTCTCGGCGGTGATCGCCGCGTCCAGCGCGGCCAGATCGACGCGACCGTTGGTTGCGTAGCCCACTTCGCTGATGGGAATCTGCTGGTGCTGCGCGTAGGTGGCGAGGACTTCGCGATACTCCGGATGCACGGTGCGGGCGACGACGGCGCGGTCGCGCCCGGTGATGCGGACGGCCATCATCATGGCTTCGGCCGCGCCGGTTGAGCCGTCGTACATCGACGCGTTGGCGATCTCCATTCCGGTCAGCTCGCAGATCATGGTCTGGAACTCGAACATGGCCTGCAGGGTGCCCTGCGCGATCTCCGGCTGGTAGGGCGTGTAGCTGGTGAGGAACTCGCCGCGCTGCACCAGCGAGTCGATGATGACAGGCCGGTAGTGGCGATAGGCGCCCGCACCGAGGAAGCTGGCGTAGCCGTTGGCGTTCGAGTCGGCGAAGGCGCGGAAGCGGTCGATAATCTCCGACTCGGAGTGCTGGCGGGGAATGGCGAGGTCGCGCTGCAACTGGACCTCTGCCGGGATCGTCGAAAATAAATCGTTGATGGAATCGACGCCGGGCGTGACTTCATTGATTGCGGCGAGCATCGCCACGCGGTCGGCGGGCGACTTGGGCAGATAGCGCATTCTTAATGCCCCGTCTCCTCGGCGATGAAGGCTTCGTAGTCTGCCGCAGATAGCAGCGCGTCCATCTCGGCTGGGTTGGCGAGATCGAGCTTCAGCATCCAGGTGGTGTTGGCGTCGGCGTTGACGCGCTCGGGCGCGTCCTTCAGCTCTTCGTTGACCGCGGTGACGGTGCCGGAGACCGGCGAGAAGAGGTCGCTGACTGCCTTGACGCTTTCGACCGAGCCGAAGATCTTGCCCGCCTCCAGCCGGTCGCCCACCTTGGGCAGGTCTACGAATACGATGTCGCCCAGCGAATTCTGCGCGTAGTCCGTGATGCCGACGGTCCCGGTACTGCCTGCGACCGAGATCCACTCATGTTCTTTCGTATAGCGATAACCGGCAGGGTAAGCCATGCGCGTCTCCAAAGTTTGTTGAGTAGCTTCTGTATTCAGTGTATTCGCCGGTCAGGTGGATTTCTTCGCCCTTTTATAGAACGGGGTTGCGACTACTTTTGCTTTGACCAACTGGCCGCGAATCTCCACCGCGACGACCTCGTCGAGGGCTGCGTACTGCACGGGGACGTAGGCCAGCGCGATGTTTTTCTTCAGGAATGGCGCGGGTGAACCGCTGGTAATCTCGCCGATGCGTTCACCGCTGACGGTGAAGACGGAATAGCCATCGCGCCCAATGCCGCGCTCGATCATCTCCAGGCCGACGAGCCTGCGCTTCGGGCCTCCGGCGGCCTGGATGGCGGCGAGCGCGGCGCGGCCTACGAAGTCCGAGGCTTTATCAAGCCTGGCATAGCGGCCGAGGCCGGCCTCGAAGACGTTGATGGAGTCGGAGATCTCGTGGCCATATAGCGCCATGGCGGACTCCAGGCGCAGGGTGTTGCGCGCGCCCAGTCCGCAGGAAAGAATGCCGAAGTCCGCGCCGGCGTTGAGGACCTCATTCCAGACGCGCTCGCTGGTGGACTCGTCGGAGGGGATGTAGATCTCGAATCCGTCCTCGCCGGTGTAGCCGGTGCGCGCGATCAAAACGTTGTGCAGGGCGCTGCCGTCTTTCAGGTCCAGCCTGCCCCAGGTGAACCAGTAGTTCCTGATTGCGCTGAGGTCGGTGCCGGTGATCCGGGCCAGCGTTGCTTCGGCCTTCGGGCCTTGAATCGCGAGCTGCGTGTAGCAGTCGGAGTAGTCGCTGACATGCACTCCCGGCATACGGCCGATCTGGCTGCGCACCCAGGCGACATCTTTCTCGCGCGTGCCTGCGTTGATGACGATCAAATAGTCGTTGTCGCTGAGCTTGTGTACCAGCACATCGTCGACGAAGGCGCCGTCTGGGGTGAGCATTGCAGAGTACTGCGCCTGGCTGACGGCGAGCTTGGACGCGTCGTTCATGCACAGATGCTGCACGGCGGCCAGCGATCCGGGGCCCCGTAACTGGATCTCTCCCATGTGCGAGACGTCGAAGAGGCCGACGGAGGTGCGCACGGCCATGTGCTCGGCGATGAGGCCGGAGTACTCGACCGGCATATCCCACCCGCCGAAGTCGACCATCTTTGCCTTGAGCGCGCGGTGCGTGGCGTTGAGCGCGGTCTTGCGCAGCGGCGGAGTTGGATTGGGTATGGTGCTGATGTCAGTCCCCATGAGATGACTTTACACTGCGGGCCGCGCGCGGCTGCATGAGCCACGCTTACTGCACGGGGTTGATGGTCTTGATGTTGGCCAGCGGGGGCATATGGCCCAGGGCAATCCACGCTCCGATCAAACCAAACAGCACCGAGAGGGATGTGCCAATGATCCAGATGTTGTCGCTGTCCACCGAGGAGCGCGGACCGGAGGAGCTATGCCATCGGGACGCGACCTTGAGCGCAAGAAAGCCGGCGACCAGTTGAATCCCGGTGATGGGAAGCATGAACGCGCCGGTGTAGATGATTCTCTCCAGGATGCCCACCAACCAGCTGAGGCGGGACTTTTGGTGGTCCGGATCGGGGGGATGGTGCTTGGTGACATAGGGCCACAGGGTTTTTTCGATCAACAGCCAGAGTACGATATGGCCCACCAGAATGGAAAATGCAAAACCGGCAATCACACGCAACACGTTACTCTCCTCCCGCTGTCAGTTCTAATCGTCACAGAGAATGATAGCCGCTTGTAGCCGGATTCCGTTGATGATTGTTACCAGCTCGCAGCGCTCGAAGCGGACCGGTTCGATGCCCGTGCAAGCAACCGCGGAGCGTGTTTCGTGGTGAAGCCAGCCTTTGAGTCCCATCTTTCCCATCCTTTAGCAGAGCGGAACGAACCCTGAGGGTGCGAAGCGGAAGCCGGACAGCAAAAGGTGCAACTCGAATGGTTTGGCAATGCGGACATAGGTTCAAGAGTTCCAGAATTATTCCCGCCGAGATATCGATGGATGATACATCTGAAGAAGACCCAGGAATTCATGGTTGGACGGCGTTGACAATACACAGCGCACATAGCGCGGGAGAAACGGATGTTTCAGTTTCAGCTTTCTACGGATTTTTATAAAGAGCTGCTGCGCCAGATGAGCGATGGCGTGTATTTTGTGGACACGAAACGGAAGATTCTGTACTGGAACGAAGGCGCGACCCGGCTGACCGGCTACCAACCCGAGGAAGTTGTCGGGAGGTATTGCCAGGACAATATCCTCTGCCACATCGATGGCACGGGGAAAAAATTATGCAGCGAGGGCTGTCCTTTATCGGCCTGCATGGGGGACGGGATCGAAAACAGCGCGGATATTTTTCTGCGCCACAAGCAGGGACGGCGGGTCCCGGTGAACGTGCGTGTGCAGCCCATTCGCAATGCAGACGGAACGATCATTGGGGCAGTCGAGATATTCAGCGACAATACGGCGCTTCATGAGGAACGGCGCAAGGCCGATGCGATGGAGCGGCTGGCATTTCTCGATCCGGTGACGCAATTGCCCAATCGCCGGTTTCTGGAGATGTCCGTACGCACGGCCATGGTCGAATACCAGACGCACGGCGACCCATTCGGAATACTGATCTTCGACCTGAACAAGTTCAAGTCGATCAACGACCGGTTCGGTCATGTCAGCGGCGACCGCGCCCTGCAGGAGGTGGCGAAGACCTTGACCGCGGCGCTGCGCAGTGCCGACATTGTTGGCCGGTGGGGCGGCGACGAGTATCTTGCTGTCATCCACAACGCGAACGAAGAGCTCATGATCCATCTGGCGAAGCGATGCGTTCTGCTGGTGGATAACAGCTCATTTCTTAACAATGCCGGCGCACTGGTTCCGCTTTCGATCTCGGTTGGCGGCGCGCTGGTGCGGCCCGGCGAAGAGATCCCCGAGCTGATTGAACGGGCAGACGCCCTGATGTACCAGGAAAAAGACCGATCCTGATGGGCGGGGGTCAACCAGGAAACCTGACCGAAGGCTTCTCTCGCTTGGCGATCCGCGTGCTACAGAGTATCTAGAAATCCTGGGAGGGTTGCTTGGCGGCTTCGCGCTTCGCCTTGCGGCGGCTGAGGACGGAGCTGCGGCGGGTGCGCGCTCGCTCGCTGGCGTGGTCGATCTTCTTCCAGAAGCCGACAAAATAATCGGTTGCCGAAATGATGGAGACGATGGTCATCCAATAGATCGCCCACATGGCGATCATGTGGACGGCGACGACGAAGCCGCCCCCGTGTTTTGTTGGAAACCATAGCCAGTAGTCCCAGTGGTGGGCGAGGATGGCGGCGACGACCGAGACGATCTGGATTACTGTTTTCAGCTTGCCGATCTCGGAGGCGTCGATGGTGAATCCCTCGGATGCGGCGATGGAGCGGAGGCCGGAGACGAGGAACTCGCGGCCGATGATGATGACAGCGATCCACGGGTGTACGATGCGCGGGTTGTAGGCGACCAGGATGATGTAAGCCGCGGTGATCATGAGCTTGTCGGCCAGCGGGTCGAGCAGCATTCCCAGGGTGGTGATCTGCTTGCGGCGGCGGGCCAGGTAGCCGTCCAGGCCGTCGGTGATGGAGGCCAGAATGAAGACGCCGGAGGCGATCAGCTCCTGCCGGCCGCCCAGCAGGCCGTGCGCCGCGTGGTTGGCGGGGAAGGCCGGGGAGAGGATCCACATCAGCAGCGGCACGGTGGCAATGCGGCTGAGCGTGATGGAGTTGGGCAGGTTCATGGGCCTCGGGTTGCCGCGCCGCGGTTAGAGCGCGACGGCCAGCGCAGACAGAGTCCGGGTCGCGCATCCAGCAGGAGGAACGGCCAAAACTGAGCAAAGTAGACACTAGCATTCTGCCATAGCCGGGGGCTTTGCGCCTCGTAAATGGCGCCGCGCGCGTGGTAGATTGGCAGATGTCCTCCCACGCCCTGGGCTATCGGGCCGGTACCTCCGTGTCACTCCTCGGTCGCATCCTTCGACGTTCGGTCTGCGGCCTTCTGGGCTTGGTTTCGGGGGTCTGCGCCGCGCAGCAGTCGCCGCAGGTCAAAGCTCAGCCCTATGTGCAGTCGACCGGCGGCCGGGTCACCAGCTTCCTGCCCGGGCAGTTTCAGAACCCGTCCGGCGGGGTGGACATCCTGTACATCAACGCCCCCACGAGCAGCGGCATAAACTCATCCATCATCGCCGGCATAATGCTTGACGGGAATGGATTTACGATTCCGGACGCGGACCAGATCCCCTTTACCAATGTCTCGAACGTCGTCGCCGCGCTGGGCGACTTCAATAACGACCAGAAAACCGACTTCGCCTTCGCGATCTCCGGCGTCAGCGCGAATAACCTCTGCGTCTACTATGGCACCGGCATTCGGGCCGCCCAAACCAGCGGGAGCGGGAACAGTTACAGATCCTACGAAGGAGGCAATTACTACCCTCCCCAGGGTGTCATAAGCGGCTGCATGACATTGCCGACTCAAACGACGAATCCATCTCTCGCAAATCCGCCCATCTTTTCGTACATCGTCGCGCTTCCCTTCACGACCAATGGACTGTCGCAACTCCTCGTCGAAGACAGCGCCAACAATCTCCTCTACGTGATCCAAAACAACGGCACGACCGGCAATAACGGCGCGCTGCCCGGCTTCACGCCGCTCCAGACGATTCAAATACCGCCGACCGATGGTCCCGGCCCGATCTACACCGGCTACTTCGACAAAAATGGCAATCCCTTCTTCGTCATTAATGGCCAGACTGGACTCTCCGCAACGGTCTACCTTGGCAACAGCAGTGGCGTGTTTACGCCCACGACGACCTACAACTTCGGCGGAAAGATCCACTCCCTGCTGATGCAGGACATGGACGTGCCCGCCGATGACATCGCTGACATGGTGGTCGAACTCGACAACGGCGTCATCGAAATCCACAAGGGCATTGGCGACGGCACGTTCGTACAGGCGAGCGAAGGCGGCACACAGGCCGGACTCAACGGACTCACGGGCAACGGCGGCCACCTTGCCGCCATCGGCAAGCTGGGCAACGACAGCTACAACGACATCCTCACCACCACGCCCATCGGCCTCAGCGTATTGCAAGGCCAGGGTTTCATCGCAGGCAGCCTGACCTACACGCTGAAGGGCATCTACAACATCGGCCCGGGCCGTTCCAGCTACGCGCTGGCGTCGTTCGGCAACGGCGCCCTCGACCTGGCCGTGGACTCAGCCGAGGGTGTCGCCTTCATCCAGGGCAATCCTGACGGCAGCTTCCAGACCTCCAACGCCTACTCCGCGCTGGCCCCGGCGCTGGGTGCGACGATGGGGCAGTTCAGGACGACCAACAACCCCACCAACAACGTCGACGTGGTGGTGTCCACCGCCGCCAATGCCGTTCAGGGGCAGTTGCTCACCGGCAACGGCGATGGGACATTTAACACCCTTCCCGGCACCACCAACCCGCTTGCCGGCCTCATGACGAACCAGCCACCCGCGGACCTGTGGTCGAACATTCTGTCGGGCAACTTCAACGGCGACGGGAAGCGCGACCTTGCCTACTCGCTGACCGGGACGCCGGGTACCTATTCCGGCCCTGGCCTCTACGTCCAGTACGGCGTGGGCGATGGCAGCTTTCTGCCTCCGGTGGCCGTCACACCGTCGGGCAGCAACAATTTCTACGGCGAGAGCGCGGTGGGCCTCTTCGACAAGAGCGGTAACGCCGGTATCGCCAACATTGATGCAAACTACGACGACACGCTGCTCTGGCAGAGTTCAAACACGTTCAGCGTCGGGTTGAACAAGGCGGTGAGCGGAAACACCAACTTCAACCAGGTTGCAGCGGGCTACATCAAGACGGGAACCAGCTATCAGGATCTCGTCTTCCAGCAGGGCGCGACGACCCTTGTCCCGTACAGGAACAAACAGGACGGGAGCGGTACGTTTAATGCCGGGACTCCGCTCACAGTCCCGAGTCCTGTTGGGAATTACGCGGGGAACTACGCCATCAGCACGGTGCTGCTGACCGACATCGACGGCGACGGCAAGGGCGACATCCTGGCGCTCTACCACAACCTCGCCGCCGACCCGTCGAACCCCAGCGCCAGCACGCCGAACTACTTGTACATCTGGTGGGGCAACGGGGATGGGACATTCAACCCGACGCCATTCACCCTGCAACTCAGCCGCAACTACTACCTCGCCGCCGTTGCGGACATGAACGGAGACACGCTGTCCGACATTGTGCTGAGCGATGGGTACATCGTCAGCATCCTGTACAACCAGGGCTCCCTGAACAGCCAGCAGAACCACAGCTTCGGCAACGAGACGCACTTCCTTGCCGGGCAGGGGATCAACTCGCTGACGCTCGAGAGTGTGCGCGGCAGCACGGTTCCGGACCTGGTGGTGGCCAACGGCGGCGCGACGATCTCCAATGCGGTGGCGCTGGAGGGCACGTCGGCGAGTCCGATCAGCCTCACGCCCAACCCGGCGGACGTCAACACCGGCGGCATCACCGTGCTGCTGAACAACATCACCGCGCTGTATAGCGGCGACACCAGCAATGCGCAGGCAGTCCTCAGCGGCCCCACGGGCACACACAATATTCAGGGAATCGCTACCAATACCGTGCTCGCGCTGTGCATCGGTGGCTCGTCCCCGAACTGCCCCGTGACCGGGGCGCCTATGGGGACGTTACCCGTAGTTCCCTCGCTGTCCATGACCTACGGAGAGGTCTACAACGGAACGGANNGTTTTGCTGTGTACGCTTCAGGCTTCGAGCACGACGCCATGCAATGCAAACGTTGGCACGGGCACCCCGGCCGGAACACATGTGTATTATTCGGTATACTCCGGCGATCCAAACTACATAGGATCGACCTCGCCCACGGTGACGATCACGGTAACTCGCGACACTCCGGCGGTGACGGTGACGAGTTCGCTGAACCCCGCGCCGTCCGGGCAGGCGGTGACACTGACCGCGACGCTCCTCGGAGCCAACGCGCCGCTTGGAACCGCGTTGTCGCCCGTCGGGTTATACCTGCCAGCGACGGGCACGGTCGTCTTCATGAACGGAAGCACGACGCTGTGTAGTTCGACCCTGACCGCTGACAGCTCGAACATCTTCAGCACGGCCACATGCACCACCTCGACGCTGCCGGTGGGGACGGACCAGATTACGGTGAGCTATGCGGGAGACACGAACTTCCTCCCGGCGATCCCCGGCTCATTCCCCGAGACGATTACGAAGGTGAATGCGGCGGACTTCACGGTAAGCGCGACGCCCAACCCGGCGAGCGTCGGCGTGGGCTATGCCGCGCTGCTGACGGTGATGGTGACGGCGAACAACGGCTTCGCCGAGGGCGTGAACCTGACCTGCGGCAGTCTGCCCAACGAGGCGACCTGCACCTTTGCACCGGCGGCGATTCCGAGCGGCGGCGGCACAAGCATGTTGATCGTGTTGACGACGGCACCGCATAGCTGCGGAACGACCGAGCCCTACTTCCTGGGCGGCAACGGCGGCGGGCCGCATCTGGCCCCCTTCGCGCTCCCTGCGCTGGCGGGGCTGGTGGCGTTCCTCATCCCTGGAAAGCGCCGCTGGCTGCGCGCGCTAATGGCCCTGATTGTCGTCGCGGGGATCACGCAGATGACGGGATGCGGCAACTGTACCGACCTGGGCACGCGGCCTGCGACGTACACCTTCCAGGTGATCGGCACGTCTACGGGCACAGGCGTGGTGCAGTCGCAGACGGTGACGCTGAATATCACGATCTAGGTACGAGGCTCAAGATATGATGGAGCCACAACCATGCCTTCCGCATCCGCCCAAGCCCTGCCCTCCGCCCGCGAGTTCGTGAAGTTGAGCCGCCAGCACACGCTGGTTCCCGTGTACCGCACGCTGACGGCGGACTTGGAGACTCCGGTCTCTGCGTTTCTGCGTGTTGCGCAAGAGGAGCCGGAGGCGTTTCTGCTGGAGTCGGTCGAGGGCGGCGAACACGTTGGGCGTTATACGTTCATCGGGATCGAGCCGTACAAGAAGATCGTCTCGCGCGGCACGGCGATTACGGTGGAGGAGGGCGGCAAGCGGCGCAGCTTCGAGGGCGATGTCTTCGCCGAACTGAAGCGCGCCCTGGGCGGCCACACTCCGGCGCGGCTGGCGGGGCTGCCTCCGTTTACCGCCGGCGCGGTGGGATTCTTTTCCTACGATGTCGTCCGCCAGATCGAGCGGCTGCCTTCGTTGGCGAAGGATGAGCTTGGAGTGCCCGACGCGTGCCTGATGTTCTTCGACCAGGTGCTGGCCTTCGATCATGTGAAGAAGGAGATTCTGCTGATTGTTACGGCGGACCTGACGCGCGAAAAATCGGCGGGCAGGCCGGGTGCCCCATCCATGCAATCTCATCGCATGGGTGGGTCGGCATATAGTGCCGAGGCCTATGCGCGCGCGGTGAAGCGGCTGGACCGGCTGGAGAAGCGCCTGGCGCGCGTGCTGCCCAAGCCGGTCAAGCCGCGCGGGGCAAAGCTGGGCGTGCTGAAGCTGACCGCGCGGACGCCGAAGGCAACATTCCTGAAATCCGTGCTGCGGGCCAAGGAGTACATCGCGTCGGGCGATGTCTTCCAGTGCGTTCTCTCGCAGCGGTTCGACTGCGTGCCGGGCGTGGATGCCTTCGATGTGTACCGCGCGCTGCGGATTGTGAATCCTTCGCCGTACATGTACTTTTTGCGGTTTCAGGGAACAGGGAACAGGGAACAGGGAACAGGGCGCAAAGCCACGCAGTCGACTACTCCCTGCCATATTGTGGGATCGTCGCCGGAGCTGCTGGTGCGGGTGCATGGGCGCACGGTGGAGTACAGGCCAATCGCTGGGACCAGGCCGCGCAGTGCCGACGAGGTGGAGGACCGCGCGCTGGAGGCCGACCTGCGCGCCGATGAAAAGGAGGTCGCCGAGCATGTGATGCTGGTGGACCTAGGGCGCAACGACGTGGGCCGAGTGAGCGAGTACGGCTCGGTCAAGGTCAAAGACCTGATGTTCGTGGAGCGCTACAGCCATGTGATGCACCTGGTCAGCTCACTGGAAGGGAAGCTGAAGCCGGAACTCGAAGCCATCGACGCGTTTCGCGCCTGTTTCCCGGCGGGAACGCTGAGCGGCGCGCCCAAGATTCGCGCCATGGAGATCATCGAGGAGCTGGAACCGGCGCGGCGCGGCGTCTACGGTGGCTCGATTCTGTATGCGGATTTTTCGGGAAATCTCGACTCGTGCATTGCCATCCGCACTCTGTTCATGAACGGCGAGCAGGGATACATTCAGGCGGGCGCAGGGCTGGTCGCGGATTCGGTGCCAGAGAATGAGTTCGTCGAGTGCGCCAACAAAGCCCGCGCCGTGGTCCGCGCCATCGAGCGCGCGCGGCAACAGTGACATGAGAGCACAGGATAAAATCGGCACAGCCATGGTCTTTGTACTCGACAACTACGATTCGTTCACCTACAACCTCGTCCAGTACATGGGTGAACTGGGCGCGGAGATGGTGGTGCGGCGCAACGACGAGCTGACGCCGGCCGAGGTCGAGGCGCTGCGACCGACGCACATCCTGATTTCGCCGGGGCCGTGTACGCCGGAGGACGCGGGGATCTCGATTGAGCTGATTCGGCACTTTGCGCGGCTGGCGCGGGAGGGCTGCGCGAGGGTGCCGATCCTCGGAGTGTGCCTGGGCCACCAGGCGATTGGCGCGGCCTTTGGTGGCAACGTCATTCGCGCGCCCAAGCTGATGCACGGCAAGACCAGCCAGGTGGAACACGATGGGCGCACCATCTTTGCGGGGATTCCGTCGCCGATGACCTGCACGCGCTACCACTCGCTGATCGTCGCCGAGGAGGGGCTTCCGGCGGAGTTGGAGGTCTCAGCGCGGACGGCGGAGTTGGGGCCGGGTGGGACGGCGGGCGGGACGACCATTATGGCGTTGCGCCACCGCGAGCTTCCCATCGAGGGCGTGCAGTTCCATCCCGAGAGCGTGCTGACGGTCGAGGGCAAGAAGATCATCGCAAACTTTCTGAAGATGTAGGCTGGACGCATGAGGCTGCGAATCCCATCTGCGCGCTTTCTTTCGCCGATGCTCCTGCTGGCGTGCGCGCTGGGCGGTTGGCTGGCCGGGCCGGTGCGTGCGCAGCAGTTGATTGGCTACGTCAATACGCAGGATGCGGACGTTGCGGGCGCGAAGGACGTGGTGGACGGCCGCGCCGTGCTGATGGGGTCGGTGAGCGTGATGGCCAGGGACCACACCGCGCCGATCAGCCTGGGCCGCGGAGGGACGGTGCGCGTCTGCCAGACCAGCGTGCTGCATCTGAGCGAGGGCCGCGAGATGATGGTGGCCGCGCCGCTGCTCTTCTCGCTGGATGGCGGCGCCATCGAGATTGAGACGAAGGCGACCGCGACCGATGCCGTGATGACTCCCGACCTGCGCTTCACGGTGCGGTCGGCCGGGCCGCTCGACCTGCGCCTGCGGATCGCGCGCAATGGCGACACCTGCGTGGAAAACCGCGGATCGGGCGCGCCTTTGCTGGAGGTTACCGACCCGTTTGGCGAGGCAACGTATGAGCTGGTGGCTGGGCAGCACGTCCTGTTTGAGCACGGCAGCCTGCGCGAGGTGGTAGACCACGAGAGTTCGCCGTGCGGATGCCCGGATGCGCAGGGCGTTTCGGTGGCTGACGCGCTGATTGCGCCCGCTACAGCCGCAGCCGTGCAGCATCCCTTCCCGGTGGCGATCAGCGAGGGACTGGCGCCCGAGGCCGAGGTGCCGCAGGCGCCGACGGGCGAGGTCCATGCGCAGGTGAGCGAGACGCTGGTCTACAACGCGGCGGCCGGCAGCGGCGCGGCGGCCGGCGCGCCGTCCACTGCCGCACCAGCGCCCGCGCCGCCGGTCAACGATCTGGTGCATCTGGTCGGGCGGCTCTTCCACAAGCTCTTTCGACGCGGTTGACCTCTGCGGGACCCAGCCCAAAACCTTCCTACCGGGTGGTTTTCTTGACAGGGGGCGAAGGGTTACGCGAGACTTATAGGGCTGGGCCTGTTGCGCGGGCCCTGGGCGGTCTCCTGTGCGCGCGCAAGTGCGCGGGGCAAGACAAGGCTTCGCCGCCGGCAGCTTTCACGACAAACACCTCCAGGCCAGGTTGCGGGTCCAATCGCAGCTCCGGGGCGTGCTCCGGCGACGATCGACGCGCGGCGGCTTGAAGACTGGCCTGAAGAAGAAGCAAGTGAAGCTGAGAAGGATGGATTTGGATGCCAACGAACGGTGTTTCCGGGCAACTGCTTCTGATGCTGGTCTTCATCGCGCTGATGTACTTCGTGATGATTGCGCCCAACCAGAAGAAGCAGAAGAAGTGGCAGCAGATGCTGGGCCAGTTGAAGAACGGCGACCGGGTGACGACCAACGGCGGCATACGCGGGGTCATTATCTCGGTCAAAGACGATGTGGTGCAACTGCGCGTTCCTCCGGATAACATCAAGCTCGAGTTTGTGAAGAGCGCGATTGCCGCGGTGACGCTGCCAGAGGATACGAAGCAGAGTTAAGGGACCAGGAATAAGGCGGCCCGGGCCGTCACCACGGGTTTGGATAAAGGATGCAATGGGCAAGAATCTGAAGGGCAACACGGCGTTGATCGTAGCGTTACTGGTAGTGTTCTGCTATGGCTTTTTGGGCATCCCCCGTGGATTGACCCCGGCTGCGCTGAAGCAGGCGCTGACCGATCACATCAACCTCGGGCTCGACCTGAAGGGCGGGACGCACCTGATCCTGGTGGTCCATGTGGAAGAGGCAGTCGGCGACACCACCGACCGTGACGTGCAGCGTCTACAGGACGATCTGGAGAAGGCTGGCGTCACCGGCGAGACGGTGCACAAGCTGGATCCGGCCCATCCCGAGACGATCACCGTCAGCGGCATTCCGGTGGGCAAAGCGAGCGACGCGCGCTCGGTGATGGACGGCAACGACTACTCCAATACGTACGACCTGGTGTCGAACTCCGACGGAAGCGAGAAGCTCACCATGAAGCCGGGCGCGATCCGCAGCCTGGAGACGGCGACGCTGGAGCACTCCATCGAGACCATCCGCGCGCGCCTTTCCCCCCTTGGCGTGACCGAGCCAACGGTCCAGAAGTATGGACTGGGCGACAACGAGGTGCTGGTTGAGCTGCCCAACATCTCCGATCCAGGCAAGGTCGAGGACGCCATCAAGTCGCAGTCGAAGCTGGCCGTCTACGCGGTGGTGAGCGGGCCGTACGAGAACGACCAGGCAGCAATGACGGCGCTGAATGGAATGGTCCCGCCAGACGACCAGTTGCTGCATGGCAACATTACGCCCAACTCTCCCGACGAGGTGTATCTGTTGGAGCGGGCGAGCGTGGTGGAGGGAACGGACTTCCGCGATGCGCAGCCCTCGACGGACCAGAACGGGCGTCCCAACCTCACCTTCACGCTGACCACCGAGGCCGGCGACCGCTTCTACAAGTACACCTCCGCGCACTCCAAGGACAGCGCATCGCCGGGCTCGATGGCGATCGTTCTGGGCAACCGGGTGCGCGAGGTTGCATCGATCAACTCGGCGATCCGCGACCGCGGCGAGATCACGGGCAGCTTCACCAAGGACGAGGTGGACAACCTCTCGCTGATGCTGCGCACCGGCGCTCTGCCAGCGTCGATCGACACCCTGGAGACCACGACGGTTGGCCCCAGCCTGGGCGCGGCGTCCATCCGGCAGGGGGTCATCGCGGCCGTCGCCGGCATGATGGCGGTGCTCGTGTTCATGCTGATCTACTATCGCGGCGCGGGCATCAACGCGGACCTTGCGCTGTTCCTCAACCTCGTCATCCTGCTCGGCTTCATGGGCTACACCAATTCCACGCTTACACTGCCGGGAATTGCCGGCGTCATCCTGACCATCGGCATGGGCGTGGACTCCAATGTGCTGATCTTCGAGCGCATCCGCGAAGAGTTGCGCGCCGGCAAGACGGCGGCGGTGGCGGTGCAGCAGGGCTTTGGCCACGCGTGGATCACCATTGTGGACACTCACGTCACAACCATTGTGTCGGCCGCCATCCTGTTCCTCTTTGGCACCGGCCCGGTGCAGGGGTTCGCGGTCACGCTCACGTTTGGACTGCTGGCCAACCTTTTTACCGCCGTCTTCGTATCGCGCACGATCTTCGACGCGATCCTTGCCAGCAAGGAACGCGGCGCGGCATTGTCGATTTAGCAGCGAGTCGAGTCAGAGGAACAGCAACGAGTCAGCAAGTCAGCAAGTTAGCAATACGAGGCGATGCACGGCACGCCTGAGGAAAGCAAAGTGGAACTGTTTCGTGATGTAAACGTCGATTGGCTGGGCAAGAAGTGGTACTTCCTCGGCTTCTCGCTGATCTTTTCCGTGGCCGGCATTCTCAGCATGTTGTTCTGGCACGGTATTCCGCGGGGCGTGGACTTCAAGGGCGGCACACAGATCAGGGTCCCGTTCGATTCGCCGCCCAACGAGGACCACATCCGCCAGGCGATGGAGAAGGCGGGCGTCAAAGACGTCACCATTCAGCGCATCTCCTCGGGCACCGGACAGCAGGGCAACGATGTGGTGATCTCTCTGCCGCAATCCACCGCGACCGACCAGAACCACGACGCGGGCCGCCAGGCGGTGGAAGACGCTCTGCGCGCGTACTACCACGACTCCGGCTTTGCGCAGCCGAGCGTGGATATTGTCGGCCCGACGGCGGGCAAGCAACTACAGAAGCAGGCGGCGCTGGCCACCGGCTACTCGCTGCTGGGAATGCTGATCTACCTGTGGTTCCGCTTCGAGCTGATCTACGGCGTGGCGGCCGTGGTCGCGGTCTTCCACGACACGNNATCGTCGTCTTCGACCGTATCCGAGAGAACCTCTCTCTTTCGCGCAGGGAATCGCTGACCGATGTGGTCAACCGCAGCATCAACCAGACGCTCAGCCGGACCGTGATCTCCTCCGGCCTCACCTTCCTGACGGTCATGAGCCTGTATCTCTTTGGTGGCGAGGTGCTGCACGGCTTCTCGTTCGCCCTGGTCATCGGAATCCTGATCGGCACCTACTCGTCGATCGCGGTGGCCGCGCCCATGCTGGTGGCCTATCAGGACTGGCGCAAGAGCCGGGGCAAGATTTCCAGCCTGCCGGCCAAGCGCGCCCGGGCGTAAGCGGCCTGATTTTCAGGCCCGGGTTTTCATCTGTGTGTGTTTTTGTGTAAGATGCTTGGGTCGCCCCGTTTTGGCGGTCCAGGGCTTCAACGGAGATTGGCATTGCGGACGCGGGAACGATTCACCGCGCACGCGGGAACAAAGTAAACCGGCGCGGTGTCTAAGCTGGGTAGAACATTTTTCGCGAGGCTGTCCATGTTTGAAAGCGCTTTGATGGAATCCGGCGGTAAGCTCAAGACCAAGACGGGCCGGTGGATGTTTGCGACCGGCGCATTCAATCTGTCCATCCTGGCCATCGTCATGCTGATTCCGCTGATGTGGCCCGATGCCCTGCCGAGGATGGCCCTGACGGCGTTGTTGGTAGCGCCACCGCCGCCACCTCCGCCACCTCCACCGCCTCCGCCCCAGCAAAAGGTTGCGGAGGTGAAAATCGTCTCCGAGATTGACTCGGGCCTGCGCGCCCCAGCCAAGATTCCCCACGACATCAGGATCGTGCATGAAGAAGCGGCTCCTTCGTCGGGTACCGGAGTTGCGGGAATGCAAGGCATGGGCGGCGGCGGCGGCGGCGTGNNATCGCCAAGGCAGCACACATTCAGGGGGCGGTCATCCTGCATGCGATCATCTCCAAGCAGGGCACCATCGAGCAACTGTCCATTGTCAGCGGTCCGCCGATGCTGGCCAACGCCGCCCGGGACGCCGTTCAACGCTGGCGATATAGGCCCTATCTGCTGAACGGGGAACCCGTTGAGGTGGAGACGAGCATTACGGTCAACTTTACCTTCGGCAGTTAGCCGGATGCAGTTCTGTAGACGTCCGTTTCACGTAGTTCACGCTTCAGATTCAAAGCCGGAAAATGAGCTTGTGCGTCCGACTCGTTGCAGACCAGGTTTTTAGATCGATCCAGTCCAATGTTGTATAGAAATCAGGAGGAAAGATTCCAGTGATTCTCGCTCATCTCGTAAACTTCGCCCACGTCCCCGCGCCGCTCGCCATGTTCTTTCAGGAATCCAGTGGAGGGGTCAGCTTCAGTGTTGGCGGTCTGATCTCGAACATGGGATGGCCAGCCCGCTGCATCGCGATCATCCTGTTCATCATGTCGATCTGGTCGCTGGCCGTCATGATTGACCGCTACCTGTACTTCAACGCAGCACGCAAGCAGTCGCGCGAGTTTGCGCCCAAGGTTGCCGGCGCGCTGAAGGATGGCCGTCTGGACGAGGCGATCAAGCTCGGCGACCGCAGCAAGAAGTCGCACCTCGCCGAAGTCGTCACCGCCGGCCTGCAGGAGTTCCGCAGCTTCGGATCGGGCGGCAACATCACCGAGGAGCAGGTGGAAAGCTCGCAGCGCGCCCTGGAACGGGCCGAGGCGATCGTCCATGCCAAGCTGAAGCGCGGCCTTGGCGGTCTTGCGACCATCGGTTCCACAGCTCCGTTCATCGGGCTGCTGGGCACCGTGATCGGCATTCTCAACGCCTTCCAGGCCATCGCCACGCAGAAGACCTCGGGCATCGGCGCGGTTGCCGGCGGTATCTCAGAGGCGCTGGTCACCACGGCGTTCGGGCTCTTCGTCGCCATCCCCGCCGTCATGACCTTCAACTTCTTCACCAACAAGGTGGAGGCGTTCGACGTCGAGATGGACAACAGCTCCAGCGAGCTGGTGGACTACTTCATTAAGCAGAGCCACCGGTAAGCAGGTCGCCCTGCTGACGGGCAGGGGAGCAATTTCACCCCGGATGGCATGGCCTTCGGAGGCCGGCAAGCGAACCGCCTCCGAAGGCGCATCCTCCGCGGTGACGATGACGGCAACCACGGCCGAGGCCGCGAACGACCGAACGGGACAAACAATTATGGGTATCAACAAGCGCGCAGAAGGCAAGAAGGTCAACTCCAACATCAACGTCACGCCGATGGTGGATGTGATGCTGGTACTGCTGATCATCTTCATGGTCATTACGCCCATGCTGAACAACAAGGTCAACGTCGATCTGCCGGTCGCCACGGCGGCGGTGATCATGGAGAACGCGAACAAGGAAGACGCGATCACGGTTGCGGTGACGCGCGATGGCAGGACGTTCCTTGGCGCGGACCAGGTGACCCCCGACCAGCTGGGACCGAAGATCGCCGCCAAGCTGGAGAACAAGACCGACAAGGAGGTCTTCCTGCGGGCCGATATCCGCGCCAACTACGGCAAGGTGATGAACGCAGTCGACCAGATCCGGACGGCCGGAGTCAGCGAGCTTGGTCTGCTGACCGAGAAGCGCGACAACGACGAGCCAATCCAGAAATAAGCAGCAGCAACGCCTGCCGTTCGAGGGCAGGGCGACCCGGAGACAACGGTCGATTGCAACAGAAGGACTAAGGAGATTGTTATGGGAATGGGCGGTGGTGGTGATACAAACCATGCGATGTCGGAGATCAACGTTACGCCGTTGATCGACGTACTTCTGGTGCTGCTGATTATCTTTATGGTGATCGTGCCGGTGACGCCGAAGGGGCTGAGCACGCTGATTCCGCAGCCTCCCAAGGACAATTCAGCGCCGCCGCCAAGCCAGACCATCGTGGTCCAGGTGATCGCGAACGGGGCAGGCGAGCCTTCCTACAAGATCAACGATACGGCCTTCAACAAGTCCGAGATCGAGCCCAAGCTGGCGGAGATCTTCGCCACTCGCCAGGAGAAGGTCATGTTCGTCAAAGGCGATGCGTCGCTCGACTTCCGCAAGGTCGCCGAGGTGATCGACTTCGGCCATCAGGCGGAAGTGGACAACATCGGACTGATTACGCCAGCCGTCGAAGAAGGTCACTAAATATCTGCCGGTTGGGATGGAACGCGGATGGGGATTTAGCGAAGGGGGAAGGCCACGCGGCCTTCCCCCTTCGAGTTTTCAGGGCATAGACTGCTTCAGGATTCCAGGGCTTCGTTTACGTCGCGGACCAGGTTGCGCAGGTAGCTGCGCCGGTTGAGCAGGGCGACCATCGCGTCGCGCGCGGCGGCCTTTGCAGGCGCATCGCTCGCGTCGAGGGCCTGGTCCCAGTCAGCCCAGAGGGTTTCCAGCTCGGATTGCGTGGCGGCCATCCTGGCGTCGAAGCCGGCCTTGGCGGCAAGAAGATCGCTGCGCAACTGCGGGTCATTCTCGCCCATCTTCCTGGCCATGCGCATCTCTTCGAGTTGCATGTTCAGCTCGAACGCCTCTTCCAGCAGGTCCTCGGGGACGATCTGCTTCTTGGCCGTGCCGGTTGCGCGCGCGGCTTCGGTGGCGGACTTCGACTGCTCCTCCAACTCAACGCCCTCCAGCTTCAGCAGATATTCGGTCCGGGCGATGGGGCCTTTCAGTGTGCGATAGGCGTCGTTGAGTCGCGAGCTTTCGGCCAGCGCGGCGGCCTGCTCGCCGAGGGACTTGGCGGCGAAGCGGTCGGGGTGCAGCTTGCGGCTTAGCGCGTAGAAGCTCTCCTCCAGCGCGGGAAGGTCGATGACCAGTTTTGCGGGGAGTGAGAAGATTTCGAAGTAGGTGCGTGGTCCGTCGTTGCTCATTACGTCGAGAAGCTCGAGCCGCAGCCGCAGCTTTTGGTGGAGTGCGGGTTGATGAAGTTGAAGGCCTGGCGCAGCAGCGTCTCCTCGTAGTCCAGCGTCATGCCGCTCAGGTAGATGAAGCTCTTGGGATCGACGAAGATGCG
>PLOU01000144.1:34289-37184 GCA_003142235.1 Granulicella sp.
GGCGAGATCTTCTCCTTCGCCATGGCGATGCGGATGCGCCTCAGCGCGCGCGCCGTGACCTGGATGCCCTTGGAGCCGTCGGCCTCGCCGTCGGCTGCAATCGCCGGCGGAGTCGGTGTGGGCGCAGCGGGTGGTGGCGCCATCGCTCCTGTGGGTGTCGCGGTTTGAATTCCTACCATTGCCATCGTTCCACCCTCCAAACCTTAGCTCGCCACTGCAACTTCCGCATGGGCTTCTTCGGCCACGCCGTTCTTCTTCTTCCAATCACCAATCGCCGCGCGGATCGCGTCTTCGGCCAGCACCGAGCAGTGGATCTTGACCGGCGGCAGCGCAAGCTCCTTCACAATATCGGTGTTGGAGATGGTGAGCGCCTCCGTGACGGTGCGGCCCTTCACCCACTCGGTGGCCAGCGACGAGCTGGCGATGGCCGAGCCGCAGCCGAAGGTCTTGAACTTGGCGTCCTCGATCACCTGCGTCTGCGGGTTCACGCGGATCTGCAACCGCATCACGTCCCCGCACTCCGGCGCGCCCACCAGCCCGGTGCCAACCGACCCGCACGATTTATCCAGCGTGCCAACGTTGCGCGGATTCTCGTAGTGGTCTACTACCTTGTCGCTGTATGCCATGTCGATTCTCCTTGTTGCTTCCTATTGGATGAGGGCCCGCTGAATTTGGTGCGTCGTCGAAGTCCTGCGATTCTCGCTTGGCGGCAATGACGACGCGAAGATTAATCTCTAGTGCGCGGCCCATTCAATCTTGGTCAGGTCGATGCCTTCCTGCACCATCTCGTAGAGCGGGCTCAGTTCGCGCAGCTTGCGCACCACTTCGATGATCTTGTCGGCCACATAATCCACCTCGGCCTTAGTGTTGAAGCGGCCCAGGCCGAAGCGGATGGAGCTGTGGGCGATCTCGTCGCCCAGGCCGAGCGCCTTCAGCACGTAGCTCGGTTCCAGCGTGGCCGAGGTGCAAGCCGAGCCGCTGCTGACGGCGATGTCGTTGATGCCCATCAGCAGGCTCTCGCCCTCCACGTAGACGAAGCTCATGTTGAGGTTGCCGGGCAGGTGGTGCTCCATATTGCCGTTGACCTGGACGTAGTCCAGCGCGGCTTCGAGCTTGGCGCGGAGGTTGTCGCGCAACTCGGTTTCACGCTGCGCTTCGGCGGCCATCTCGCTCATGCATATCTCGCAGGCCGCGCCCAGCCCGACGATGCCGGGGACGTTCAGCGTTCCCGATCGCATTCCGCGCTCGTGGCCGCCGCCGTTGATCTGCTCGGTGATCTGCACGCGCGGGTTGCGCCGGCGAACATACAGCGCGCCCACGCCCTTCGGCCCATACAGCTTGTGCGCCGAGATGGAGAGAACGTCGATATTCATCGCCTGCACGTCCACGGGGACCTTGCCCACCGCCTGCACCGCATCGGTGTGGAAGAAGACGCCCTTCTCGTGACAGAGCTTGCCGATCTCGGCGATGGGCTGGATGACGCCAATCTCGTTATTCGCGAACATGATCGAAACCAGAATCGTCTTCTCCGGTCCCTCGGTGACGATGGCGCGGCGGAGGTCGTCGAGGTCGATCAGCCCGTCCGCCAGCACCGGCAGGTAGGTGACGCGGAAGCCTTGCTTCTCTAATTTTTTACAAGTGTCCAGGATGGCCTTGTGCTCGGTCGCCTGCGTGATGATGTGGTTGCCGCGCTCGCGGTACATCTCGGCGATGCCCTTCAGCGCAAGGTTGTCGCTCTCCGTCGCGCCGGAGGTGAAGATGATCTCCTTCGCGCTCGCGCCAATCAGCCGTGCAATCTGCTCGCGCGCGATCTCCACCGCCTTCTCCGCCTCCCAGCCGAACTGGTGGTTGCGGCTGGCCGCGTTGCCGAACTTGCCGGTCAGGTATGGCATCATGGCTTCCAGCACGCGCGGGTCCAGCGGCGTGGTGGCGTGGTTGTCCATGTAGAGCGGAAGATGCACGCCCGCGGGCAACGGCGTCGTCGAATGGGTGATGACGACTCCCGTGCTGTTTGTGCCGGGGACCGCGCCGTTGTGGCCGTTCCCATTGCCGTTGTGGCCGATCGCATTCTGAAGACTCATTGCGTCACTCCTCCGTACTTCCAATCCCTCGAACCTCGCCCCTACTTCAGAATGCTCATCGGCCCTCTGGCCACTGCGACACCTTCGTCGCCAAGTGCAGCCTCTGGCGTCTCGATCAGGTCGCTGATAAAAATGTTGCTGAGCAGGTCCTTGATGCTGTCGTTCACCTTGCGCAGGGGTTCTTTGATGGTGCAATGGCCGGCCAGGTCGCACGATCCGTGGATCGTAATGCAGCTGGTGATAAACAGCGGGCCATCAATGGCGCGGATCACCTCGAAGGCCGAGATCTCGCAGGCGGGCCGCGCCAGCGCGTAGCCTCCGTTGGTTCCGGCATGGGAGACCAGCAGCCCGGCGCGCGCCAGCGTCTGTAGAATCTTGGCCAGCAGCGGAGGCGGAATGTGGTACGCCTGAGCGATGTCCTTGGCGCTTTGCGCGGCGGGACTCTGAGCGCCCGCCCCCGGCTGCTCGGCCAGGTACTTCAGAGCCATCAGCCCGTAGTCCGCTTTTTTGGTCAGACGAAGCATTTGGGTCCCTCTCTCGCCGGATTCTGCGATTCAGGCCGAAACGGGGGATTCTGTGCGCAAGAACTAATCCGACCGTATTGGTCCTATTTAGTGTACGGCGGAAGGGAGCAGGTTGCAAGTCCTCTTTGCGGACAGGCTCGCAGCCCACACGCTCCGTCATCCCGACCGGAGCCCCAACCTCCGTCATCCCGACCTACCTCTTAGCACCGTCATCCCGACCGGAGGCGGCGCACTTTGCCGCCGCAGCGGAGGGACCCCCGCATTTCGTCGTTGCCTGTTCTTGTTCTTCG
>PLOU01000015.1:0-130 GCA_003142235.1 Granulicella sp.
GTGCTCTCACGTCAACTACCTAGTGCTACGACCGCGTATATAAGTAATCTACAAAGGTACTTGGAGGGAGCTGTGTCTGGCCTTATTACTAAGGTATGGGCAGAGGATTGTGTCTGGAGCTTTCCCGGCG
>PLOU01000015.1:220-440 GCA_003142235.1 Granulicella sp.
TTCGATGGCGCGCGTCCGGGCAAAGCTCCCGCGCTGGATCAGGAACAGCGGCAACGCATCATCGCGGTGGCCTGCTCGCCGCCGCCGGAGGGACGGGCACGCTGGACCGTACGGCTGCTGACCGAAGAGGCGATCCGGCGCAAGTTGGTTCCACGCGTAGGGCGGGAGACCATACGAGTGCTGCTCGAAAGCCACGATCTGAAGCCGTGGCGGGAAAAAA
>PLOU01000015.1:485-2818 GCA_003142235.1 Granulicella sp.
GCACGTCTGGAAATTCCATGCACGAGAACCGGGAGACCTCGGAAATGCCTGAAGAGAACGTAGTCGACAGGACGGCGGGAGAAGGCGAAAGCCGCACGTCTCGCATGCACGTTTTCGAGGAGTCGGACAGCGCCGTAGTACCGATGAGTCATTCGAACAAAAGCGGGAAACCGCCGGCGGAGAGTGAGGAGGGAAGGGCGTTGATCAAGGAGAACACTCATCGACTCAACACGTGCTCGACACAGAGCGAGATACGCGTGTCCCAAGGGTTGGCGGGTGTGCGCAAGGCAGCGAGGGAACGGAAGGAGACGAAGTTCACCGCATTGCTCCATCATTTGACCGTCGATCTGCTCCGGGATAGCTTCTACGCGCTGAAGCGTAAAGCCGCACCGGGGTTGGATGGAGTTACGTGGCAGGAGTATGAAGCCGGGTTGGAAGATCGGCTCGCCGACTTACATAGCCGGGTTCACCGCGGCGCTTATCGAGCGCAGCCATCGAGAAGAGTCTACATACCGAAACCGGATGGGCGGAAACGTCCTCTGGGGGTTGCGGCATTGGAGGACAAGGTTGTCCAACAAGCCGTGGTCACGATCCTCAATCAGATTTATGAAGAGGACTTTCGGGGCTTCTCGTATGGCTTCCGGCCAGGGCGCAGCCAGCATCAGGCGCTGGATGCGTTGTATGTCGGGATCACGCGGAAGAAGGTGAACTGGGTGCTGGATTGCGACATTATGGGCTTTTTCGATAATTTGTCACACGATTGGCTCTTAAAGTTCGTCCAGCATCGCGTTGCCGACCGCCGCATCCTCCGTCTGATACAGAAATGGCTGAAGGCGGGAGTTGTGGAGGAAGGCCAGTGGAAGAACACGGAGATGGGTACGCCGCAGGGTTCGGTGGTTTCACCGCTACTGGCGAATATCTATCTGCACTATGTGTTCGACCTGTGGGTGGATGCCTGGCGCAAGAAGTACGCGCAAGGGGAGGTGATTGTCGTTCGCTATGCGGACGACAATGTACTCGGATTTCAGCATCGGGCCGACGCAGATCGTCTCCTGGAGGCATTTCGGGAACGGCTGCGGAAGTTCGGGTTGGAACTTCACCCAGACAAGACGCGCCGGATCGAGTTCGGGAGATTTGCCGAGCAAGACCGGAGACGAAGAGGAGAAGGCAAACCGGAAACGTTCGATTTCCTTGGCTTCACGCATATCAGCGGGAAGGACAGGAACGGGGACTTTGCGGTAAAGCGTAAGACAGTCGGCAAGCGGATGCGAGCCAAGCTGCTGGAACTCAAGCAGCAACTTTGCAACCGCATGCACGATCCGATTGCGCTAACCGGCAAATGGCTCAAATCGATCGTGCAAGGTTACTTCAACTACCACGCGATACCGGGAAACACCGACAGCCTGCATGCTTTCCGCAATCGGTTGGTGCGGCTTTGGCGGACGATGTTGATTCATCGTAGCCAGAGGCATCATCTGAATTGGACAAGGATGCAGCGTCTGGCAGATCAGTGGATTCCTAAACCGCGTGTGCTCCATCCATACCCCAGAGTTCGCTTTGACGCCATTCATCCGAGATAGGAGCCCCATGCGGTAATGCCGCTCGTGAGGATCTGTGCGGGGGGCGGCCAGTGATGACCGTTCCTACCGCGACCGTGGCGAAGTTGGATGAGGAGTACATCGCCCGCATGGAGGACGTGCTGGGGTTGTATGAAAGACCGCTCTCGGGAAGTGAGCCGGTGGTTTGTATCGACGAGAAGCCGGTGGTCTTGCATGAAGATACATGCACTCCAATCCCCGTGCGGCCTGGACGAGTTGCCCGGCGCGATTATGAATACAAGCGATGCGGCACCGCCAACGTGTTTTGCGGCGTCGAGCCCAAGGCGGGACGGCACTTCACCAAGGTGACGCCGACGCGCTCGTCGGCCGAGTTCGCCGATTACCTGCTGAAGATCGCCGTCCGCTATCCCGCAGCCGATACCATCCACCTGGTGCTGGACAACCTCTCCACGCACACGCAGAAGGCGCTGGTGGAACGCTTCGGAGACACCGCCGGGACCTGGTTGTGGAACCGATTCAAGGTGCATTACACCCCCAAACATGGAAGTTGGCTGAATCAGGCGGAGATGGAGGTCGGCCTGTTCAGCCGCCAGTGCCTCGGCAAACGACGGATCGAAGATATCGCAGCCTTGCGAAAACAGGCTCGCGCATGGAACCGCCGCGTCAATAAGGACAAGGCCACGATTCAGTGGAAGTTCACACGCCGACAGGCAAGAAAAACACTTCACTACACAATCACACGGTCAAAGCACTAGGCAGGGGTGGCTACAAGGA
>PLOU01000085.1 GCA_003142235.1 Granulicella sp.
CCGGTCACTCCATTGTGACTAAGTCCGAGCTTCTCTACCGCGCCCGCGGGTGCGTCTCGTCGTAAACCCGCTGCACCTGTCCCGCCGTCAGGTGCGTGTAGCGCTGCGTCGTCGACAGCCGCTCATGCCCCAGCATCTCCTGGATCGCGCGCAGGTCCGCGCCCTCCTCCAGCATGTGCGTCCCGAATGCATGGCGCAGCGTATGCGGATGCACATCCGACGCCAGCCCCCGAGCCAGCGCAATCCGTTTGACGATCCTCCCAACACTGCGTGTAGTTAGGCGACAAGCTCCCCGCATCCGCAAATTCGTCACCAGCGGCCCGTCGGCCACTAGCGCCAGTTTCCCCGCCTCCCTCAGTCTGCTCTCGCGCAGCGGCAGAAACGCGCGCATCGCCATCGCCGCCTCGTCGCCCAGCGGAACGTAGCGCTGCTTGCGCCCCTTGCCCTTCACCAGGATCGCGTCGTTCTTCCACTGAATATCACTCAGATTGATGCCCACCAGCTCTGAGTTGCGAATCCCGCAACCATACAGCAGCTCGAAGATCATGCGATCGCGCTCGGGCCACGCCGCGGCCTCGTCCTTCGCTCCAGCGCCCGCCTCCATCGCATCCAGCAGACCGTTCACCTCCTCCATGCTGGGCACGCGCGGCAGATGCTGCGGCAGTTTCGGCGTGCTCACCAGCACCGCCGGGTTCTGCGCGATCCTGTGCTCCTTCGCCATCCACCGGAACCACGACCGCACCGCCGCCAGCGCGCGCGCCGCACTCGCCTTGCTCAGCCCGCGCCCATAAAGCTGCCCCAGGTACGCGCGGATGTGCAGATGCTCCACCGCCGCAATCTTCGCCCCCGCGCCCAGCGTCTCGCCCAGATACGCCGCAAAGTTCCCCACCTCGCGGCGATACGCCCGCACCGTATGCACCGATGCGTTGCGCTCGTTCTCCAGCACGCGAAGAAACTCCTCCGCCAGCCTCTCGAACTCGCCCCGCTCCGTCCCCATCTCCGCCTCTGCTTCTGCCTTTGCTTTTGCCTTTGCCTTTGCTTTTGCTTTTGTCTTTACTCACAACTTACAACTCACAACTTACAACTGCCCTTCTCTTTCCCCTCGGATGGTGTTCCCGCAGCACGCGTTTCAGGTGTTCCATCGCCACATGCGTGTAGATCTGCGTTGTCGCAATATCGGCGTGGCCCAGCAGCCGCTGCACGCTTCTCAGGTCGGCCCCATGCTCCACCATGTGCGTGGCGCAACTATGCCGCAGCATGTGCGGACTGGCCTTGTGAATGCTCCCGTCCACGCTCACCGACGCCGCTCTCACCATCTCCCACACCCACTGCCGTGTCAGCGCATGACCGCGCACACTCAGGAACAATGCCCGCTGCATCCCTGCGTGCGCCAGCGACGGCCGCCCACGCCTCATGTACTCATCCAGCGCTTCGACGGCGCGACGTCCCAGCGGAACGATGCGCTCCTTATCTCCTTTGCCGCGCACCTGCGCCCGCGCCAAGTCCAGGTGCAGGTCCTCTTCGCCCAGCGCGACGATCTCGCCCACCCTCAGTCCGCCCGCGTACAGCAGCTCCAGGATCGCGGAATCGCGCAGCGCCAGCGCCGCTGCATCCCTCCCGCCGCCCTCTGTCTGCGGAGTGCGTGCCGCCGCACCCAGCCGGTCCAGCATCTCCGCCACCTCGCTCTCCGCCAGCGACTTGGGCAGCACCTTCCAGCTCGCCGGCGTCTCGATGTTCACCGTCGGGTCGTGATCGATTCTCTTGTCCAGCAGCAGCCAGCGATAGAACCCTCTCAGGCAGCTCAGCTTGCGCGCCACGCTCCGCGCATCCACATGGTTCGCCCGCAGCCGCGCCATGAAGTCCTTCACATCCGCCTCCGCCGCCGTCAGCAGCAGCGCGTCCCGCCGCTCCACCTGCTCGGCAAACTGCTCCAGATCGCACGCATACGCCTCGCACGTCGCCGGCCGCACTCCCTTCTCCACGCGCAGATAGTCCATGTACTCATGCACCAGCCGCGCGTTTCCCGCGACCTCCGCCCGCGCAGGCAAAGCAGACTCCGCACGAGGCTCTTCCACAGCCTGCACGCGCGCGTATTCACGAATCTGCGCACCTCTTCTCATGCCTCAATTATCCGCGCCGCCTGCCGCGCCGCCCGCCCATCCACGCGCCCCGCACCAACCTCGCCAGCATCCGCCTCGATACCGCTTCCCGCTGATAAACTCAAACCAGCATGTTTGAAACCCTCAGCGACAAACTCCAGCGTTCCTTCAAGGCCCTGCGCGGCCAGGGCACCATCACCGACGAGAACATCTCCGAAGCCCTGCGCGAGATCCGCATCGCCCTCATCGAGGCCGACGTCAGCCTCTCCGTCGTCACCGACCTGGTCGAGCACATCCGCCTCCGCGCCCTCGGCACGCAGGTCACTACAGCCCTCTCGCCCTCCGAGCAGATCGTCAAGATCGTTCACGACGAGCTCATCGCTCTCCTCGGCAAGGACACGGCGCGTTTCCGCACCAGCTCGCAGCCGCCCAGCGTCGTTCTCATGGCCGGCCTGCAGGGCGGCGGCAAGACGACCACCTCCGCCAAGCTCGCCGCATGGCTCAAGAAGTCCGGCCACCGACCCATGCTCGTCTCGGTCGACGTCTATCGACCCGCCGCGCGCCAGCAGCTCCGCATCGTCGCCGAATCCATCGGCGCCCAGCTCTACGAAGGCAAGCTCGACCCCGATGCGAAGCACGATACCGCCGACGTCCTCCGTCTCGCCAAGGAAGCCAAGCGCGAGGCCGCCAGCTTCGGCTGCGACATCCTCATCGTCGACACCGCCGGCCGCAACCAGATCGACGCCGCGCTCATGGATGAGATGGCCGCGCTCAAGAAGCTNNAAGTTCCTCGGCACCGGCGAGCGGCCCGACGCCTTCGAGCCATTCCATCCCGATCGCATCGTCAGCCGCATCATGGGCATGGGCGACATCGCCACCCTACTCGAACGCGCCGAAGAGAAGCTCGACCGCGGCAAGGCCGAGAGCTTCGCCAAGAAGGCTCTCTCCGGCGACGGCTTCTCCCTCGACGACTTCCGCGACCAGCTCCGTCAGATTAAAAAGATGGGATCCATGAAGTCGATCCTCAAGATGCTCCCCTCGGTCGGCCCCTTCGCCGGCATGGCGCAGGCCNNGCAGCCGCCGCAAGCGCATCGCCCGCGGCTCCGGAACCACCGTCCAGGAGGTCAACAACCTCCTCCGCCAGTACGCCCAGATGAGAAAGATGTTCAAATCCATGGGCTCCGGCACCGGCCTAAAAGCCCAGCAGCGCATGATGCAACAAATGCAGCCCCGCCAAAAATTCGGTAGATAACGAAGCTTAGACTTGTCCCTGCATGAGAGGGGCTTATATGGCTTGTCACTCGATAGATGAAAACTGGCTCTCAGCGATATTGAGCCAACTCGATGAGAACAGCTGCACCTGCGATGGCAGAACGCAATCAGTCGAGTTCAAGGAATCCTTCAGCTTCGCAAATCTTTCCGAGTACGCGCGAACAATGGCAGCCTTCGCCAATAATTCAGGAGGGTATCTGATACTGGGCGTAAGGGACTCTCCACGGGAGATCGTCGGCTTGCTAAACGAGCGTTTTCTACAGATCGACCCCGCTCGGATTTCAACGGAATTGAATCAAGTACTCGATCCCGCACTGATCTGGCGGCATGGGACCGTGGATCACGACCATAAGTCTTTGGGGTATCTTCACGTCACAGAGGCAAGTAGGAAGCCCGTCGTCTGTAAGCGAAGCGAAGGGAACCTCAAGGAAAGCGCGATCTACTACCGCCACCCTGGGGAAACCCGAGAAATCAGATTTGCCGAACTTGTATCCATCCTCGAGCAAATTCGGACGGCTGAAAACAACAAGTGGCTTTTTGCTTATCTGGTTGTTT
>PLOU01000220.1 GCA_003142235.1 Granulicella sp.
CTCAACCTCGCGCGCAAATATAACTCCGGCTTCCTGCACGCCTCCACCTCCGAGTGCTATGGCGATCCCGAGGTCCATCCCCAGGTCGAAACCTACTGGGGCCGCGTCAACCCCATCGGCCCGCGCTCGGTCTACGACGAGTCCAAGCGCTTCTCCGAGGCCGCCGTCACAGCCTGGCACCACTACTACGCCGTCGACACCCGCCTCGTCCGCATCTTCAACACCTACGGCCCGCGCCTACAGGCCAACGACGGCCGCGTCATCTCCAACTTCATGATGCAGGCGCTCCGCGGCGAGCCGCTCACCGTCTACGGCGACGGCCTGCAGACCCGCAGCTTCTGCTACGTCTCCGACCTCATCGACGGCATCCTCCGCCTCGCCGCCTCCGCCGAACACACCCCGGTCAACATCGGCAACCCCACCGAGTTCACCATGCTCCAGTGCGCCGAAGAGGTCCTTCGCGTCACCGGCTCAAAATCCGCAATCGTCCACCAGCCCCTGCCGCAGGACGACCCCGCCCGCCGCTGCCCAGACATCACGAAAGCCCGCGCCCTGCTCCACTGGGAGCCCAAAGTTCCCCTCCGCGAAGGCCTCGCGCGCTCCCTCCCCTACTTCCACTCCTGCCTCGCCGCCAAGCTGAATTAATGGGAACGCATCCGAAGCTCGATGTTGATACCTTCCTGCTGCTGTAACTGGGCAATCACTCCAAACAAGTTTTCGGCGCGAGGATTGCCGCGCGGGCCGAACATCCGTTGCAGGCTTGGCGAAGAGATATTCGTCATGCGCGCCAGTTTTGGAAATCCAACCGTCGCATTGATGTAATTGCGCAGGATGGCGCGCCCCGTGGCAAAATCTCCATTGCAGATCAGCTCCAGGCCTTCCCGAAGCAGCCCCTGCCGGAATCCGGCTTCCCTCTGGGCGCGGTCGCGAATCGTGTCGCGGAAATCTTTAGTCAAAGCCATGGTCCCTCCTGTTGCTTGCGTTGCTTGTATGTCTTCCATATAGCCTTTGCAGCACTGATGTCATTCTGCTGCCGCTTCTTTGTGCCTCCGCCAAGCAGAATGACAAGACAATCTCCATCCTTGCCAAAGTAAATGCGATAGCCAGGACCAGAATCGATTCTGTATTCCCAGACCCCCTCGCCGACCGCCTTGATCGCTGCTGTGTGTTCCTGAGATAGACGCTCCAGCGCAACGGTTATTTTGATGGCCGCAGTCTGATCCAGTGAATCGAACCGCATCGCGTATGGACTGCGACCGCGTTCATCGAGATACTCCCGAACCAGAATCACCTATGAAGATAATAACATATAAGTTATCTAAATCTCCGATTAATGTTCTGGCCTCGCCGACTTCGCCTCATGTTCTACCGCCCCTTCGTCTTCAGCTTGGGGAAGAACGTAACCTGCACCGCCGCCGTGTTGTCGCTCTGCGCCCCCGCCATATAGATCGGCGCCTTCCACCCCTCGTGCTGGAACCACCCGTTCACCTCGATCGCCGGCCCGATCCGCTTCACCACGTCCACGCGAAACTGGTTCTGCGTCGTCCCGCCCGCGATGAAATCCTTCGCCGTCTTCTTGTTCAGGTACTCCACCTGCACCCACTCGTTGCCACTCAGGTGCCACGTTAGCCACGCTTGTCCCCCTTTGGCCTCGCGCCCGATCCAGTCGCCCAGAATGTTTCCCTTGTTGGTGTATCCCTGTTTCTGTATTGCGTTCTCCACATACTCGTTGCTTCCGCCCAGGCACACCAGCGTCGAGCAGTCGGTCGAAACCCCCTCCACTCGCAGATCCAACCGTCTGGCCCCCGGAAACTGCGACAGATATATCCCCGGCCGGTACGCCGCCCGCCGCGGAGCAGACACCGGCGTCAGGTCGTCATGTGTCTCCGAGTCAGCGTACAGCGTCAGGGTTTTGCGCGCGAATGGCAGCCGGTAGCTGAAGTGGAACGACGAAAACCGCGCCCCCGGATCGTCCCGCGAAGACTTCTCGCCCGCCGCCGTGTCGTTGGTGTCGAAAAATCCCTTCAGAAACGTATGCAGCGTCACCGGCTCATGGCCCTTGCCGCCGAAGATCACCGTCCGCTGGAAGCCGAACTGGAAGTTCGCCGTCGGCTGGAAGCTGAACATATCCGAGTGGACCCAGTCGTCGTTGGGATCGGTGTGTCCCTTCAGGCTCCCGTAGAAGAAGTCATAGCGCACCGGCCCAAGCCAGCGCGACAGGTACTTGATATTGAGCGGCTCCACCCGGTTGATGCGGAACGAGTAGATGTTCTCTGCGTTGTTCGACCACGGCATCGCGCTGCCCATCCCCGGCCCCAGCCACGCGTCCGACTTGCCCCCTGAGATCTCGTGCCCCAGCAGATGCACCGACAGCGTCGCCTCCACCAGCCGGAACGGGTTCGCGGCCGCAATCGGCCCCGCCGGGACCGTCGCCTCCGGATCGTTGGGCGGCGCGAACGCAATCTCATCCAGCAGAGAGATCTGCTGCGCCAGCGCCAGTGTGTAGCCCGCCGCGCTGGGCGCATGTTGGTACTCCCCGCGCACATACAGAGAGAACGGCCCCTGCTCATTCAGCGTCGAAAATCCCGTGACGTTGTTGAATCCCGTCTCGTGCGGCCGCCCGTAGTCGTTGAAAAATGTCTGCCCCACATGGAAGCTGTCCACCAGGATCGGCCCCGAAATCCCCATCATCCGTGTGTAGACCGATTGCACCCCATACACCGTTCCGCGTTCCGTCTTCCCCGGCACGCCCTCGTCCGTCAGCTCCGTCAGCAGCGCCGACAGTATCTCCTGCGCCTGCACGTCGCCGCCCGCCAGAATCGCACCCTCCGACGCCTGCAGCATGTGTAGCAAGCTGCGCCGCGTATAGGGCCGCATCGCGAGGTACGCAGTATCCACATAGCCCAGTGAGTAGAGCCGCAGTATCGCCGGAACCACCCAGCTGTCCACCGGGATGTAAGCGCTGCCTTCCGGGTCTCTGTGGTCGGGGTTGCCATACGCAGGCAGCGCCGTGTAGGGGACCTGCGCCGTCGGCGGCGCGGGCGTCACCACCGGCGCCGGGACCTTCTGAGGAATAGGCGCAGCCTGCGGGCTCGTCTGCGGATTTGTTTGCGGATTGGTCTGTGCAGCGCCCGCGGCTACAGAAACGCCCTCAGTCCGCCGCGCGGTCGAAGGCTGTTGCCGATAGCCCGGCATCGACTCGATTTTGTCCTGCCCCTCCGCGGTCGGCACCGTCGCCGCCGCCGGAGCCGTCGCTGGAGCAGTTGCCGGCGCCGGAGTGTTCGCGGTCGTCTGCGCAGACGCAACAATCCCCAAGCCCAGAACGAATCCCAGGCCCATAACGCCCGCAAACCATCCAGAGACATCTCTCCCCACACGCACCTCGGAACCGTTAGTCCGTTCACTACTACTGTAGTGTAAGAATCCGACAAAGTACCGCCTCAAACGATTGGGTCACTTTTGCTTTGCTTAAGGGCACGGGTTTACCCGTGCCGTAAAACGCTGCATTCGTACTCCGGCCTTAGCCGCTGAGGTCATGGTCCAAGCCTGACGAATGAGCTTTCAAGCAGATGATTTGCAGTCCCGTTTGCCCGCCTCCGCGTCCTACTTCGCAATCCGCTTCGCAAACGCCTTTGCCTCGCGCTCCATCCACGCCCTGGCCGCAACGCCGCGCTGCAGCATGGTCCGCTCCAGCCCCGCAATCGCGTCTTGGGTCACTCGCACCTTGCCCGCCGCGCCCTTCAGAACGAACGGCACGCACTCCATCAGCGCCGCTCCTCCGCCGATGCGCGCGTGCCCGATCGACTCCTGCGCCACGCGATAGATCGCCACTGCGTCGTCCGCGTCCACCACAATCGCCGGAACGCCGCAGCTCAGCGCCAGCGCGCTCACTCCGCCCGCCTTCGCCGCCGCGCGCGCCTTGCCGCCCCGCTCCCGCGCCGGCGGTAGCACCACAAATACCACCGGCAGCTCCTGATCCGCCGCAAACCGCAGCGCCTTCTTCCACAGCGCCGCCGGAACCTCATCCACCAACGCGTAGACCACAACCACGCCAGCCTGCCGCGCCTCCGTCGCCTGCCGCGCCGCCGCCATGTCCGTCGTCTTAGCCTTGACCTCAGCTTTGGCCTTGTCCTCGACCCTCGCCTGCGCCGCAGCCGCCTTCAGGGCCGCCGCCGCGCCCAGCGCCGCCCAAATCCGTTCCGCCGCATCCGTCGTGCTCGGCAGCCGCACCGCCGCTCCGCACTCCGCAACCAAGCCGCGAACCCCCGTCCCACTCTTGCGGGATCGCCGGGAAGCAGAAGCACCCGCCTTCCCAGCTCGCAGAACTTCCTTGAGTGATCTGCCCCGCAAAAAATCCACCACTCCGCCCGCCAGCGCATCGCTCACCATATCGCACGGCCCAAGATCGGCCGTCGCGCTCACCAACGCAGCCTCCAGCCCCAGTGTTCCGGCAGCCGGACTCTGCCCGCGCCGCGCCGACCGAAGGGCCAGCGCCAGCGTCCGCGCCATCGCAAGATAGATCTGCCGCAACCTCTCATTCGGAATCAGCGGATTATCGGTTGCGGCCCCTTCGTCCGCCTGCATCCCCATCACGCCCGCGCCGGGTCCTTGGCCTCGCTGTCGATCCCCAGTTCCACCAGCGCGGCCTGCGCCTTCCTTCCCTTGATCTTGCCCTCTCGCGCCAGTCGTGAGATCGTCGCTCCCGCAATCGCCGCCGCGTTCACCTCGAAGTGCCGCCGCAGGTGCGCGCGATTGTCGCTGCGCCCGAACCCATCCGTCCCCAGCGTCACCAGCCTGCATCGCCCCTCACTCTGCAACCACGGAGCGAGAACATCGGGCAGCGACTTCATATAATCGCTCGCCGCAACGATCGGCCCCTTCGCTCCCGCCAGCGCCGTCTCGATATACGTCTTCCGCTCCGCCTCGGCCGGATGCAGCCGGTTCCATCGCTCGGTCGCAATCGCCTCCCGCCGCAGCTCGGTGTAGCTGGTCACGCTCCACACGTCCGCCGCGATCTGATATTTCTCCGCCAGAATCTCCTGCGCCCGCAGCGCCTCATTCAGGATCGGCCCACTCCCGAACAACTGCACCGTAGCCTCCCCCGCATTTGGAGACAAGCCACTCGCCGCGCGGTACTTATAAATCCCCCGCAGAATCCCCTCTGCGACCCCCTCCGGCATCGCCGGCATCGCGTAGTCCTCGTTGTACATCGTGATGTAGTAGAAGCAGTCGTCGCCCTTCTCATACATCCGCCGGATGCCATCCTGCAACACCACCACCATCTCGTACATGAACGCAGGATCGTAGCTCACGCAGGTTGGAATCGTGCTTGCCAGCATGTGGCTCTGCCCATCCTGGTGCTGTAGTCCCTCGCCCAGCATGGTCGTCCGCCCGGCCGTTCCCCCCATCATGAATCCTCTGCCACGCGAGTCCGCAAATGCCCACGCCAGGTCCCCAATCCTCTGGAACCCGAACATCGAGTAGTACATGTAGAACGGAATCATCGGCATCTTGTACGTCGAATAGGCCTGTCCCGCAGCCGTGAACGAAGCCATCGCTCCCGCCTCCGTGATTCCTTCCTCCAGAATCTGTCCATCCAGCTCTTCGCGGTAGAACAGCAGCATCTCCTTGTCGTGCGGCGTGTATCGCTGCCCCTCCGGCGCGTAGATCCCCACCTGCCGGATCACCGACTCCATCCCAAACGTCCTTCCCTCGTCCGGCACAATCGGCACCACCCGTTGCCCGATCTCCGGGTTCTTCAGCAGGTGCCGCAGCACCGAGATGAATCCCATCGTCGTCGACACGGCGCGTCCCTTCGACCCCGCCGTCCACTCGTCGAAATAATCCAGCCCCGGCGCCTTGAAGCCCGCCGCCACCACCGACCGCGTCGGCATCACTCCGCCCAGCTCGCGTCGCCGCTCCTGCATGTACACCATCTCCGGCGAGTCCTGCGGCGGCCGGTACGGCGTCCCCTCGATCGCCTCCTCCTCCGGAATCGGAATGTTGAACCGCTTCACAAACGCCGCCAGCCCCTCGTCTGACAGCTTCTTCTCCGAGTGGGTCGCATTGCGCGACTCCGCCGGCCCCATCCCGTACCCCTTCACCGTCATCGCCAGCACCACCGACGGCACGCCCCTGTGCTCCACCGCCCGCTTGTACGCGTTGAACACCTTCACCGGATCGTGCCCGCCGCGCTGTAGATGGATCAACTCATCGTCCGTATACTCCTTCACCATCTCCAGCAGCTCGGGATACTTCCCAAAAAAATGCTGCCGCAGATACGCGCCGCCCTTCGCCTTGTAGGTCTGGAAGTCGCCGTCCACGCACTCCTCCATCCGCTTCAGCAGCAGCCCATGCACGTCGCGCGCAAACAGCTCGTCCCACCCCCTGCCCCAGATCACCTTGATGACGTTCCACCCCGCGCCGGTAAACACGCCTTCCAGCTCGTCGATGATCCGTTTGTTGCCGCGCACCGGCCCATCCAGCCGTTGCAGGTTGCAGTTGACCACGAAGATTAGATTGTCCAGCTTCTCCCGCGCGCCCAGCGAGATCGCCCCCAGCGTCTCCACCTCGTCCGTCTCGCCGTCGCCCACAAACGCCCAGATCTTGCGCGGCGTCCGCTCGATCAGCCCGCGGTTCTCCAGGTACCGCATGAACCGCGCCTGGTAGATCGCATTGAGCGGCCCAAGCCCCATCGACACGGTGGGAAAGTTCCAGAAATCCGGCATCAGCCACGGGTGCGGATAGCTCGAGAGCCCCGGCGTCCCCCTCAACTCATGGCGATAGTTCTTCAGGTGCTGGTCCGTCAGCCGTCCCTCCAGGTACGCCCGCGCATACACCCCAGGCGACGCGTGTCCCTGAAAGTAGATGAAGTCTCCCGGCAGATCGTTCCCCTCTTCTCCCGTGTACTTCGCGTGGAAGAAGTGGCTGTACCCCACCTCCAGCATCGTCGCCAGCGACGCGTAGGTCGAAATGTGCCCGCCGATCCCCGGGTCCCTCTTGTTCTGCCCATGCACCATGGCCATGGCGTTCCACCGGATCAGCGATTTGATCCGCCGCTCGATCTCCATATCGCCGGGGTAGGGAAGCTCTTCCTCCACCGGAATCGTGTTGCGGAAGCGCGTCGACAGCCGGTACGGCAGCACCACCCCGCTCTCGCGTCCCCGCAGCCGCAGCGCCTCCAGCAGCTCCACGCCCTTCGCCTTCCCGCCCGCCACCACCTGGTCGAACGCCTCGACCCACTCCGCAACCTCGGCGGAAAAATCCCCCTTCGCGGCAACTTCCTCATTCTTCATCGTCATCCCTGTGCCCGGCCCTCTCTCACGATTCAATAACTATAATCTTCGATGCAGCGCAAAACCCTTTCGATGCAATGCAGAAACCGATGCTTTCAATCGGAAGTCGATTCGATCCTGCTTCACGATTGCAGTAACCCGAACCGCAGTTGTCCTAACGACTCAGTTCTGCCCCACGAGGCCGCGCACCAATGAAGATTCTGCTCATCGACACCTGTGGTGCAACCGGCAGCGTGGCCCTCGCCGACTCCACCCGCCCGCCCGCCGTTGCCAGCCTCCCCGGTCGCTCCGCCGCCGAGCGCCTCGTCCCAGCCATCCACTCCCTGGCGACGAGCAGCGGCCTCAGCCTTGGCCAACTCGACGCCATCGCCGTCGTCCACGGCCCCGGCTCCTTCACCGGAGTGCGCGTCGGCCTCAGCGCCGCCAAGGGCCTCTGCCACGCCCTCAACCTCCCGCTGGTCGCTATCTCCCGCCTCGCCGTCCTCGCCAGCCTCGCTGAACCTCCAGCGCGGGTGCCCTATCCATCGCGGTCTCATCGCGATGGGTGGGAAACGCAGATCAACGCCCTCCTCGACGCCGGCCGCGGCGAGTTCTACTCCGGTCTCTACGCCGGCGGCCTCTGCCTCCGCGAGAGCCTCCTCACCCGCGACCAGCTCCTCGCCGAAGTCAGTTTTGACGAAACCAATCTCGCCGATCAGAGCAGGGAGGAGCAACCGACCTTTGTCGTCTGCGAACCAACCGTCGCCCAATCCATCGCCGCGCTCGTCCCGCAGCTCGTCGCCGAGCCCACCGCCGCCGATGCCCTGCCCCTCGCCATCGCCCGCATCCGGCAGTGCGCCTTCGACGACCCCGCATCCATCGACGCCAACTACCTGCGCCGCACCGACGCCGAAATCTTCGCCAAGTCCGTCGCCACCGCCGCCCCGCATCTTTCCCCAACCCGGCCCGGAACGCCGTCCCGATGAGCGTTCCGCAATTCCATCTGCGCCGCGCCATCGCCTCGGATCTCGATCCGATCCTTGCCCTCGAGCGCGCCACCGATCTCGCCCCCCACTGGCCGCCCTCCACCTACGCAGACATCCTGGAATCCAACGCACTGGGTGCCCCATCCATTCCGCGTTCGTTGCGGAATGGGTGGGAGACCGAAATCCAGCGCTGCCTCTTCGTTGCGGAGAATGACAACTCACTCATCGGCTTCGCCGTCGGTCTGCTCCATCCAGCCGCATCCAGCCGCACCGCCGAGTTGGAGAGCGTCGTCGTCTCCGCCAACTCCCGCCGCGCCGGCATCGGTCGGGCCCTCTGCCGCGCCGTGCTCGACTGGTCTCGTTCTCAGGGCGCAACCGAAGTTGTCCTCGAGGTCCGTGCCTCCAGCTCCGCCGCCGTCGCCCTCTACGCCAGCCTCGGATTTACTACCACCGCCCGCCGCCCGCGCTACTACCAAGACCCCGCGGACGACGCGCTCCTCATGCGCCTCCAACTGGAGTGATCCGGAAGGGAACAGCTCTCATATTAACGCGCTGTGGTGGCGTGGTGAGGCCGCTTCATGAGGAAGACCAACGGGATCACAATTAGAAATAAATATCCCATGATGTGAAACACGTCCACGTAGCTCAGCAGCGCGGCCTGCTGTTGCATCGTCCGATAGATCATTGCTCCGGCCTCGTGCTTGGCCGTTACGCGGTCGGTGCCGCTGTGTTGCAGAAAGCCCGTAATCTGCTCCATCGCCTCCCGGCTCATCTGGTTCGAAGCGGTAATGTGAGACGCCAGAATGGATTGATGAAACTGGGAGCGCCGCGTGATCCATGTGGTCACAAAGGAGATCCCCATGCTGGACCCGATGTTGCGCGTCACGCTGTAGAGGCTGGTGGCATACCCTGTCTCCTGCGGCGGAATGGAGGCCATGGTCAAGGTGGTCAGGGGCACAAACAGCAGTCCCATCGCAGCCCCCTGCAATATCTGGTACCAGAAGATGTCCCATGTGCCGGATTGCAACGTCATATTTGCGTAGCCGAAGAACGCCAGTCCGGCCAAGGAAAATCCGAAGGTCACCATCCAGCGCCCATCCCAGCCCCTGCCGAGTATATAACCGACCAACGGCATGCAGAGGGCCGTTCCAATGCCTCGCGGACTGGTCCAGATGCCCGCCGTGGCAGCCGTCCAGCCCAGCAGGGTCTGCATGAATAACGGCAGCAGGATCAAGCTTCCATAGAGTACAAAGCCGAGTACTGCCGCCAGACCAATGCCGGTCGCAAAGGCCCGGAACCGCAGCAGGTGGAAGTGGACGATGGGGTCCTTGACGGTAAGCTCGCGAATGACGAACGCAGTGAGGAAGACCGCAGCCATGACCGCCAGTACTTTGATCAACTCGGAGCCAAACCAGTCTTTTTCCTGCCCCTTGTCCAGCATGATCTGTAAAGCGCCCATGCCCAGCGCCAGCATGCCCAGTCCCCAGAGATCGGCGCGCAGCGTCCCGCGCCGGATGTACTGGGGATCATGAACGAAGAGGTAGATCAGGAACAGGCTGAGAATGCCGACCGGAACATTGATGTAGAAGACCCAGCGCCAGGAGTATGAATCGGTGATCCAGCCGCCGATGGTGGGGCCGAGGATGGGCGCGGCCACAATCCCCATGCCCCAGAAGGCCATCGCCTTGCCGCGCTCCCGTCCCGGGAACTCTTCCAGCAGCACCGCCTGCGACAGTGGCTGCAAGCCTCCTCCCGTGGTCCCTTGCAGCACGCGAAAGAAGATCAGCATGGGAAGGTTCGGCGCCAGCCCGCACAAGATACTGGACACCGTGAACCCAGTCACCACAGTCATCAACAACCGCTTGCGCCCCATGTAATTGGCCAGCCACCCGGTAACAGGAAGGATGATGGCGTTGGCCACGATATAGGACGTCAGCACCCAGGTTGCCTCTTCCACGCTCGAGGAAAGAGACCCCGCGATATGGGGCAGGCTGACGTTGACAACCGAGGTGTCCAGCACCTCCAGCACGGCGCTGGACATCACCGCAATGGCAACGATCCAGCGCTGGACCTTTGGTGTCGCTGGGGATGCTGAGGACGCTGCAAGCATGGAGTCGTCGGAATAGGAAGCGTCCGGAAGCGTTGGCTCCGATGCGCCTGTGCCAGAGGCAGAAAATCGATTTGAAACGGACATCCTGTCTCCGCGCCCCAGGTTTCCAGGGTTCAATGCCCATGATAATCGCACCCGCGCTTGTCCGGAACTGTGCGGGAGCATCGGGGATGGCCAACCCATGTGCGGTTCGTCACTGCAAAGCAGCATCCAATTGCGCATAGCATGGAATGGTGTGGTGCGCTGCATAACCGGGGGCCGTATGGTTGTGCGTTCAGCGGAGTAGCCCTATGAGCGCGATGCGTGGTTCGAGTCGCCGGGTTTTCCTGAAGCAGTGGTTCACTGGCGCAGCGGTTCTGCGCGCAGGCGGAGCGATGGAACTGCTCGCGCCAGCCCAACCAGGCGCGCCTCCCGCGAAGTCCAAAGTTGTCATCGCGCGCGACGACCTGCTGCGCGGCACGGGTTCCACGGTGGATTCGCGCCGGATGCTGGCCCTGCTGGATCGCGCCATGCAGACACTCTTCGACCGCGACCATGCAAACGAGGCATGGAGCAGGCTGGTCCGCCCCGGCGACAAGGTGGGAGTGAAGGTGAATGCGCTGGGTGGGCGCGGACTCAGCAGCAATCTGCAACTGGTCGAAGCTATCTGCGAGCGGCTACAGGAGGCCGGAACCAAAGCCGGCGACATTGTGGTCTGGGACCGCGACAGCGACGAGCTGGAACGCGCCGGATTCCATCTGTCGATGGGCGGAAACGGGGTGCAATGCTTCGGCACCGATCGCGTCGATTACGAACAGGAGTTGGTTGCGTATGGCAGCGTTGGCAGCCGGTTGTCCAGAATCCTCACTCAACGATGCAATGTCCTGATCAATGTCCCCGTGCTGAAAGACCATGACGGCGCCGGCGTAACCATCGCGCTGAAGAACATGTACGGCGTCATTCACAACCCGAACAAGTACCATCCCAACGGCTGCAATCCGTACATCGCGGACGTGAACATGCTGCCCGAGATTCGGAGCAGGATGCGATTGACCCTCTGCGACGCGACCACGGCGCAGTACGAAGGCGGCCCGGCGTACAAGCCGGAGTACAGTTGGAAGGAGAATGCGCTGCTCGTCTCGCAGGACCCGGTGGCGCTGGACTACACGGGCTGGCGGATCATCGAGCGCAAGCGGGCCGAAAAGGGATTGAAGACGCTGGAAGCCGAGGGCCGCGCGCCGCATTACATCGCGACCGCTGCCGATGCCGGGCATCGCCTGGGCACGAACGATCCCAGGAGAATCGCGGTTATCGAGGTGTAGGCGGACGTGCGATTGGGGGCAACATGGTGCATGAATTCGAGATGAAGGCCAACGTGGACCGCCGTTCGTTTATGATGTGCGCGCTGGCGTCGGGAGCGGCGCTGGGGGTTGGCGAATTCCCTGCTTCTCTTGCAGCAGCCCCATTGCCAGGCGGCGCGCAGAAGCAGGACGATGCGCAGTTCACCGTCGAGGCCAAGTTCTACCAGAAGCTGGAAAACAAGAAGATCAAGTGCAAGCTGTGTCCGCGCGAATGTACGGTGGGGGACCGCGAGCGCGGCTACTGCGGCGTGCGCGAGAACCGCGGCGGCACCTACTACTCGCTGGTGCACTCGCGGGTCTGCGCCGCGCACGTCGATCCCATCGAGAAGAAGCCGCTCTTCCACTACCTGCCGGGGACGGTCGCTTTCTCGCTGGCCACAGCCGGCTGCAACGTCAACTGCAAATTCTGCCAGAACTGGGACATCTCCCAGTCGCGCCCGGAGCAGGTCCCCGCTGAGTTCACGCCGCCGCAGCGGGTTGCAGAGTTGGCGAAGCAGTATGACTGTCCGACGATTGCCTACACCTACAGCGAGCCGGTGGTCTTCAGCGAGTTCCTGATGGACGCCGCCGATGCCGGGCACGCAGCGGGGATTCGCAGCATTGTCGTGTCGAATGGCTACATGCAGCAAGAGGCGTTGAAGGCTGCGTACGGAAAGATGGACGCGGTCAAGATCGACCTGAAGTCGTTCACCGAGTCGTACTACAAGGATGTGGTGACTGGCCAGTTGAAGCCGGTGCTGGATTCGCTGGTCACGCTGCGCAAGATGGACAAGTGGACGGAGATCGTCTACCTGGTGGTGCCGACTCTGAACGACGACGATGCCGAGTTTCTCGGCCTGGCGCGCTGGATCAAGACCAACCTGGGCGTGGACGTGCCGCTGCACTTCACGCAGTTCCATCCGGAGTACCTGCTGAAGAACCTGCCCATCACCCCGGTGCCAACCCTGGAGCGCGCCAAGGCCATCGCCGACGCCGAGGGGCTGCACTACGTCTATATCGGGAATGTTCCGGGACATCCCGCGCAAAATACCTACTGCCCAAAGTGCCGCAAGATGCTGGTGGAACGCATCGGGTTCACGGCCAGCAAGAACCTGATCCACAAGGACAGTTGCCCATTCTGCCAGCACCCGATTCCAGGCGTCTGGCACACCTGAGGGCGCCGAGGAGGTTGAGCAATGAAGTTCAAAAGGAGTTGGAACATGGTTTGGCTGTCAGCACCACTCGTAGCGTTCCTGGCGTTTGCGCCATGGCAGCACGTTCATTCCGCTGGTGCGCAAAAGGTGCGGCCAGCCGGAGTCGCCGACGGCTTCTATCCGGCAGATCCAAAGGTACTCTCGGCGATGATCGACGACCTGCTGGCGCATGCCACGCCGCCGCCGATCCACGACCCCATCCTGGCCGTGGTTGCGCCGCATGCCGGCTATCAGTTCTCCGGCCCCGTGGCCGCAACCACCTACGCGGAGTTGAAGGGGCGCAAATTTTCCCGTGTCGTCGTGATTGGGCCGACGCACTACATGGGCTTCGGCTTCACCTCCGTCTATGACGGCGACGCCTACGCAACTCCACTGGGAACGGTGCCCGTGGACAAGGCCTTTGCCCAGCAGTTGGTCAAGCTGGATCCAACCCTACAGCTCTCCGGCACGGGGCACGATATTACGCCGGCCGGCGCGGAACATTCCATCGAGGTGCAGCTGCCGTGGCTGCAACGTGTGCTGGGCAACTTCCAATTGGTGCCCATCGTCATGGGCGACCAGAGCTACGAGAGCAGCCGCGCACTGGGCGTGGCCCTGGCCAAGCTCATCGAGAACGAAAAGACGGGCGGCAGTACGCTGATCCTCGCCAGCTCCGATCTCTCGCACTTCCACACCTACGATGAAGCCGTGACGATGGACCACAAGACGCTGAATGCGCTTGCGGCGTGGGACTACTTCAGCATGTCGCAGAACTTCCAGACGCGAGTTTGGGAGGCATGCGGCGGCGCGCCCATTGTGGCCGCCATGATTGCCGCCGAGCGCATGGGAGCAAACCAGGCCATGGTGCTCAAGTACGCCAACTCCGGCGACACCTCGGGCGACCGCTCGCGCGTGGTCGGATACAGCGCGGACGTCTTCGTGAAGGCCCCCGCTGGAAAAGCGGTGGAAACGCCATTCTCACTCAGCGACCGCGACAAGAATGAACTGCTCGCGCTGGCCCGCAAGTCGGTTGAGCAGGCGGTCGGGCAGAGGAAGCAATATGAGCCGGGCGCAACCGCAAGCGAGGCGCTCAATCAGGACCGCGGCGCGTTTGTGACCCTGACCGAAGCGGGAGAGCTGCGCGGGTGCATCGGTTATACCGCCGCGACCAAGCCTCTCTACCTGACTGTACGCGACACGGCCACACTCGCCGCCCTGCGCGATCCACGGTTCCCTCCGGTTTCAGCTTCAGAGTTGCCGCAGCTCGAGTATGAGATCTCCGTGCTCTCGCCCCTGCGGCGCGTCATGGACATTCAGCAGATCAAGGTTGGCCAGGATGGCCTGCTGATGAAGAATGGCGATCACGAGGGCCTTTTGCTTCCCCAGGTCCCGGTGGAACAAGAACCAAAATGGGACCGGCAGAAGTTTCTGGAAGAGACCTGCCGCAAGGCGGGAATGAGTTCCACTTGCTGGAAGGATGCGGATACAGACATCTTTAAATTTACCGCGGTGGTATTCGGCGAACACAAGCCGTAAGGAATCTCTGAACAAGTTTCCGTTTTGAAAGGGCGGGACTTTAGTCCCGCCGCAAGTGGCCTATTTCCAATGCGGCTTTAGCCGCCGAGGGAATTTCTAACACTTGCACAGACCTTCCTTAATCGCTCACGTGCGAGGCCTGCTCGCCTCCAGATATACGCGCGCGGCAAGCAGGGCAGCCACGAGATTGATTGCCGCTGAGAGCCATGCGGTCTTCCAGAACCCAAACACGGGAATGAGATAACTGCTCACCAAGAGTGCGCCTGCGCATCCGCCCAGCAGATCGATGGCGTAGAGCGCACCCAGGCTGGAACGACTGTTCCTGTCATGTAGGTAGATATGGGTCGCGATGGGGAATTGATAGCCCCCCAGAATCCCCGTGAGAGCAGCCAAGGCAGGGAAGACGAGCTCTGCCGCCAGCCATGTTGTTGCAACTCCCGAAATTCTTGCCAGCATGGCGACCACAAAGATCAGCGCAGGCCCGGAGAGGGCGAGTAGGAACTGGGTCATGGCCATGGCGCGGCAGGGTGGACGATCGCTGACAGGTGTGCGGCGGATACTCAGCCAACTTCCAAACGCAATGCCTGCCATGCACAGGCCGATCAGAATCGCGAGCTGGTAGTAAACGTAACCATAGATGGACTGGAACGCCAGCAGCAGAACAATCTGCAGCGCGATCAGTGTGAAGCCGGTTGTAGCCGCGCAGTATACCGCGGCGCTCCGGGCACGCTTCTCGCGTGTGCCCACAGACGCCAGCAGGATTGCCACAAGCAACAACGGAACAAGGACCGCAACGAGGACACGCGTAAAATCGACATGCGCCGCGATCCTGAACCAGCGGGAATCGCCCTCCTTGAATTGCGTGCTCCACAACACAACGTCGAAATAGTAGGCGATCGGCTCGAAATCGCGATTGACCGGCGTCGAACCCAGCGGCCGCAGTTGCTCACGGACCTGCGCCATGCGATCGGGCATCATGCGGAACGGGATAAAGTACTCCCGAACGTACTGGGGTTGCAGGTTCCGCTCATTCAACCTTGCGATCAAAGTCTGGGGATCGGCCGTCAGAACATCGGGGCGAGTCGCGGCGAAGAAGTGGATCGTATCGCCGGGGATGGCGACAATGGTTGGGAAGACCTCCTCGAGCGTGCGCCGAATGCAGCGCAGGAAATCCGCAAGGTCGGGACTGATGGTCTCCTCCGACGACCGCAGTTGCAAGGCGAGCAGTCCTCCCGGCGCCATGTGGTCGCGGGCGGAACGGAAGAACTCGGCGGTATAGAAACGGTTGATCTGCGCGGTCTGCGGATCGGGCACATTCAGAATAATTGCGTCGAACCGGTCGCCAGTCGTCCTCAGATAGTACCGGCCATCCGCGTAGTGCATGTGGACCCGAGGGTCTGAGACCAGGGGAGCAAACTGCGCCGGGAAGAACTGGCGCGCCATGTCGATGAGCGCGGGGTCCAGCTCAACGGTGTCGATGCGCTCGACGGTGGGATGCTTCAACGCCTCGGCGATGCTGCCATTCACTCCGCCGCCGATCAGCAGAACGCGCCTCGGCACCGGGCTCTCCAGCAACGCATAGTCCACCGCCTCTTCGGCTGCGTTCTGGTCCGGAGCGTTGGCAACGAGCACGCCGTTCTGATAGATGCTGCGGAGATTGCCCGTTCCGGTCACCGTCAGGTTGCCGTAGATTGAGTTGCGCGATCCCAGCAGGCGAAAGCCCCGCCACAGGCGCGCCTGCGAGGACCTGTCCAACGACGGCGCAACAAATGTAAGCAGAGGAACTTCGATTAGCACCGCAGCCAGCGCCAATGCGGCAAACTGTTTGCGACTCACCCGAAGCAACAGCACCCCCGCCATGCACGGGTTCAGGATGACCACGATGGTTGCGATCTGGAAGGAGTCAAGAAAGCGCAGCAACACCATGCTGGCCAGGACCCCTCCCAGGCCGGAACCAATAGCCTCCAGCATGTAAGCCGAGCTGGCGGCGGCGCGCGCGGAGACGGCGCACTCCGCTTCGGCCATCCGTGCCGCAACCACAAATAACGCGCCGGAGACCAGGCAAAACAGGCTCAGGCAGGCCAGGGACGCAAGGACCATCGGCAACGGCCCCACCAGTTCGCCCGGCACTGTCTGAAAGATGGTCTTCGAGGCGCGCAACGCCCATATCGTCGGCGGCAGGCTGACGGCGAGCAGGCATTCGAGCGCGGCGACCGCGCGGCGAGCGTTGTCTTCGTCCAGCGCAAGGGAGCTGCTTAGGCTGCTGCCGGCAGCGGTCCAGAATAGCCAGGTGGCCAGCATGATTCCCAGCGAAATCTCGTTGCCGTTGAAGACGACGATGAGCTCCCGCATGAGAACGATCTGCCCGATGACCGCGCTGAACCCGATGAGCGTCAGCGCCGCTCGTACGGCAAACGTCAGTGGTCTTGCCTGCGCCATTGTGTTGGACTGCATCGGTGTTGCCACCAGAAATTAGAATTCAGCCGTTGTTGAAAAGCAAAGACGCCGATCTAAGTCGATAACCCAGCGGGAGGACAGACCATCTCGCCTATCGAGATGCAAGTCTATGCGTTTACGGAGACTGAGATGAGGGTTTATGAATTCACCGTGGTAGTGCTGGGTGGCAGGCGGTGAGATAGAGAGCCTCGCCTCGGTCCCCCTTCCGCAGACCAGTTGTTGACATCCCAGGACACTCTCCGCAGCCTGGCACAGCATCACGGGTTTCGCGCTGCGATGAAGGCTACGTCGCCCAGCAGTCCCGACTCCGGCGGAGCCTGCGGTCCGGGGAAGACTCCGGTCTGTGCAGCGGGAGCGCCCGGAGCGCCCGCAGGCGTCAGCACTCGCTTTCCCGCAGGGACAAGGCGGTCGCCCATCAGCCGGTTGGTCCACTCGTTGGTCACATTGACCTCTAGCCGATTCGCACCCGGCTTCAGCGCGGCGCTCACATCGACGCGGTAAGGCGGGGCCCACGTCAACCCCGCCGGCTTGCCGTTCACCTTGACCTCGGCGATGTCGCGCACCTTGCCCAGGTCGATCCAGATGTGTTGCCCCGGCTTGAACCACGACGCCGGGGCCTGCACCGTCTTGGTGTAGGTAGCGGTGCCGGAGAAGTACTTGACGCCGGGATCGGAGCTCTCGGTCCACGACGTGAGCTGCTGCATCTGTACGCTGGCTGGCGCGCCCCAGTTCGCCGGGAAGCTGAGCGTCCACGGCCCCGCGAGCGTGGCGAGTTTCGTCTCGATAGCCACGGAGGCACTGCGCGCAGGCGCGGGCGCGGCGTTGCGGAAGACCACGAAGACGGACTCGCGTTCAGCGAGATCGAGCGGGACCGTGGTGAAACCCGCTTGTGTGGTATAAACCGCAGGCTCAATGCCGGGTTGGCGATTGCCCGTGCGGTCCGCAATCCTGGCGACGGACGTGTACCCGGCTGTATCGCCCGGCTTGTCGCCGGTCATCGCACCATTCATCGGCCGCCAGATCTGCACGTCCTTTCCGCTCACGCGAAAGCGCGCATCGATGTGTACCGGCGCGTCGGCCTGGTTGGCCACAAAATAAATCTCCGCGTCCGCCGTATGCCGATGCACCCAGGCCGGCGGCCCATCCAGAGACCCGTCCAGCGATCCGCTCGACGCAAAGTCCGGCGCGCTCTTCAGCCGCGTAAGAACTTCGTCCAGCGTAATGCCCCAGTACGTCATGCCCTTGCCGAAGGTGTGCTGGTTCAAAGTCACGCCGTCCATATCGCCCCAAAGGTCCGTGGCGAGAACGCGCACCTGCGCGTCCGCATCCGGATAGTGCAGCAGGCTCGGTGAACTTGTTGGACGCGGGCCAACAATCGTCGCTCCCGCCGCAACCAGCTCGTGCAGCTTATGCAGGACCTTGGGCGTCATCTGCGTGGTTGGCGGCAGCGCCAGTACGCGATAGCTCATCCCGTCGGGCATTGCGCTGCTGCCCTCGATGTGGATGCGCCCGTCCGCTGCGACGCTGGTGCGGTGCAGCAGCACGTCGGTGTTGATGACGTCGTAGTCGTAACCCGCGGGCGGCGCGGGTTGCAGGCCATCGCCCCAGAAGGGCATCGTCGAGGGCGCGCCCTCCGGCAGCAGATAGGCAAGGTCGGCCACCGGACTCCCCTGCTGTAGCATGTACGAGACGCGCGCCATGTAGGTCATGAACGGCTTGGCCAGCCCGGCCCATGTGATGTTGCGATTGATGTGCGTGCCCACCATGGTGTTGCCCGGCTTGGTGTCCAGCGGCTGCTCCGCCGAGGTGTGGAAGACCAGCCGATTCACCCCCTGCGTGAACCAGTAGTCCGCAATCTTCTTCAACGTGTACGGCGACTCGTATCCGCCGCCGGTAAACGTCTCCGTCGCCACCAGCGGCTTGCCATACACATGCGCGGTCGATGCAGCCCCACGCACATCCACGTAGTACATCGACTCCGGATGCAGCGCGCGCACCCAGAACTCGGCCATCGGAATATCGATGTGGCTCTTGTTCAGCAGCGTGTCCTCGGGAATCTCCAGCGCCACACCCGAAGCCTCGGAGTACGCCTTCATCCCAATCTTGTGCAGCTCGCTGTCCACGGTGCCGTAAAAGTCACCGGCGTACAGGTCCGCCAGCGTCCGGCGAAAGTCCCACAGGAAGCGGTCGCTCACCTCCGCATTCTCCACCACGCGCCCAGCCAGCACAGGCAGGTACGGCGTGGGATCGTAGCCGCGGCGGCTCTGGAACTCGGCGATCATGTCGTCGGTCCAGTTCTGCATTCCCGCCTCCCAACTGTCCAGCGTCATGTACTGAACGGTCGAGCCAACCAGGTCGCCGAGGTGCGCCTTCATCGGGTTCATGTAGCCCGCGAAGTACTGCTGCACATACTTCGAGCTGAGTTTGTCCACCTCCAACCCACTGCCTGCGGGAACCGACGGCCGGTTCCTCGCGCCGGTCAGCGAATAACCCATGCGCAGAATGGTCCAGCGGCCCTCGGGCACATCCCAGTGCAGCGTGCCATCCTTGTCCATCTTGCCGGTCAGGTCGACGATCTCGCCGCGCGTAATCTCAGCCGCGGCAGGCGCGTCCGGTGTCGGAACCACGTCATAGACATCCATCAGGCTTCCGAACGCGCCCTTGTCCTCCCAGCGATTCACCCGCGCGTCCGAATAAAAAATTGCCTCGCTGATCCCATAGCCCGTATTCGCAGCTCCGGGAAACGTCGCGGGAGCTTGCGCCGCCTCTCCGTGAATCACCTCAGCCGGAGTCAGTCCCACTCGGTCGAACTCGATGCGGAAGAACCGCGCCGTCTCCGCCGGAAACGCAAACGTCCGCACCGACGCGCCGTGGTATCCCTGCGGCCCCGGCATCGTTTCAATCGTCCGCCACGCCGCCCCATCGTCGCTCGCCAGAATCCGCCCCACCGGAATCCTTCCTCTCGCGCCCAGCGACAGAGCGCGCGCCGTGTACGGCTGCGCAAACTCGTACTGCAGCCACGCCGGAGTGCCGTCCTTGGGCGCGGCAATCGTCACCGCCGTCTGTAGGCTGTCGTCCATCAACGCCGCCCCATCGATCGGCCCGCCGTTGGTCGTCACCTTCGGGTGCAGCGACGCCATTGGTGCCTCCGCCGCAGGCGTGCGGTACGCAATCACCGCGCTGTCCGCATAAAAGGGCGGATCGCCGGGAGTCCCACCCGCGCCCGAGTCCCGCACTGCCCCCTCATTCGAAGGCGGCTGCGCCAGCTTGCCCGCGAAGCTCTTCCCACCCACCACATCCGTCTCACTCCATACCAGCTTCTTCATCGCCATCTGCGGCGTCACCCACGGCCCACCCGCCTCGCTCCATCCCGCGCAACTGAAGATAGACATCTCCATGCCCAGTTGCCTGGCGAGTTCGGCTGAGTGGCGCACGGCGTGGTACCACTCCTCGGTGCCGAAGTTGATCTTCGGTTCCACCACCTGGCCATTGCCTTGCGCCACATCCACCAGCTGAAACCCTCCGATCCCCACGCGCTTCATCCACTCGATGTCCTTGGTGATACCCGTCTCGGTCACATTGCCGTTGGTCCAGTGCCACCAGGTGCGCGGCTTGGCGGAGTCCGGCGGCACAAGAAATCCCTGCGCCAACAGACCTTGCGCCGTCGCGTCCATCGCCGCGGTGTCGGGAAAGCCCCCGTACTTCGCGTAGTTCACCGGAATCCCGGCAATCACGGTTGCGACCGGCCTTGCTGTAGGTGTTGCCGCAGACGTTGCAGGAGGCGCTTGCGCGTACGCGGCAAGCCCTGAACCTGCTGCCAGAATAGCGAGCAGGCACGCGAGCGATGCATTCTTGAATGTCATGGCTGGTTGCTCCTGAAGAGCGAATAGCTCTCCGCTTCAGCACGGAAGCAGATTGCCAAGCAAACCCTAGAGTTGTGCCCTGGAAGTTGTCAAGGCGGTCCACAGCCGCTCCAGTCCCGGAAGACTACGGCACTTCGCTGAAGGCCGCATAGCTATGCGGCTGGATCGTGATCGCAAAGTACATCCGTGCCGGGCCCGTGCTCTGTCGTCCCCCAAAACCCCGGCGCGCCGCTGCTGCCTCCCCTACAATGCTCTCGCCGCTCTCCATATTCACGATCTTCGCAATCCCGTCCGTGATGGCAACCGTAACCGTCGCCGGATGGTCCAGGTAGGACTCCACCACGAACGTATGGTTGTCGTAGGCAAACAGGCTGACCTTGTTCGGGCCCTCCAGTCGCACCGGGAAATCTCCCAGCACGGCCTCCTTCACAGCCGAGACAACACTGGGAGGATACGAATAGAGATCGTTGAAGTTGTCCGGAATCGTAAGAACGAAGATCGTTCCCTTGGAATAATGGTCCGCCAGCAGAATTGGAAAGCTGTTTCCGCTGGCGTCTGCGCTGATCACCGGCATGGCATCGTTTGTAAAATAGTCGATCTCTGGAATCAGTACTCCCGCGTTATTCTCTCCCTCCCCCTCCGGCCCGCGGACCCCTCCGGAATAGTGGGCCACGATCACCTTGCGCGACGTAGCTCGCAAACTCACCAGGTCCTTCAGTCCCCGGTCCTGTAAAACGCGGACCAACCCGGAGGTCATCATCACGTTTTTCCCAGATTCAAGATGAGTTTTTATCTTCGCGATCAGTTGCGGATCGCCGGCAGCCTCTTCGGTAAGCAACACTAGCTTCGCCTTGGTTGGAAATGTGGGGACCATCTCTATAGGAACGCCCATCATGCCAAGATAGTTTTGCAGGAAGTCTTCCCCGGATGAGTTATACGGCTTATAGCTTGCGATGCCGATCGGATTGCCAATCTTTCCGATAATGGGATCAATCTCATCTAATGCATAGCCAGCAACACCGGCAAAGGTAGGTGGCTTTTCCGGATGGGACTTATCGTAACTACTCACAAGCTGCTGATAATCGAAGCTGGTGTGAATGCCGTTCCATGCCTGCCTCTGGCCCGGCGCGGCGGGATTCAGCAGTTCCGTCCACTTGAAGAGTATGATGGCCGGCGCCTTGGCAAGCATCGTGTCCCATAGCTGTTCCGCGTAGCGATCGACATAGCGCAGACCGCCGGTATCGACCCATCCGCCCCCGTTCCGGCCCGGCGCTATGTTCTCCAGGTAGCGCGTAATCTCATAGCTCTGGTACTGCTGCAAGTGCTGCGAGGTCCCGTCCGCCTCGCGCGTCTCATTGCCCGCCCAGATGCCGTCGAAGATGCGCGGTTCCTTATCAAGGTCGTATCCGTTGCCTTGGAAGTGCTCATACCAGTTGGGAAACTTGATAATGACTTTCACCTTGGGATTCACCTGCCTGGCTGGGCCGACAATTAGCTCCCGCGAAGCCTGGTCCATTAATTCAACGCGAAAATCGTCCCAGCTTCTGCTTCCCTTGGCGGCAATATCCAAATCATTTTTCGTGTTATTGAAATAAAAATCGTCCAGAATGATCTCGTCGAAGTGGCGCGCTGTCTTCCGCGAGAGCTTCTTCACAAAATCGCGGTCCTTGGGGTCGGTATAGCAGAACGATTGAAAGTTGTCCGACTCCATCACCGTCAACCCAATGCCCCCGTCTACTTCTACTCCCCGGACGGCGAAGAACGACTTCACCGCTTCAAGTAACTGGTCGTCGGCAGTTCGCCCGCTTCGGTAGGTCTCCAGATAGACCTTGTCTACCTTCACCTGGCCGCTGATGGTCTCCCAGCTGCTCTGTAGATAACTGGGGTCCTTCATCTGCTCCACTACATACTCCGGAACATAGACCGCAACGCGAAAGTTCTTGTATCCACGCGCGGCCGGTGATGCCCCGGATGCGAAACAGTATGAGGTAAGACAAACGCAGAGGAATACAACCCTCCATCGCAAACTTGACATAGACAAATCCCTCCCCATAATCCGCGCGCGATTACAAAATGGCCAAACCATTCCACGCTCGCAGTCTGCTCTTGCCTTAGCGCCAGGCGTCGCGCGTTACGATGGCATGTGTAACCGGTATTCCGCGCGCAACCAACTATAAATGCCCGCTACAGAATGCGCCAGGCTTCTCAGCCGCTAACGGACGCATTATCTGGCTAACTCGATTGTGGTTGCTGTACCAACCCACACATTCAGGGGACAGCATGGCGAACCTTGCTCGTCGGACCGGTTTTGGAGCAACCGTATCCTCGGCGGCAGCCGTGGCCACCCTTCCCAAGCTGACGCATGAAAATCTCTCGCAAAAAATACCTCGGCGTTTCGCACGGCCGCAGGGATGCGACGCGTCGTTCGATCCGCGCCTCGCAAGCTCTCCTTCTTACTCGACCACCAGCGTAATTGGCATGGAGTGCGATAACGAGCCCGCGCTCACCGTCACGGTTACCGGATAGGTCTCCAGTTGCTGGGTGAAGAAGATGCTGGGAGAACCGCAGCCGCTCAGTCCGGCCATGGCCGCCATGCCCGCAATTAGCATCAGCAGCACGAAAGCCGCGCGCCCCAGCCGCTTGCCTGCGCGGCGCATCCGGCCCGCGAAGGGCAGGATCAGCAGCGCCAGCGTATACGGTGCCAGCCGCGAAGCCACATTGCCGCCTGCTGTGCCCTTCGGTTGTGCTTGTGCCAGGCTCTGTGGCAACTGGATGGTCAACTGCGAATTGCTAGACAGCGGAGTGTTCGCGGGCAGAGTCCATGTCCAAGGGTCGTTCGATGAGAGGGCCCACGCCGCCGGGGTTACGCTTGCCGTCGCTGAAGCGGGAAGACCGTTCACGGTCAACGTCACTGCCACTGGGAAGGACGTGCCGCTGCTGGGTGCGATGACCAGCGAATATATTGCGCTTCCGCCGGGAGTAGTGGTCTGCGATGAGCCACCGGCAATTGTGCCCAGGCTAATGTCCATGACGCATTGCGTCAGCGTGGCACTGGTGGATGCTGCGAAGTTCGTCCCTCCGCTGTATACCGCGCTGATCGAGTGCATCCCCACAGCCAAAGACGAAGTGGTCAGCGTTGCTACACCGCCAGAGAGTGTGCCCGGGCCAAGAGGCGTCGTGCCATCGAGGAAGCTCACTGTACCCGTGGGGACGCCTGCCGGCGAGGATACCGTGGCCGTCAGCGTGACCGCATTCTGCGCCAGCACCGTGCTGGCGCTGTTGGCAACCGCGATTGCAGCCGGCGCCGGATTGACCACGATGCTTTGTGTCACCTGCGCTGCCGCTGCGTAGGTGGCGTTGCCTGCCTGGTTCGCGGCAACCACCACCGACCCTGCGCCGTTGATGGTCAGCGTGCTGCCCGTGATGGAGCCCGGTCCGGAGAGGATGCTGAATGTAATCGGGTTCCCCGAGGTCCCGCCCGTCGCCGACAGCGTGATGGGTGCACTTCCATAAGTCACCGGTGACGGCGCTGTGAAGCTGATCGTCTGCGTCAACGCGTTCACCACCAACTGCACGGTGCTGGTTGCCGTGTTGTAGTCGGTGCCGTCGGTTGGAGTCAGCGTGACCGTCAAGGTCTGTGTTCCGACACCGAGGACCACGCCGGCTGCCGGTGTGTAGACGAATGTTCCAGCAGCCAGCGAACTCGCGTCAAGCTGTGTCGCGCTCAGCGCCGTCCCATAGCTGATCGCCGCCGGGGTTGCCCATGTAATCGCCGGCGCGCCCTTGTTCACCACCAGCGTGATGTACCCCGTTGCCGCCGTATAATCGGCGCTGTCGTTGGGCGTTAAAGTGACCGAGAGAGTCTGCGGTCCGACGCCGAGGACCACTCCGGCTGCCGGAGTGTAGACGAACGTCCCAGCCACCGTCGAGTTGGCGTTGAGTTGTGTCGCGCTCAGCGCCGTTCCGTAGGGAATCGCCGCCGGGGTTGCCGATGTAATTGCTGGCGTGGCCTTATTCACCGTCAATTGCACGGTGAAGGTAGCCGAAAAGTAGTCGGTGCTGTCGGTCGGCGTAAAGGTGACCGAAAGGTTCTGCGAACCCGCCGTCAGCACGGTTCCGGCTGCCGGCGTATAGACGTAGGTTCCAGCCACCGTCGAGATGGCGTTGAGCTGTGTAGCGCTCAGCGCCGTCCCATAGCTGATCGCCGCCGGTGCCCCCCATGTGATCGCCGGCGCGCCCTTGTTCACCACCAGTGTGATGTACACCGTTGCTGCCGTGTAGTCGGCGCTGTCGGTGGGCGTCAAGGTGACCGAGAGAGTCTGCGGTCCGACGCCGAGGACCACTCCGGCTGCCGGAGTGTAGACGAACGTCCCATCGACCGTCGAGCTGGCGTCAAGCTGCGTCGCGCTCAGCGCCGTGCCGTAGGGAATCGCCGCCGGGGTTGCCCAGGTAATCGCTGGTGTAGCCTTGTTCACCGTCAGCGTGACGGTCACTGTAGCCGTCGTATAGTCGCCCAAGTCGGTCGGCATAAAGGTGACCAAAAGGTTCTGCGAACCCGCCGACAGCACGGTTCCGGCTGCCGGCGTGTAGACGTAGGTTCCAGCCACCGTCGTGTTGGCGTCAAGCTGGGTCGCGCTCAGCGTCGTGCCGTAGGGAATCGCCACCGGGGTTGCCCAGGTTATCGCTGGCGTGGCCTTGCTGATCACAAGCGTGCTACTGCTGCTGCCCTGGTAGTTTACGTCGCTGACCGTTCCCACGACGGTGTAGCTGCCAACCGCTGTCGGCGCGGTGGAGTTGCCGTTGTAGGTAAAATTCATCGTCAAGCCGCTGGGCGAGGTGGTGGCCGTCGCTGTTAGCGGGGAGCCGGTGTAGGTCTGCGACAGGTTGCCCAGCGTGATCGCCGCCGTAGTCTTGTTCACCGTCAACTGCACGGTGCTGGTTGCCGTGTTGTAGTCGGTGCCGTCGGTTGGGGTCAGCGTGACCGACAGCGTCTGTGTTCCGACACCGAGGACCATGCCGGCGGCCGGAGTGTAGACGTACGTCCCATCGACCGTCGAGCTGGCGTTGAGCTGTGTCGCGCTCAGCGCCGTCCCATAGCTGATCGCCGCTGGGATTGCCCAACTGATCGCCGCCGTAGCCTTGTTCACCATCAGCGTGACGG
>PLOU01000048.1 GCA_003142235.1 Granulicella sp.
CATCAGCGAGATCATTAAGTAGGGGAAGTTCGTGGTTGATAGCGAGTAGTTCAAGACTAATGAGGGCTGCCAGTACATGTAGAAGTCCATGGCTGGCAGTCACTCCAAACGATCTTTGAGTAACGAGAAAGAGACACAAAATGGCTGGACAGAGAATCAGAATCCGCTTGAAGGCATACGACTACCGCGTGCTGGACACGTCGACCGGCGAGATCGTCGATACCGCAAAGCGCACCGGCGCACAGGTTGCGGGCCCTATTCCGCTGCCCACGATGAAGAACAAGTATTGCGTACTGCGTTCGCCGCATGTGGACAAGAAGTCGCGCGAGGCGTTCGAGATTCGCACCCACAAGCGGCTGATCGACATTCTTGAGCCGACCCAGCAGACAGTGGACGCGCTGATGAAGCTCGATCTTCCGGCTGGGGTCGATGTTGAGATCAAGACGGTTCAAAAGTAAGTTGTTCGTCGCAGGTTGTTGGTTGTTGGTTCAAATGCAACACCGGCAGTGCTGAAGCTAGATGCTTGGCATGATGAGGAAAGGATAAACACGATGTCAGTTACAGGAATTCTCGGCAAGAAAGTCGGCATGACCCAGCTCTTCGACGAGCGCGGCGACGTTCACCCGGTCACGGTGCTGAAGGCCGGTCCATGCGTTATCACTCAGCTCAAGACTTTGTCCAAAGACGGCTACGACGCCGCGCAGATCGGCTACGTCGACTTCATCAAGGCATCGAAGGTCAACAAGCCCATGACGGGCCACTTTGCCAAGTCAAACGTGCCACCCGTGCGCATGATGAAGGAAGTCGCGGTTGAAGTTGCCAAGGAAGGTGAGGACGCCTCGGTCAAGGCAGGCGACCGCATTATGGTTGACATTTTTTCCGAGGAAAAGTTTGTCGACGTCATCGGCACATCGAAGGGACGCGGGTTCGCTGGCGTGGTCCGCCGCCATCACTTCGGCGGTGGCCCCAAGGCGCACGGCCACATGTTCCAGGTGCAGGGATCGATCGGCGCATCTTCCTATCCTTCACGCGTCTTTCCCGGTCAGCGCATGCCCGGCCACATGGGCCACGCGCAGATCACAGTGCGCAACCTGCGCATTCGCGGCATCGATGTGGAAGACAACCTCTTGATGGTCGAGGGCGCTGTGCCCGGACCGCGCGATGGATATGTTCTGATCTCGAAGGCAAAGGCCCCGCCGCGCGAGCGTCGCGGATTTGCCGGTGGCACGACGCTGGATCCGTTGAAGGCTTCGAAGAAGGCTTCGCCGAAGAAGAAGTAAAGAAAAATAAGCAAGAGAGCTTCTCATAACTCTTGCTAAACAAAGTTACGGCCAGCCGCATCGATGGCGGGCATGAAGAGAGAAGAGCGATGGCAAAGATCAAAGTAGTCAATCTCGCGGGAAAGAAGGTCGGAGAGTTCGAACTCCTCGACGAGGTTTTTTCGGACGAGATCAACGACACGCTGCTGTGGGAGTCGGTGAAGCACTACCGCGCCGCGTTGCGTCAGGGTACTGCGTCCACCAAGACGCGCGGGCTTGTTTCGGGCGCCGGGCGCAAGCTATGGAAGCAGAAGGGGACCGGCCGCGCGCGCATTGCGTCGATCCGGAGCCCGCTGTGGCGCTCCGGCGGCACGGTACACGGACCGAAGCCGCGCAGCTACGAGTACGCCTTCCCGCAGAAGAAGCTGATGGGCGCGCTGCGCTCGGCCATCGCGGCGAAGATCGCGGACGGCAAGTTGACGGTGGTCGAGTCGTTCGAGGTTCCCGAGGCCAAGACCAAGCTCTTCCGCGCGGCGATCACAAAGCTCGATGCCGGAAAGACGACGTTGCTGGTTGAGTCCAGCCAGCAACTCGGCGAGAAGCTCTATCTGGGATCGCGCAACCTGGCGGGCGTCGAGCTTGTGCTCAGCTCCGAGGTGCATCCCTACGACCTGCTGCGCTACGAACATGCCATCTTCTCCAAGGATGCCATCGAGGCGCTGCAGCAGACGCTGAAGAAGTTTGTTTCGAAACGCAGCAAGGCCGCAACAGAAGCTAAGCAAGCCGCTGCCGAGAAGGAGGTTGCGTAAATGCCAACCCTCTATACAGTGATTCGCCGCCCTCTCATCACCGAGAAGGGAATGGGCGTGAAAGAGACCCAGAACACTCTGGTCTTCGAGGTTGATATGAATGCCAGCAAGACCGAGGTCAAACAGGCCGTTGAGACGCTCTTCAAGGTCAAGGTGAGCGGCGTGCGGACTTCCACGGTGGAAGGAAAGGAACGCCGCCGGGGAAAGTTTACCGGATATCGCCCCGACTGGAAGAAGGCCTATGTCCGCCTGAAGGATGGGCAGAAGATGCCGGAGTATCTGAATAGCATGTAAGAACAGTTGTTAGTTGCTTGTTGTTAGTTTTTAGTTGAATACGAGAACGACGACTAAGTTGCAAAGACGCAAGAGAGAACTAGCTAAAGGCTAAGAGCTAAAAGCTAGGAGCTAAAACAAATGCCGATCAAATCATTTCGACCGATTACCCCGACACTCCGCTTCCAGACGAAGCTGGTGAACGACGACCTGACGACGGACAAGCCGCACAAGCCGCTGCTCTCTGTCAAGCAACGCACCGGCGGACGCAACAGCACGGGTCGCATGACCATTCGCCACCAGGGCGGAGGCCACAAGCAGAAGCTGCGCCTGATTGATTTCAAGCGCGATAAGTATGGCATTCCAGCAACCGTCGCGACGATTGAATACGATCCGAACCGCAGTTCGCGCATTGCGCTGGTCCACTACGCGGACGGCGAGAAGCGATACATTATCCAACCGATCGGATTGAAGGTTGGTCAGTCGATCATGAGTGGGCCGGACGCCGATATTCTGGTGGGCAACGCGCTTCCGCTGAAGAATATTCCACTTGGTACGATCGTACACAACATCGAGCTGCGACCGGGCAAGGGAGCGCAGATGGCGCGTTCTGCCGGTGCGCAGGTCAATCTGATCGCCAAGGAAGGCGACTATGCGCTGCTCAAACTGCCCTCGGGGGAGACACGTAAAGTCCTTGTCGAGTGCATGGCTACGATCGGTCAGGTAGGCAACACGGACCATGAGAATGTCTCCATCGGCAAAGCCGGGCGCAACCGTTGGAAGGGAATCAACCCGGCCAACCGTGGCGTCACGATGAACCCGGTCGACCACCCGCACGGCGGAGGCGAAGGCAAGACATCCGGCGGCCGTCACCCGGTCACTCCATGGGGACAGCCGACGCGCGGATATAAGACGCGCAATAACAAGCGGACCGATGTATTTATCGTCAGCCGCCGCAGTAAGTAAAGAAGTTCAGCAAGATGTGTTTGCAGTTCAGGAAATAGCACAACACCAAGTCTCGCAGCTAAGAGATTCGTCGTATTCAGCAATGTAACCGTAGTAGGAATCTGGAGTCATCAACATGGCACGTTCAGCAAAGAAGGGTCCGTTTATCGACGCGCATCTCCAGTCGAAGATCACGGTCATGAACCAGACCAATGACAAGAAGGTCGTGCGCACCTGGTCGCGCCGCTCGACGATCTTCCCGGATATGGTTGGCCACACCATTGCCGTGCATAACGGCCGCAAATTTATCCCAGTGTATGTAACGGAGAATATGGTCGGTCATAAGCTGGGCGAGTTCTCCGCGACGCGCACGTTCAAGGGCCACTCCGCACGGGCAGCCGAGACCACCGTAAAACCGAAGTAGTGTGCGGCGTTCGTTGTAGTTGATATTTGCAGAAGCAAGACGTACCAGGCAGTTCGAAGGATCAAAGTTATGTCGAAGATTGCAGCAGACAAAGTTCGAGAGTTCCGCGCAGAAGCCAAGTTTCAGCGCAGCAGCCCGCAGAAGGCGAAGCTGGTTCTCGACACCATTAAGGGCATGCGCGTGGAGCAGGCGCTCAACACCGTCCACTTCTCCACCAAGAGGATGGGGCCGGTCGTCGAGAAGGTATTGCGCTCGGCCATCCAGAATGCGACCTACGCCTCGCAGGAGCAGGGCCTCGATATCGACGTCGATAACCTGGTTGTTCGCACTGCGGTGGCGAATGATGGGCCGCGCCTGAAGCGCATCCGGCCCGCGCCAATGGGACGCGCGTTCCGTTACCAGCGCAGGCTTACACACATTGTTGTGACGGTTGCGGAGAAGAAGCCTGCAACGCAGGTTACCGTGGTTGCGCCCGAGCCCGAAGCGGTTACGAAGACGCCGGCCAAGCCAGTGGCTAAGAAGTCAGCGGTGAAGAAAGCTCCGGCGAAGAAGACCGCCGCAAAGAAGGCTGCAACAAAGAAGGCAACAAAGTAACAACGGCTGGGAATTGGGTAGTGCCGGGAACCTTCCGGTAAACTTTAGGTTTTGCAGCAAGCCCCGCCGGCTCAACCGGACCGGGGCGAAGTAAAGGAAGCTATGGGACAGAAGGTCCATCCGTATGGGTTTCGCCTGGGCGTCAACAAGCCGTGGAAGTCACGCTGGTTCGTAGAGCGTGGCTACGACAAGCTGTTGGTGGAAGACGTCAAGCTGAAGGCTGAGTTGCGCGAGAAGCTGAAGGCCGCCGGGGTCAGTTCGGTGGAAGTCGAGCGTCCGGGCAACAAGCTGCGTCTCATCATCCGCACCGCGCGTCCGGGCATCATCATCGGCCGCAAGGGCGCGGAGATCGATAAGCTGAAGGCCGACATTCAGAAACGGAGCTCGCGCGAGGTCTTCATTGACATTCTGGAGGTCAACAAGCCGGAGCTCGACGCGCAGTTGGTCGCCGAGAACATCGCGCTGCAACTGGAAAAGCGCGTCAGCTTCCGTCGCGCGATGCGCAAGTCGGTTGATTCGGCGCTGCGCTTTGGCTGCAAGGGCATCAAGGTCCGCGTGTCGGGCCGGCTGAACGGCAATGAGATTGCGCGCTCTGAGTGGTACCTGCAGGGGCGCCTTCCGCTGCACACCCTGCGCGCCGACATCGACTATGGATTTTCCGAGGCGCACACTACCTACGGAATCATCGGCGTCAAGACATGGGTATATCGCGGCGATATCTACGAGCAGAAGAAGCGCCGCGACCAGGGTGTAACAACTGGCGTGTTCTAAAGACGGTTGTTGGTTGCTAGTTGTTGGTTGTTAGTTTAAAGGGCCGAATTTGCAGGTCCAACATGCAGCAGGCAGGCTTTCCGATAAGAGCGGTCAGCCAAAAGAGTTAGAGGGTTTTTATTATGTTATTGCCAAAGAAGGTCAAGTTTCGCAAGCAGCAACGCGGCCGCATGTGCGGCAAGGCGTGGCGCGGGTCGGACCTCTCGTTCGGCGACTTCGGCCTGAAGGTGCAGGAGTGCGGCTATATTACCGACCGCCAGATCGAGGCCAGCCGTATCGCGATGACGCGGTTTATCAAGCGCGGGGGCAAGGTATGGCTGCGCATCTTCCCCGACAAGCCGATCACCAAGAAGCCCGCCGAGACACGTATGGGCAAGGGCAAGGGAGCTCCCGACCACTGGGTCGCGGTCGTTCGCCCGGGCAAGATACTGTTCGAGATGGAGGGTGTTACGCCTGAACTGGCAAGGGAAGCCATGCGTCTGGCTGCCCACAAGTTGCCACTGAAGACGATGTTCATCCAGCGCCACACCGTCAAGGCGACCGTGGCCGTTAAGTAGCGGTTTTTGCAAAGAACCAGGCCGGCCAAAGAATTAGCAACGAAAGAAGAAAAATATGGAACTCGAAAAGATCCGCAACCTTACCGACGATGAGCTGCCGGCACAGCAGACCAAGTCCGCCGAGCAGCTCTTTCGCCTACGCTTCCAGAAGAGCCTTGGCAACAATGAAGGCATCAAGAAGCTGCGCGCACTGAAGCTCGACATCGCCCGCATCCAGACCGTGACCCGCGAGCGCGCTCTGGCCTCCGAGAAGACCGCATCGCCGGCCGCCGTACGCACGGCACCGGCGGCGAGCACACGCACCGCACGCAAGAAAGCGAAGAAGGACTAACGATGGCAGACACAATCAACACAGCAGTTCCGGAAGCGCAGGTCTCTCGCCGCAACGAGAAGGTCGGCATGGTTGTTTCGACCAAGATGCAGAAGACGATTGTGGTCGAGATCGAGATGCGCAAGGCGCATCCGAAGTACATGCGCGTGATGAAGTCGAACAAGAAGTTCTACGCGCACGACGAGTTGAACTCGGCGCGGGTTGGCGACGTTGTGAGAATCCGCGAGGCGCGGCCACTGTCGAAGCTGAAGCGCTGGTCACTGGAGGAGATTGTGCGCCGCTCCTCGCTCTCGCAGCTCGACGAGAAGGATTCTGTCGCGGAAGCGAAGTAGTTTGGAATTGGAGCGGAACTTTTTGTTTTGTGATGCAGCGGAGAGCTTCAAGGGGTTTATAGCCCGGTTTTAGGCTTAGGAGAACGAATATGTCAGTCCAGATGAGAACGATGCTCGATGTTGCCGACAACTCCGGCGCGCGCAAGTTGCAGGTGATCCTGCCGCTGGGCGGAGGCCTGGGCAAGAAGGCGGGCCTCGGCGATGTGGTGACGGCCGCGGTCAAGGAGGCGTCGCCTGACGGCACAGTCAAGAAGGGCAAGGTGGTGAAGGCGGTCATTGTGCGCACGCGCAAGGAGTATCGACGGCGCGACGGCACCTACATCCGCTTCGACCAGAACGCAGCGGTGGTGATCGACGAGACCAACGAGCCAGTGGGAACGCGTGTCTTCGGACCGGTGGCACGCGAGCTGCGCGAGAAGAAGTTTCTCAAGATTGTTTCACTGGCGCCTGAGGTGATTTAAAGGCAGTTGTAAGTTGCTGGTTGTTCGTTGTTAGTTGAGAACAAAAAGAACGCGAGGGCCTACAGGCCAGAGGTTCAATGCGGATTCCGGCTCCGACAGATTGCCGAGACAAGAGGTGATAGCAATGCCGACGAAGCACAAGCCCGTCACGACAAGCAAGATCAAGATCAAGCGCAACGACACCGTTGAAGTGATCGCCGGCAAGGACAAGGGAAAGCGTGGACGTGTGCTTCGCATCCTGGCGGACAAGGACCGTCTTCTGGTCGAGCACGTCATGATGATCAAGAAGCATGTGAAGCCGAACCCGCAGAGGAACATCAAGGGCGGCATCGCCGAGCAGGAGTCTTCCATCCACATCTCGAATGTGATGCTGGTGGATGGCGAGGGCAATAAGACGCGCGTCGGGACGAGAGTGGAAGACGACAGGAGAGTTCGCTTCTCGAAGGCAAGTGGAAACACTATCCCCGAGAAGAAAAAGTAAGGCATTATTGGCAAGTTGATTTATTTAACAAGCAGGTTCACCCCACGAATCGGTACACGGGCCTAGACGCCTACTCCGGAAACCGTGGAGAAAGCGAAGTCGATCATGGCGGCACGATTTAAAGAAAAGTACCTGAGCGAGATCCGTCCGGCGATTGCCAAGGAACTTGGCATCACCAACCCGATGGCGATTCCGAGGCTGGAGAAGATCGTCGTCAACATGGGGCTGGGCGAGGCCACGCAGAATGTAAAGATCATGGACCCGCTGGTGGCCGACCTGGCGTCGATCGTCGGCCAGAAGCCGGTCATCACCAAGGCGAAGAAGTCGATTGCCGCCTTCAAAGTGCGCGAGGGGATGCCGATCGGCGCGGTGGCCACGCTGCGTGGCGACAAGATGTACGAGTTCCTCGACCGGCTGATCTCGATTGCGCTGCCGCGCGTGCGCGACTTCCGCGGTGTCTCGTCGAAGAGCTTCGATGGTCGCGGCAACTACACGCTCGGTCTGCGCGACCAGCTCATCTTCGCCGAGATCGACTATGCGAAGGTGGACAAGCTGAAGGGCATGAACGTCACCATCGTCACCACCGCGGCCGACGACAACGGTGCCCGCGCCCTGCTGAAGGGCTTCGGAATGCCATTCCGGGTTGGAGCATAACTAACCGAGCCGCACGGCCGTAACAGAATTTGCAGGCTGTATTTGGAAACAGGATAGAGAGCAAACACTATGGCAACTACCGCAAAGCGCGTCAAGGACGCAAGAAAGCCGAAGTTCAAATCCCGCCAGCACAACCGCTGCCAACTGTGCGGCCGTCCCCGCGCATTTTTGCGCAAGTTCGGGATCTGCCGCCTCTGCTTCCGCAACCTCGCGCTCAAGGGCGAGATCCCAGGCGTCGTCAAGTCAAGCTGGTAAGCGTAGCAGTGCGGCAACCTGTATACTTAAGGTTGTCGTTACCGGTTAACCCTTCCAGAGACCTCATCCGCCAAGGATGCTGAAGTCTGGGAGCAGTTGGTTTTATAGATGCAGCGCATCGCTCCATCGAATGGATGCAGCAACATTTCCGCTGGTTCTCGCCGTTGAGACACACTGTAGAGCGAACGGGGAATGAAGGAGAATGAATGAACCTGACCGATCCAGTAGCTGACTTTCTGACGCGTATCCGCAACTCTATCCGCGCGCGCCACCAGAAGCTCGACGTGCCCGCCTCCAAGCTCAAGAGCGAGATCGCCCGCATCCTCAAAGAGGAGGGCTATATCGCCAACTACAAGCCGGCCGAAGAGGGCGGCATGAAGGTGTTGCGCGTGTATCTGAAGTACGGTCCCAACAACGAGGCCGTCATCCGCGACCTACAGCGCGTCTCGCGTCCCGGATGCCGCGTGTATCTTGGCCGCGACGAGATTCGCCGCGTACAGGGCGGACTCGGCATATCGATCCTGACCACGCCGAAGGGCGTGATGACCGGCCGCCAGGCACGCCGCGAGGGCGTTGGCGGAGAGATACTCTGCGAAGTCTGGTGAGGCTTGCCGCATCGGACGGGACGAGCCTCGTCCCATTCTTTGCGGGTTTGAACGATTTGCTCCGGCGCGGTTCGCCAGCGCCGGACTTGAAGGTTAGAACGATGGGCTCATGCCCAGGCTGCAGTGGAACTCAATACGCTTCACACTGAGCGACTCGCAAGCCACAAAGGAATTTCGAATGTCCCGTATCGGCAAAAAGCCAATTCCCATGCCAGCCGGCGTCAAGTACACGGTCAGCAGTGATGGCAACACGGTGCTTGTGGAAGGCCCCAAGGGCAAGGTAAGCGCCATGCTTCCCGGCGGCATTACGCTGGTGCAGAAGGACGGCAGCTTGATCGCCGAACGCCAGAACGACAAACAGGCAGCCTTTCATGGACTGGCGCGCGCGCTGGTCTGCAATGCTGTCGTCGGAGTCACCAAGGGCTGGATCAAGGAACTCGACATTGTCGGCATCGGGTACCGCGCCGAGTTGAAGGGCAAGAACACGGTCGTTTTTACCCTCGGATTTTCGCACCAGATTGAGTTTCCGCTTCCCACCGGCATCGAGGTCGTTATCGATCCCAAGCAGACGCACCTTACCATCTCCGGTATCGATCGCCAGAAGGTTGGCCAGGTGGCCGCCGACATGCGTTCGCTGCGCAAGCCCGATCCGTACAAGAACAAGGGCGTCCGCTACAGCGGCGAGAGGCTGAAGAAGAAGGTAGGCAAGACCGGAGCGAAGTAGGCAAGACGGTAGTAAGTCGTAAGTGAACTTACAACTTATTACTTACAACCTATAATATTTGTTATACCGAACGTCACCAGCACTCTGGCGACGCTACTAGGAAGGGAAGTAAGACTTATGATTAGTCCCCGCGAACGCAATGTTATCCGCCAGCGCGTACACACTCGCATCCGGGAGAAGATGTCCGGCACCGCCGAGCGTCCCCGCCTCAACGTCTACCGCTCACTGAACCACATCTACACGCAACTGATCGACGACCTCAATGGCGTCACGCTGGTTTCAGCGTCCTCGTTTGGCAAGAAGACCGAGTCCGAAGGCAAAGCATACGGCGGCAACGTAGCGGCGGCCAAGCTGGTCGGCAAACTGATCGCCGAGCGCGCGCAGGAGAAGGGAATCAAGAAGGTGGTCTTTGACCGCGGCGGTTATCTCTACCACGGCCGCGTGAAGGCGCTCGCCGAAGCGGCCCGCGAGGCCGGTCTCGAATTCTAAGCTTCCAGTTACAGGTTTCGTGGCGCCCCAAAGGGCAGCCAGAAAGAGGTACGGCAGATGGCAATGATGAAAAAAAAGTTTGACGCGAACCGGCTCAATCTGAAGGACGAGGTGGTTTCGATCAATCGCGTTACCAAGGTGGTCAAGGGCGGCAAGAACATGTCGTTTGCCGCGCTGGTGGTGGTTGGCGATCCGGGCGAGGGCGTCGTTGGGTACGGCTCAGGCAAGGCCAAGGAGGTTCCCCAGGCGATTCGCAAGGGGATTGAGTCGGCCAAGAAAAATCTGTTCAAGATCAACCTGACAGAGACAACGATTCCGCATCAGGTGCTGGGTCACTTCGGTGCCGGATCTGTGATGCTGAAGCCGGCACCGGAAGGAACTGGAATCATCGCCGGCAAGACCGTGCGCGCCGTAATGACCTCGGCCGGCGTGCAGAATGTGCTGACCAAGTCGCTTGGATCGGCCAATCCGCACAACGTCATCAAGGCGACCTTCGACGCTCTCACCCAGCTTCGCAACAAGGCCGAAGTCGCCGCCCTGCGCGGCAAGTCTGTAGAGGAGCTCTAGCCATGGCCAAACCTGCTGCTATCGCAAAGATCAAGCTGCAATACTTCCGCTCGAAGATATGCACGCCGACGAAGCACAAGCTGGTCATCAAGGGGCTTGGCTTTACCCGGCTCAACCAGATCGTCGAGCGCGAAGACACGCCGTCTGTCCGCGGAATGGTGGCGAAGGTGCCACATCTCGTCCGCGTCGTCGAATAAGTACCGGTTGTTGGTTTCTAGTTGTTGGTTGCGGGTAAAAGGCTAACAACTAACAACTAACAACTAACAACTAACAACCGCTTCACCACATGCGAGTCGGTGGCCATCGAGCTGCCGGCGTTATAGCGAGGAAACACGAAATGGCAATCCGCAATCTCTCCAATCTGCACGCCCCCAAGAAGGCGAACGAAAACAAGAAGCGTGTCGGCCGCGGCATGGGGTCTGGTATGGGCAAGACATCCACCCGCGGCCACAAGGGACAGGGCTCGCGCTCCGGATCGTCGCTGATGCGCGGCTTCGAGGGCGGCCAGATGCCGTTGCACCGCCGCCTGCCCAAACGCGGCTTCACCAACATCTTCCGCGTGGAGTACACGGTGCTCGGCCTGGACCGCGTCGCCGAGATATTGGCGACTGCACCCGGCACCGAGTTCACCCTCGACAAGATCGTCTCGCTCGGCCTGCTGCGCAAGAAGGGCGGCCTGATCAAGGTGCTCAACAACGGCGAGCTGAGCGGGCCGGTTACCATTCACGCGCACAAGTTCTCCAAGACCGCGCAGCAGGCCATCGAGAAGGCCGGCGGCAAGGCAGTTCTGATCGGCTAACAAACTCCGCCGAGTGCATCTGCCCGGCGCATTCAACCTGGATAGGGGTTCACCCATGGAAGCGCGGCCCGCGAAGGCCAGCTTCAGGCAACAGCGAAGAGGTTCTGATGTTAGAGAAATTCGCCAACATCTTTCGTATTCCCGATCTGCGCAAGCGTGTCCTCTTCACGCTCGGCCTGCTGGCAGTCTATCGCCTGGGGGCGTTCATCCCCACGCCGGGCATCAACGCGGACGCGCTCGCGCAGTTCTTCAACATGAACTCCGGTTCACTGCTCGGACTGGGAGACCTGTTTACCGGTGGCAATCTTCGCCGGCTCACCATCTTCGCGCTGGGCATCATGCCGTACATTACGGCGTCGATTATCTTCCAGTTGCTCACTGTGATCTATGAGCCGTTGGCCAAGCTGCAGAAGGAAGGCGAACTGGGCCGACGCAAGATCACACAGTGGACCCGTTACGTCACCGTCCTGCTGGGCGTCATCCAGTCCTTTGCGATCGCCCTGACGCTGACCAGTTCGTCCGTGTCGATGGTCACGATTTCACGCGGGGCATTCATCCCGATGTGCGTCATTACGCTTACGGCCGGCACCGCCTTCATCATGTGGCTGGGCGAGCAGATCACCGAGCGCGGCATTGGAAACGGCATGTCGCTGCTCATCTTTACTGGAATCGTGGTTGGCCTGCCGAAGGGCATTATGGACATCTACACCAAGGCGAACGACAAAACCTGGGGCCCCCTGACACCGGTTGTCCTGGTTGCCCTCATCGTTGGCATGGTTGCGGTGGTCGCGTTCATCGTCTTTGTGGAACGCTCCGAGCGCCGCATCCCGGTGCAGTATGCCAAGCGCATCGTGGGACGCAAGATGATGGGCGGCCAATCCACCCACCTCCCTCTGCGGGTCAACTCCGGCGGCGTAATGCCGGTCATCTTTGCCAGTTCGATCCTCTCCGCGCCGCTACTCTTCCAAGGAGTGAACTTCTTCGGCAGTGGCCCGCTCAACGAGACACGCTTCCTGGGGCCCATTCTTCGGGGCCTGATGCCCGGCGAACCGTGGTATGAAATTCTTTATATCGCCGCGATCGTCTTCTTCGCCTACTTCTACATCTCCATCGTCTTTCGGCCCGACGACATCGCCGACAACATGCGCAAGTACGGAGGATTTATTCCCGGCATCCGTCCCGGCCGCCGCACTTCGGACTTCATCAACGACGTGCTTACCCGCATCACGCTGGTCGGCGCGCTCTATCTGATCATCATCTCCATCATCCCGACCATCCTCATCAGCGGAATCCACTTCAACCACCTGTGGCTGATCGGCCGCTACTTTGATATTCTGCCGCCCGTGTTTACCAACGGGTTCGGCTTCAACTTTTACTTCGGCGGCACGTCGCTGTTGATCGTTGTCGGCGTAGCCATGGACACCGTGCAGCAGGTGGAATCGCAACTCATCATGCGCCACTACGACGGCTTCTCTCCCAAGAGCGGTCGCATTCGTGGACGGCGCAGTTGGTAGGACGGGCCCATTGACGAACACTTCCGCATCGCATCCGACGGCCCCGGCAGGGAATGACTTCCTGCCCGGGCCGGTTCTTCTTTTAGGCGCACCCGGCGTTGGCAAGGGCACGCAGGCACAACTCCTCGTCACCAAGTACGGCATTCCGCAGATCTCCACCGGCGACCTGCTGCGCGGCAACATCGCCCGCGGCACCGAGCTGGGGATCAAGGCGAAAGAGATCATGAGCGCTGGACTGCTGGTCGACGACGAGATCGTCAACCAGATGGTGCTCCACCGCCTACAGGAGAAGGACACCCATCGCGGGTACATCCTGGATGGCTATCCGCGCACGCTGGACCAGGCCAAATTTCTCGATCGTACGATTGCCGATCCCATCTTTCTGCCGCGGCTTCCGGTCATCGCCATCAGCATTGTGGTGGCATACGATCAACTGCTACAGCGCATCACTGGTCGGCGAATCTGTCCGTCGTGCAAGCACATCTACAATATGTACTCGAATCCTCCCAAGGTCGCGGGAGTCTGCGATCTCGATGGAGCCAGTTTGACGCAGCGCGGGGACGACACCGAGCCGGTCTTTGTGGAGCGCATGAAGACCTTCGACGCGCAGACCGCGCCGGTGGTGGCACACTACCGCAATCAGGGGCGCTTCGAAGAGGCGAATGGCGACCAGGGCGTGGAGACCGTCAACGCCGCGATCGAGCAAGCCATCGCCAAGCTGCGCCATGCTTCTCACTGACGACTGGCAACAGATATTATGGCAATACTCATTAAAACCGCTGCCGAGATTGAAAAGATGCGCCGCTCCGGCGAGGCGTTGCATCAGGTGCATGAGGCGGTACGGCCGTTTGTTATGCCCGGCGCCAGCACCATGGATCTGGAGAAGGTTGCGGCAGCCAAGATGGATGAGTTGCACGCCATCTCCGCGTTCAAGGGCTATCGCGGCTTTCCTGCTGTGCTCTGTACCTCCATCAACGACGAAGTTGTCCACGGCATTCCTTCGGACAAACGCATCCTCGCCGAGGGGGACATCGTCTCGGTTGACTGCGGTGTGATTGTCGATGGTTTTTACTCCGACTCCGCCGTCACCTACGCTGTCGGCACGCCCAGCGCCGCCACCAAAAAGCTGCTCGACGTTACCCAGGCCGCGCTGGAGCGGGCGATCCAGCAGGCACGGGTCGGTGGCCGCCTGGGCGACATCTCCGCAACAGTGCAGGAGATGTGCGAGGCCGAGGGCTACGGCGTCGTTCGCGAGTTTGTCGGCCACGGAATCGGTAAATCCATGCACGAAGACCCGCAAGTGCCAAACTACGGAGCGCGCGGCAAGGGCCCGCGGCTGAAGGCCGGAATGGTGCTGGCCATCGAGCCGATGATCAACGCTGGCGGGGCTGAGGTGAAGGTGCTGCCCGACGGCTGGACCACCCTGACCGTCGACGGCAGCCTCAGCGCCCACTTCGAGCACACGGTCGCGATCACAAAAGACGGGCCGCGGGTGCTGACTCGCTAGGATTCCGGCCCCATTTCGGGGTATACTCAAAGATGCTGTGTGCGCAGGCACATGACAACAGGGCGTTTGGGCTGCGTACGAGGCGTCCCTGCCACTCGAAGGAGAGCGTTTGTCGAAGGAAGATGCAATTGAAGTGATGGCAGTCGTCGTCGAGACGCTGCCCAATGCGCTGTTCAAGGTCGAGCTTGAAAACAAGCACCAGGCCCTCGCCCACATCTCAGGGCGCATGCGCAAGAACTTCATCAAGATCCTCCCCGGCGACCGCGTCGCGATTGAGCTGAGTCCGTACGATCTCAACCGCGGCCGCATCGTCTACCGCTACAAGTAGATGAGAAGCAGCCCTTAGCTATTAGCTTTTAGCTCTTAGCTTTTCGCTGAAAACCAGAGCAATGTAATGAGCACGTCGGCCGTCTTTAGTTATCAGCTAAGGGCTAAAAGCTAACGGCTGACTTAGGAGTTTTATGAAGGTCCGCGCGTCCGTCAAGAAGATTTGCGATAAGTGCAAAGTCATCCACCGCCGCGGCGTGGTTCGCGTCATCTGCGAAAACGCCAAGCACAAACAACGTCAGGGCTAGTTTTTACTGGCAACAACAAACTGCAACCAGCAACCGTTTTACCCGGCCCCGCCAGGCGAGTTAGCCGAAGTCAAGGCTTGCGTTGAACCTGGCGATTTTGACCGCAAACCGACAACCCCGCTCCCGTGGCCACACAGCGCCACAAGCACAAACGAAAAGGAACCCCATGGCACGTATTGCTGGAGTCGATGTTCCGAATCAGAAACAGATTCGCATCGGACTCACACACATCTTCGGCATCGGCAACTCGCGCGCGGCAAAGATCCTTGCCGAGGCGAACGTCGATCCCTACGCAAAGGTCGGCACTCTCGAAGAGGACGCGCTGAACCGCATCCGGCACGTCATCGAGGCCCAGGGCGAGATCGAAGGCGACCTGCGCAAGGACGTCTCGCTCAACATCAAGCGGTTGATCGAGATCCAGTCCTACCGCGGACTCCGCCACCGCCGTTCGCTGCCCGTCCGCGGCCAGCGCACCCACACCAACGCACGCACCCGCAAAGGTCCCCGCAAGGGCACGGTTGCCGCCAAGAAGAAAGCGACGAAATAGCCCATGGCGAAGACACAGAACAAGGCTGGCGGCGCCAAGACCGCAGGCAAGAGCAAGAAGTTCAAGAAGCGGGAACGCAAGAACGTCCCATTCGGGCTCGTCTATATTCAGGCGAGCTTCAACAACACCATCGTCACCATCACGGACCAGGCGGGCAACACGATCAGTTGGAAGTCGTCTGGCTCGCTCGGTTTTCGCGGCTCGCGCAAGGGAACTCCGTTTGCCGCGCAGCAGGCCGCAGTCGGCGCAGCCAACGCAGCGCGCGACCACGGACTGCGCTCCGTCGATGTGCGCGTCTCGGGGCCCGGCTCCGGCCGCGAGTCCGCGATCCGCGCGCTTGCGACCACCGGCATCGAGGTCCGCTCGATCCGCGACGTTACGCCCATGCCGCACAACGGCTGCCGTCCGCCCAAGCGCCGCAGAGTATAAGTGCAGTGGTAAGTGGTGAGAGGTAAGTGAAAACTAATTTCACTTCTCTCTTGCCACTTACAACTTACCACTTACAACTTATTCAACCCGGATCGGGACGAAGCGTGATGAGCGCGTAAACCGATCGTCACCTGAAGTAAAGGAGCAATACGAATGGCACGTTATACAGGACCCGTCTGCCGCCTCTGCCGCCGGGACGCAACCAAGCTCTTCCTCAAGGGCGCGAAGTGCTTCTCCGACAAATGCGCGATCGAGAAGCGCAACTTTCCTCCCGGCCAGCACGGCCAATCGCGCAAGGTGAAGAAGGTGGTGGGCTACGGCCTGCAACTGCGCGAGAAGCAGAAGGCGAAGCGCATCTACTTCACGCTGGAGACCCAGTTCCGCGCCTACTACCAGAAGGCCGCCAACAAGACCGGCGTCACCGGCGAGCTGCTGTTGCAGCAGTTGGAGACGCGTCTGGACAACGTCTGCTATCGCCTCGGCTTCGCGATGAGCCGCCGCCAGGCCCGGCAGATCGTTCGCCACGGACACATCCAGGTGAACGGCCGCAAGGTCAACATCCCGTCGTTCCAGTGCAAGGTGGGCGACGAGGTCAAGGTCCGCGAAGGCTCGAAGAAGCTCGTCATACTCGAAGAGTCGGGGAACTTCGCCAGCGGCCAGCGAGCCGTGCAGTGGCTCGACATCAACCGCGAGACCCTTACCGGAAGGCTGGTCGCGCTGCCCACACGCGAGGACGTCAACCTGCCGGTGAACGAACAGCTTATTGTCGAACTGTATAGCAAGTAAAGATTGCCGGAGTGCAGCGGAGGAGAAGCAGATTCCTCCGCTGCGCTACGGAATGACAAACCAAGAAGCAACGGAATGACAAACCAAGAAGCAACGGAATGACAAACAAGTGCGCTACGAAATTACAAATCGATAAGCAACGAACGTAGATGTAGCAACTCCCACAACCCAGCCTGCAACCGAACCACCCCGCCTTCGCAAAATGCATCGCGAATGAGCCGGACAAAGGAGAAACGCCCATGCTTTGGAGAGGCTTCCAGAAACCCAAGCGTCTTGCCGTCGACACCGAAACACTCACCGAGAAGTACGGAAAGTTTTCCGCGCAGCCGTTTGAGCGCGGCTTCGGCACCACGATCGGCAATGCGCTGCGGCGCACGCTGCTGTCGTCGATCGAAGGGGCGGCCGTCACCGCCGTGCGCATCGAGGGCGTGCTGCACGAGTTCCAGTCAATCAGCGGCGTGGTCGAGGACGCCACCGACATCATCCTGAACCTGAAGCAGATCCCCTTCAGGCTGAACGGCGAAGGCCCCAAGGCGCTGTACCTTCGCGCCGACGCGGCGGGCGTCATCACCTCGGGCATGATCGAGGCCGACGGCGACGTCGAGATCCTCGACAAGGACGTCTACATCTGCACCGTCAGCGACGGCGGCAAGATCGACATGGAGATGCGCCTGAAGCGCGGGCGCGGATACATCTCCGCGGACAAGAACTTCGACGCCGATCTTGGCCTCGGATTCATTCCAGTCGACAGCGTCCACTCGCCGGTGCGCAAGGTCAACTACCTGGTGGAGGCCGCTCGACTCGGCCAGATCACCGACTACGACAAGCTGACGATCGAGATCTGGACCAACGGCACTATCCTTCCCGCCGACTCGCTGGGCCTCTCCGCCAAGCTGCTGAAGGACCACATGAACATCTTC
>PLOU01000178.1:0-172 GCA_003142235.1 Granulicella sp.
CCAGGGCCGTTCGATGGCCACTGACACGGATGCGTCCCAGGGCCTCGCGCACAGTGATTTCGGAATCCAGCAGGAGCCCAGGACCTTTCATGATCTCCGCGACCGTGCGCTGATCGAGATGCAGCCGCGTCCTGGCGCTGGGCAGATGGATGCCGTCCTGCACGGCCAGCGC
>PLOU01000178.1:248-19018 GCA_003142235.1 Granulicella sp.
CCCACCAGCGCGTAGGCCCCCGGAGTGGCCGTCGCCAGCGGGAAGATATGATGCGCCGCGGCGCCGACCACGCCTCCCAACATGGCGCCGAGGAAGAGCGATGGGCCGAAGATGCCACCTGCGTTGCCCGACGCATAGCTGGTGGTGACGGCGAAGAGCTTGAGCAGCAAGAGCAGAAGCATCAGGTGGAATGCCATGCGTCCGTTCAGCGCGTCGCCGACAAAGCCGTAACCCACGCCCAGCACCTGGGGCACAAACCATCCCATCGCGCCCACCAGCAGACCGCCCGCCAGCGGTTGGAACCAGACCGTCCTGCGCGGCAGGCGCAGAAACCAGGCACGCATCCCAAGCAGCAGCCGGGCGAAGGCCGCCGAGACCACTCCGCCGGCCACGCCGAGCACCGCATAGACGGCAAACTCGGCTGAACTGACCAGGTGATATTTCGGGACATTGAAGAGCGGATGATCGCCGAGAGATACGCGCAGGACCATCCATGCGGTTGCGGAGGCCAGCACTACGCCGCCCATCATGGGAGCGTTGAGGTCGCCCATGATCTCTTCCAGTGCAAAGACGACCGCGGCCAGGGGAGTATTGAAGGCGGCTGCAATGGCCGCCGCCGCGCCCACTGGGATCAGGTTCTTCACCTGCTCGGTGCTGAGGCCCAGCGCTCGTCCCAGGACTGAACCGATGCCCGCGCCCACCTGCACCGAGGGGCCCTCGCGTCCAAGGGGAATCCCGCTGGCCAGCGTCGCCGAGGTGCAGAAGAACTTGCCCAGCACGGTGCGCAGCGTGATGCGGCCGTCGCGGGCAAAGAGCGCGGCCTTGGTCTGCGGCACGCCGCTGCCGCGCGCATTGGGGAAGAAACGATAGAGCAGGTACCCGATGCCGAGCGATCCTGCGACCGGGAACAGCAGACGCCGCCAGGGCGCGCCCACCACCGGATACAGGCGCATCCCCATGCGTTCCGTCAGCACGATGAAGGCGACGACCGCCAGGCCGGTCAATGCGCCGATGACCAGCGACAGCCCGAGAAAGACCTGGCTCTCGCGTTGCCGCAGCCCGTCCATGCGCTCGGAGAGCGGAACCAGCCACCAACTCCTGCTCGCCGTCTGCATGGGTTCCTTCATCTTTTGGGAAGTCCCTCCCCTCCAGAATAGTCCACTGGATTCGCTGTCATGATGCGCTACCCGGCTTGAGGATGGGCTGAAAGCGTGCGGCAACGCTGGACTTGTGCCGTATGCTAGAGCGGTTTCACCGCAACTGTTATCGCGCGAGAATTATTAAAGTGGTTTTTCTTGAGGAAAAACCACGCAAACGGTCTTCGCTCCTGTAGAGACCTGCGGTGAAACCGCTCCAGCGTCAGACAGACGCATGGGCCGGAATCCAACCATCCTCGCCGCGTCGCAACGCCGCGCGTCGTTCGTTAATCTGTCAGAGGCGCTGCTGAGTCTGCTGTCTCCTCTTCCTATCCGCGCGCAGACGATACAATCAACAGTGAAGGGGGAGCCAAGCCGATGTTTGAGGTCACCGTGGAAGCCGGCTTCTCCTCCGGCCACTATCTGCGCAACTACAAAGGCAAGTGCGAGAACCCGCACGGCCACAACTATCGCGTGCTGGTGACGCTGGCGGGCGAGGAGCTGGACGAGGCCGGGTTGCTGCTGGACTTCAAGCTGCTGAAGCACCTGCTGCGCCCGGTGGTGGAGCGGCTGGACCACCTGATGATCAATGACATTGAGCCGTTTACCGAGCTGAACCCCTCGGCCGAGAATCTGGCGCGCTACTTCTACCAGCAGACCGCGCGACAACTGGAAGAGATGACCGGCGGGCGGGTGCGAGTGAAGGACTGCACGCTGTTCGAGACGGACACCAGCTTCGCGCGGTATTACGAGTAGCGCCTGTCAATTCTCTTCGTCGAACTCCTCGCCTATGCCGGGAGCTGCTTGCGGTAGAGGAGCGCGTTCAGGCCTTGCGCGTAGAAGTTCTCAGCTATGCTCGTCTGCGAGTAGCCGATCGACTGGTAGAAACGGATTGCTTCCGCGTTGCCGGTGAAGACGTGCAGCTCCATCTGCACGGCGCCGGCGGAGTGGAGTTTGGACTCGACCTCGGCCATTAGACGCCTTGCCAGACCGCTTCGCCGCCACGCGGGAGCCACATCCAGCGTGACCACATAGCCGGTGCGCTCGTCCAACTGGGTGAGACAGAAGCCTGCCAGCTCACTCTCCGAATTGGCCAACTCGCGCTGCGTTTCGGTCAGCTCGCGCTGCGCTTCGGCGAGCACGGTGACCGCGCCGGGGCCCTCGGCGAATCCGCGCATGGCCCCGCGGCTGAACTGGAAGACTGGAGCAAAGCAGATGAGGTCGAGCGCGTACATCGCCTGCCAGTCGCCCAGGCGATAGCTGCGCAGCGTTGCGTGGGCCGTGCGGTCCCCGAAGATGCGGGTAGGAGGTGCTGAAAAAACCGAGAGTTGGCCTGACAATTTGACCTCAGGGGCTAAAGCCCTATTGATTTTGCGACACTTACGGCACGGCTGAAGCCGTGCCCTTAAGCAATACAGAGTTTTTAGCAGCTACGGCTAGATCCACCGGCGCACCAGCCTGCGCACCAGCTCGGCGGTGACGCCGTAGACGACGTAGGAAGTGATCTCGCTGCCATGCTCGCGCACGGACTGGTCCTCTGGCTGGGCGGCGAGGCCGAGCGCGGGAAGTGCGGCTTCGTGGCTCAACGCCTCCATCGCCAGGCCGAAGCTGGCCCCATGCCTGGCCGTCGCCTCGGGGTAGAACTCGGCGACCGCGCCATAGGTCGCGCCGGCCGCCGCGCCCAGGCCCCAGCGGAGGCCCTCGCTCAACCTCGCCTTTGCGACCGGGGTCAGAGTGTCTCCGGCCACGAGTTCGACGGCGAGCTTCTGCGGCTCCAGCTCGCCATGGGTGTGCGGGGGAAATATCCGCTCGGCAAGGGCCTTGGCGGCGGTTGCGGCCAGCCCGCCGATCAAGCCGGCGATGAGTCCCCTGGCCAGCGACTTGTGTTTTTTCACCGCCGCAACTTTTGTTTCGCTCATGACAATTCCTTCAGAGGGTGCTGAAAGGGCCTTGATTGCCACTTCTGGAAGAAGGCCCGGGGCTAAAGCCCCATGATTCCATGGACTGAATTCAGGGGGCTGAAGCCCCCTGCTCCCTCCGAAAGGCAAATACACGAGACTTTCAGCATCCTCATTCGCTTCTATCCCTCCAGCTTGTCTCGCAAGTGTGGAGTCAACTTGGTAGGATGCATCTGCGCGGCTTCGCGTGCGCTGTATCAACATATGGCAGCGATAGCGCGGGCCTTCAGCCCGCAAAGGATTGGTTGGGACGTGTACCTGGGGCTTCGCCCCAGGCTAAATATAGAACGGGCCGGTGGCCCTTTCCAGGCAACGACAAAAAGACAACGGTTGCGACAAAGTCAGCGAAGGCCGGGTTCGGGCCATTCGTAGACCACCACGCCCATGTCGCCGAGGGTTTTGATGGCTGCTTCGACGTTGCGGCGAACCGCGGGACGGGCCGCGGTTGGCGTGTCGTGCGCCTCCTCGATGGCAACCACGCGGCCATAGGGCCAGGAGCTCTCGGGAACGGCGTCGAGGGCAGCGGGCAGGTCGCTCAGGCGCACGGTGAGGTCCTGACGGCGCGCGGCGACGAGACGCAACACTCCGCCGGTGCCGAGCTGGCTGGGGTTGGCGTCGGCCTGGGTGAGATGCAGCGTGGCCATGTTCTGCTGCACGGTGAGGTAGGGGTTCTCCCACTCCGAGAGGCTGGGGATGGCCATGTAGCGGCTCTTGGAGGGGGGCGGGATCAGGTCCAACTGCTGACGCGCGGACTCGACCGCCTGCGGACTGGCGGTTGAGATGGTGGTACCCGCGGACGCGTGGTTGCAGCCCGTAAGCAGCATGGGAGAGGCGGCAAGGCAGAGGGCCGAAGCCATCGCAAGCAACAGCTTGGTTCGGTAAGAAGAAGACCTGGTGGAGAAGATGCGGCCGGAGAACGAAAGAGGAGGGAGAGTCATACGCACGCCTTTAAGCATACCAAGACGTTGGATGCGGTTTCCAGTGGGCACGCTTCCGCGGCAACAAACAACCAACAACGAACAAGCTGCAACTGCAACCGCAACGCCGCAGACGATACAATCGGAGGATGGTCAAGGGGATTACGTTGGTGACGCAGGTGGGCTCGGCGGCTGCGCAGGAGAGGCTGGCTGGACTCTTCGGCGCGCTCGGCTTCGAGGCGGGCAAGGGCTGGGAGGATGGAAGCGGGCGGGGCGCGGCATTTCTGGTGCCGCTGGGCAACCTGGAGCTGGTGGCGGGACGCGCGCCGGCGGTGCCTCCTGTGCTGATCGAGGTGACACAGCTCGACCAGGTTCGCGCGGTTGTGGAGCAGTGGATGAAGGCCAACTGCAAGGCCGAAGAGATTGGCGAACGGCTCTCCGAGGTTGCGCCGACGCATTGGAAGTCGCGGCTGTTTACGGTCGCGCTGGACCCATCGCTACTGCTCGGCTTCTGGGAGTCGGAGGATGCGCTGCGCGGCAGGCCCATCGCTGTCGAGGGCGATCTGTCGGCGGCGGGGATGCGGTTTGCGATTGTGGTTGCGCGCTGGAACGCGGTGATCACCGAGCGGCTGCTGCAGGGCGCGCTGGATGGGCTGCTGCGCAGCGGCGCGGCGCGCGCGGAGATCGAGATTGTGCGCGTACCGGGCGCGTGGGAGATTCCATCGGCGGCGCGTACGCTGGCGGAGTCGAAGTCGGTGGATGCGATTATTACGCTGGGCTGCCTGCTGCGCGGCGAGACGGCGCACTACGAGGCGATCTACACGGAGGTTGCGCGCGGCATCGGAGAGTCGCAACAGGCGACGGGCGTGCCGCACAGCTTCGGGGTGCTGACCTGCGAGACGCTGGAGCAGGCGCTGGACCGCGCCGGGGTGAAGGCGGGGAACAAGGGATTCGAGGCGGCAATGGCGGCGATCGAGATGGTGTCTGTAACGAGGAAACTAGCGGGGAAGAAGTAGGTGGGAACGCGCCGCAAGTCCCGCGAACTGGCGATGCAGATGCTCTTCCAGGGCGACCTGGGCAAGCAGACGCCGGAGGAGGTGCGCGGGCTCTTCTGGCCCTCGCGCGACGACGTGGATGCGGAGACGCGCGGCTTTGCCGAGGACATTTATCGCGTGGCCACCGAGCGCCGGGTGGAGATCGACGCGCTGATCGAGACACATGCGCAGAACTGGCGGCTGGAGCGCATGGCGGTGGTGGACCGCAACCTGCTGCGCGCGGCTGTCGCGGAGCTGCTTGGCTGCCCCAACACGCCGGCCGCCATCGTGATCAACGAGTCGCTGGAGATCGCGCGGCACTACGGGGCGCCGGAGTCGGTGCAGTTCCTGAACGGAGTGCTGGACGCCATTGCGCGCAGCGTGCTGAAGCAGCGCCTCGGCTGACCTGAACGACAACGTCAAGTCCATAAAACAACTCTGGCCTCCCACTCGGGGAGGCCAGATGTCCGCGGTTGTGTCACTTCCGGGGCTTACAAGAGGGGAGCTGCCACTTGCACGGCTGCCGCTTCATTGAACCTAGCGATGGGACGGACCGAGTTGCGGCCGTTTTCCTTGGCCTCATACATGGCGGCATCGGCGCGCCGCATCATGCCTTCCCAGCCGCCTTGCGCGGGGTCGAGCTGGGCGACTCCGGCGCTGATGGTGAAGCGGATTGGCTCGTCCTCGAAGGGAATTTCCAGAGCTTCCACGGTCTGCCTGACGCGCTCGGCTGCCATGATGCCCGCCGAGGCAGTGGTATTGGGCAGCAGGATGGTGAACTCTTCGCCTCCGGTGCGGGCCAGCACATCGTTGACGCGCATCATGGGTTTGATCTGGTTGACCAGGGACTGCAGGGCGGCGTCACCGGCGGCGTGACCGCGCGTGTCGTTGAGGTGCTTGAAGTGGTCGATATCCAGCACGATCATGCAGGGCAGGTGGCCATAGCGGATGCTGCGCGTGGTCTCGCGCAGGGCCGCTTCCTCCATGGCGCGGCGATTGAGGGCGCCGGTAAGCGGATCGGTGCGTGCCTGCTCGGCCAGTTCCTTGCTCAACTCGGTGACCAGGAACCAGAGGACGCACATCACCATGCAGGTGGCAAGAAAGGCCATTCCGGCCAGCGAATAGACCCATCTGGGATCGGTATGGGCACGGTCCGTCAGGTCAGCCTGCTTGTAAAACAGATTGGTCAGCAATGCACGGTATGTCATGATAACCGCATCCGCGCTGAGGATCACCGCCGTGATTCGCGACACAGCGGCAAACGGTCCGCGCCCGTTCTTCAGCAGGATCCACGCGGCTACGCCGCACACCAGAATATTGGGAATGTTGATGACATTGCTGATGTACGGGACCTTGTCGAGAAACAGGACGGTATAGGTCACCAAGGCAAGCCCGATGGCGATGAAGGCCCACCACTGCCGAATCGGCTTGCGCAGCACAAACCAGCGCAGGCCCAACAACTGCATCACGAAAGAGATCAGGTAAAGCTCATTGGTCACCATGTCGCCGAGGACTGGGGAGATATTACCTTCCAGGCCCTGCAGCACCAGTTTGACCAGCCCGACGACCATGCCGCCGGCAAACCACTTCATCCCTGTCACCTTGCGATTGTTCCAGGCGAGCAGGCAGAGGCAGGCCGTGAACACGGTGACCGAGACGATGTTCGTGAAGAAAAACGTACCGTAATTGATCACGTTGAAATTGCCGCTCCCTCGCAGAACATAATAGACGCTTTGCGAGAAGATGTGACGGTTCTAAAAAAATAAAGCCGTTCCGAACCAGGAAGAGTTCCGTTGCACTGGAAACCCGTCCCGGTCGGAGCCTGAATGAACGATGCTGCCCTCCCGCTCTTCAGACCGGAAGCCCCGAGGTGGGGTCTTCAGCATCTTGCGGAAGAAGGAACAGCTTCATTGTAGGAGGATTGCAAGAATGCGCCTTACAACTTTAGTGGGGGGTGATGCCCCATCCGCTCCGTCCTGTGGGGAACCTGTTCTGGAGCGGTTTCTTAGGTTGTCTTGCGCGGCTTCTGCGCCATCAGATTGACCGGCACAGGGGTACCGGTGGGGGTGGTTAGATTGGGCGCCAGGGTCGAGCTGTCGATCCACTGACCGGGAGTCGTACCCGGTTTGATGAGGTGGACGAGGTTGTCTCCCGAGGTGGCCGCGTAAAACGTGGAGTTGTCCGCGCTGACGACACCCGCAATGGGAGCCGTCGTCGTGCCACCGGAGAGCTTGATGTAGGTGGTCGTTCCCTGCCCACTCGCCGCGGGAGCGTAGGCCGGCAGAACGCCGCCGGAGCCGGTGTATGTGATAAAGGCGAGCGTCGAGTCCGACGTTGGCCAGACGCCGGTGATGGCCGTCGCCGTGAGCGGAGTGAGAAGGGTGGTGGTGAGCGTGTTGGAGAAGGTCAGGCCAGGGCTTGGGAGGGTCAAAGTCGCAGAAGTCCCGCCCGAGGGCAGCGGGCAAGCTCCGATAGGTATGTTCACGCGCAGATCGCTCAGTGTCGGCGTCGGCGTGGTTGCGGTGGCGCCAAGCACATGCATCCCGTCGTTGGTTGCGGCGAGCCGGTCGGTGATTGCCGGAGAGCTGTCGGCCGACGGATAGAAGAGATTGGCCTCGTTGGTGGGTGTGGTTGGGGTGCTCACCGAGCAGTAGCTGCGCGCCGTGGTGGTTGGGCCGGCAAAGTAGGCCCCGACGGCGGGTACCGTGATGGCTACGTCCGTCACCGGCGTTCCGGCCGATGTCGCGGGAACGATGTTGGTCCACCCGGTATTGGCTGAGTAGACCAGAAGCTGATTGCCGGCGGTGATATACACGGTCTGGCTGTCGGGGGCAAACTCGGCGTGCGTTGCCACACCGCCATAGGTGGAGATGACGCCCCCCGTCGAGCTCTGGAGCGAGATGACCTGATGCACGGGGTCGCTGAGGACGATGGTGTCTCCGTTGGGCGAGACGGCGAGCACGGTGCCCGGCGACGTAGGGTCCGTGCGCGCGATGCTCAGCGTGTTCACCGCATTTACCACCATCAGCGCCGTCGAACTGCCCATGTAGATGTTGAAGCCGTCGTTGCTGATGACCATGGAGTTGGGCACATAGGGCAGCAGGAAGGGCTGCCCCAGCACGGAGGTGGTGAAGTCGATCTGCACCATGTACTGGGACTGCGTGCTGGCCATATAGAGGACGGTGCTGTTGGTGCCGGGAACGGAGATATTCACCGAATTGGATGTGACCGGCTTGCCGTTGCCGAGGAGCCCGATCTGGTTGTACGACGAGGGATTGCAACTGGGCGGCTGGCACACCGCGGAGATGGAGGCCGCGCCGGCCAGGGGCGGCGTCACCGTCGAACCTGCGGGAATGGTGGAGGGCGTGGTGGAGACAAACTCCAGCGAAAGCCCGGTGAGGGGTACTCCATTAGTGTCGAAGGCGGTAGCGACAATCGGCTGCGGGTTGTTCTGGTTGACCACCACCGGATTGGCGGTTGAACCGGGTGTGGTGAGGGTGATCGAGGCTGGCGGACAGGTGGAGAAGAAGCCCGCCGAGCTGGCTGCGTTTGCTATGTTCGCAGAGATCAGCACCGATCCCGGCTGGTTTGCCGTGGCCACGCCGTTCTGGTCGATGCTGACGACCTGCGAGATCGTGGTGGTGGACGTTTCGCCCTGCGCGCTCAACTGCAGATGGCCCGCCAGGCAACTGATGTTGGTCTGGTTGGCGCCCGTTCCGGCGTAGACCCGCGCCACCAGTTGGGCGGTCGATCCCTGCGAGATGCAGGAGTTGGCCAGATAGGGCTTGGCCGTGACCGCGCCTGTCGTTGCCAGCGGGCAGCAGGCGGTGGTGGGATCGGTTGTACAGTTGGACGACGGACCTCCCAGCACAATGCTGGTGACCACCGGATGCACGAAGATGGGCAGCGGATTGCTGGTGACCCCGTCCGCGCTTGCCGTGACGTAGGCGATGCCCGACTTATTGGTGGGAGTGCAATAGGTGAAGTCGGGAATGCCCCCGCCGGAGTTTCGGTTCCACGTCCCCGCGCACAACCTTCCGGTTGTCGGCTGCACGTCCGCGATGGTCATGTCCGTGGTGCCGTAGGTGTATGCCGAGATCCCGACGTTCGAGCCCTTGCAGTCCGTCGTGGTAGGCCCCTGTAGCTGTCCGATCTCCGCGTAGTTCAGCGAGATTCCATAGATGACCGGCTGCAACACGATGGTCGCGGCCTGGGTCGTGGTCATGCCCGAGTCGCCGCCATTGCAGAAGGTGGGCGCGAGATTGTGCGCGCAGCCCGAGATCGAGACACCGAATGGGAGCGAAGACAGAAGCAGAACAAACAACGTGACGAACCGACGCATTAAACCTCCCCGTCCAACCGGAACCAGAGCTGGACGGTCACACCGCAGACGCTAGAACCACAGATGTCAGTGTAGAAGCTGCGCAGACGGGACGCAAATAACCGTCGCGGTTTCGACGCGCCGGGCGAGCGATGGAAAGCAGTTGGGCAAGCGCGGCTACTTTGGCGGCATCTCAGCCTGGAACCAGCCGATGGTGCGCCGCAGCAGGTCGCGCTGGTGGGCTGGGTCGGCGAAGTGGTGGCCCTCGCCGGGATAGACCACCAACTGCGTCTTCACGCCCACGTCATGCAGCGCGTGCCAGAACTCGAGGCTCTGCGGCGCGGGACACTCTCCGTCGCGGTCGCCGACCAGGAGCAGGGTGGGTGTTTTGACGTTCTTGATGAAGTTGATGGGGGAGGACCTGGCGTAGATTTTGGGGTCGTCATAGACGGAGGCGCCGAAGAAGGGGAGCATCCACTGGTCGATGGAGTTCTGGCCGTAGTAGCTCTGCCAGTTGGAGAGGCCAGCGCCGGCGACCGCGGCGTGGAAGCGCGTGGTCTGGGTGACGGCGAACATGGTCATGAATCCGCCATAGCTCCAGCCGGTGATGCCTTCGCGCGATTTGTCGATGGGGAAGCGCTTTTCGAGCAGGTCCACTCCGGCGAGGATGTCGCGCAGGTCGCCGCCGCCGAAGTCCTTGACGTTGGCCTGGGTGAAGTGCTCGCCCTGGCCGAAGCTGCCGCGCGGGTTGGGATAGAAGACGAAGTAGCCCAGCGCGGAGAGGGGAGTCGCGCTGTAGGTTGCAGTCGGCCAGCGCGGAGTGAGTGCGCTGGACGGGCCGCCGTGGACGCTGACGATGAGGGGATATTTTTTCGAGGGATCGAAATTCGCGGGATAGAGCAGCCAGCCCTGGATGGGCAGGCCGTCGCTGGTGTAGTCGATGGATTCGGCGTTGCCCCACGCGGGTTTGAGCGCGTCGTTGAGGTGGGTGATCTGCTGGAGGTTGTCGGAGGGGCCGACCCAGACCTCCGGCGGGCGCGCGAAGGACTGGCGGATGAGGGCGATGTTGGGCGAGCGGCTGGCGAGGGAGACGCTCATTGAATCGTCGCCGGAGTAGATGGTCTCGGGAAAGGTGAAGTCGAGGCCGGGAACGTCCTGGCCGGTGGCGAGATCGAGCGCGGTGATGCGGCTGCTGCCGCCGACGTGCTCGGAGATGCCGAGGGTGTGGTCGTCCAGCCATGCGATGTAGGCGGGCGAGGCGGGACGGTTGGGGGTGAGGTCCTTCGGCTCGGTTCCGGGCTTGAGGCCGGTTGAGGGGATGAGGTAGATGTCGCCGCCGGTTGAGCCTTGATCGGACATGATGCCGCCGATGAAGGCGATCTGCTTGCCGTCGGGTGAGAAGCGGGGGACGGCGATCTGCAGGCCGTGGAGGGGGCCGGAGATCTTGGTTGGGTCAAGAATAGACCGCAATGTGATCTTCGCCACCTCACCGCATTCAGGAGTGTTGATGGGCAAGGAGCAGAAGCTACGCTCCACGGTTTGGACATACAGTTTAGCCACCCACCAATTGTTCTCACCAGGGGGGGCAGCAGCGACGTATGTAACCATCTGGGAGTCTGGTGACCAGGAGAATTCGTAGACGTGCAGCATAGGATCGGCGGAGATCCAGCCAGCCCTACCGCTCTGAACGTCCACGCCGGCAATTCTCTCTACTTCGACGCCGTCTTCGCCATAGACGCCGTTCCAGGGCTTCATGGCGGCGGTCGCGCCAGCCGAGCGGGTGGCGTTTTCGACGTAGAGGAAGGCGATGGATTTGCCGTCAGGCGACCACTGGAGCGAGCTGACCTCTCCGCGCAGATGGCCCACCTGCTTCATTGCGTTGGCGGCCAGGGTCCAGACGAAGAGGTTCTGCTGCGCGGAGGGCTGCAACTTTCCGTTGCTGGGGTTTTGGCCGCTGGCATCTTGGCTACTGTCGGAGCAGTCGGAGAGGAAGGCGAGCTGCGAGCCGTCGGGCGACCAGGCAGGATGCGAGGCGGTACAGGCGCCGGGCTTGCCGCGCGTCGTGTCGCCGATGGTATCTGGCGAGAGGATGCGGTCCTGCGCGGCAGGCTGGGCCGGTCTCGGTGACGCGATGCCGGTCAGGTGCAGCTCGGAGCCGTGCTCTCCGCGGACTGCCCAGGCCACAACGTTGCCGTCGGGCGAGATGGCGGCGGATGTTGGCGTGCGAACGCGGCCCAGAGAATCGAGGAGCGAGGCGATGCGCGGATCGGTCGCGCTAGTGGTCGAGGCTGGAGCTGGCTGCGCGACCTGCGCGTAGACGGCGAGGTGCAGGCAGAGTACGGCAGTGACAGCGGCGAGAGAGAGACGGAAGGAGGGGCGGCGCGACGGCACATCCATGCGAAAAGGCTAGCATGGACGCGCGAGTCAGTGCAGTTTGTCGCCGGGCGTTTTATATCCCACCCTTCGCGATGAGACTGCGAAGATGGGGCACCCGAGAGTTTGTCGCTGAGAGGTTCATATCCCACCCTTCGCGATGAGACTGCGAAGGATGGGGCACCCGCTTTTGTGTTCGGCTGTGAGCTGTGGGCTGTGAGCGCTGTTCGTGGTGCGGTGGCAGAAAGGTACGGAGGGTTGGGGCGTGGCGGAGTTTATCGGGATCCTTCGCGCTCGAAAGACGCGCTCAGGATGACGGCCCGTAGATATGGTGCATCAACTCTGCTCTCGTGCTAATGGCTGGGGAGGAGGAGCTGGCGGGTGTGGAGGCTGGTCTGGGTCTCGGGGACGCCGCCGTCGTTGACCTCGACCTCGGCGGGCGTGCCGGCGAAGACGATGCGCGTGGAGGCGGAGGAGCGGCCGGGAATGCGCAGGCGCTGGGTCTCGGATGCGGTACTGGAGCGGACGGTGACGGGGACCTCGGCTGCGGCGTAGCCATCGTTGCGTACCTCGACGGCGATGAGCCATCCGGCGGGCAGGCCGGCGCGGGAGGTGAGCTGGCTGGGGGTGACGCTGACGATGGAGAGNNCGTCGCCGACGATGGAGCGGAGCATCCACCAGACGGCGGCGGCCTTGGTGCGGTAGAAGATGTCTCCGGTGGCGGAGGCGAGGCTGGAGCCGGCGGGGCTGAGGGTGGAGTCTGGAAGTTCCGGCTCGATGAGGGCGAGCGGGCGGGCTGCGTCCTGCAAGTCGGCCAGTGCGGCGGCTCGGCCTGAGGTGCGTTCGGTCCAGAGGATCGAGAGGAACTGGGCGAGTCCCTCGTCGATCCAGGGGTGGGAGGAGTGAATCCATGCGTGAGTGAGGGAGTGGGCGAGCGCAGGGGCGAGGGTTGCAGGCCCGTCGGCGCGCATGGGACGGACGAGGAGTGCGTCGTCCTCGAAGGGCTGGCCGGGGTGGTCGAGGACGGTGAGCGTGGCGAGCGGCTGCGGGCCGAGCCAGTCAGTGAGGAGCGGTTCGACGAGGGCGGCGGCGGCGGCGTAGGCGGGAAGGGCGTCGTAGTGGTCGGTGACGGCGGCGATGAGGGTGGGGTTGGAGGGGGTTCCGGTCTGGCTGGCGGGGCGGTCGGTGACAAAGAGGCTGGGCGAGCGGAAGCCGAGCGGCTGGGCGTCGAAGGCGGCGGTGGCGACGCCGGGNNGTACTCGACGGCGAGGCGGAGGCGGACGGTTGCGGCGGACTGGCGGAGGCGGGCGAGGCCGACGGACTGGAAGAGCTTGGCGCCGTCGCCGAGGAAGACGGGCGGCGCGGAGGCGGGGAGCCAGAGGACGTTGCCGAATCCGCGCAGGGCGGTGAGCGAGGGCGCGATGGAGTCCCAGTCGGATTGGAGGGCCTGATCGTCGGGCGCGCCGATGCGGGTGAGGCGTTCGGCGGAGGGCGGGATCGAGCCGGAGTAGAGCGCGGTGAGCGAGACGGACGCGCCGGGGGCGAGCGGCTGCGGGAGCGGGACGACGGCTTCGGTCATCCGGCCGGNNTGCAGCGAGGAGCTGATCTGGAGGATGAGGCGGGTGAGCGGGGTGGGGCTGTCGTTGCGCACGGTAAGGCCGGCGCGGACGGAGATTGCGGCGGAGGCGGGAGTGAGGTGGACGTCGAGATCGTAGGCGGTGAAGGTGAGGGCGCTGCGCTCGGCACCGGTGACGGCGAGTGGGTCGGATTGCGTGGGCGCGGCGGGATTTGTGGGCTGAGGCTCGGCGGGTGCGTCAAGGTCGCGGGAGAAGAGGACTTTGCCGGGCGGCGGTGCGGGATCGGCGGTTTGGTCGGGCGCGGCGGTTGGTGCGTGCGGCGGTTGGTCTGTCTGCGGCGCGGGCGACTGCTGCGCGAACGCGAGTGCGGCTCCCAGAGTCATGGTCAGGATGACGGCGTGAAACAGAGAACGGCGGGTCACGAGCCGAGTCCTTTGCGCGGCTTTGCTGGTGCGGCGGGCTTGGGGTTCGGGATTGGCTGCGCGGACTGGTTGCGCTGGCGCATGGCCTCGTACATGACGACGGCTCCGGCGACGGAGACGTTGAGCGAGGAGACCGCGCCGGCCATGGGGATGCGCAGGAGGTGGTCGCAGGTCTTTTTGACCAGATCGTGCAGGCCCGCGCCCTCGCGTCCGAGGACGAGGACGCAATCGGTGCGGAAGTCGAAGGCGGTGTAGTCAGGCGTGCCGCGCTCGTCGAGGCCGAGGACCCAGACGTTGGCCTGCTTCATCTGCTCGAGGGCGCGGACGAGGTTGGTGACGCGCGCGATTCGGACGTGCTCGGAGGCGCCGGCGGAGGTCTTGGCGACGGTCGCCGACACTGGCGCAGTCCGGCGCTCGGGCAGGATGACTCCGTCGATGCCAGCGCCATCGGCGGTGCGCAGAAGAGCGCCGAGATTGTGTGGGTCCTCAATGCCGTCGAGTGCGAGGAAGAAGCGGTGGGCGGATGTGGCCGCGTCGCTCGTGGATTTTTTTGCGGGCTGGGGCGCGAGGAGGTCTTCGATGGTGAGGAAGGCTCGCTCGCGGACCAGGGCGACGGCCCCCTGATGGGCGTCGGTGCGGGCGAGGCGGGTGAGCTGGTCTCGGGATTCGAGGGTGACGCGGACGTTGGCGTCGCGGCAAAGCTGGGCGAGGCGCTCCAGGCGGGCGTCGCCGCGCTCGCGGGCCAGCAGGACGCAGTCCAGCCGGCGCGCGCCGGAGCGGACCGCCTCCTCGACCGGGTGCAGGCCGTAAAGAACTTCCATCGGACTAGTTTACTTCCGAAATAGGTCTCGCCAAGACTGGCTGGCTGGCTTTACAATCAGTTATCAGGCTATTTTTCAGCGTTTTCGGCCTGCGGACGCCGGCTTCGGAGGGAATCTTCGGATGAGTAACCTATTTCGCAAGGAAAAGAGCGGAGCCGACCGAGACTTTTCCCAGCGAGGTGGCGTCTCTAAGACTATGGGCAGCGCAGCGATCGCCATCCCGGTGGAACAGGCGGAGCAGAGACAGCGTGAGAACGCGGCCATTGCGTACGGCCTGAAGAACCAGGACACGGAACTTCTCGACCATTTGATTGAGCTATACCAGCACCGCCTGCTGCGCTATCTGCTGTTTCTGACCGGCAAGCGCGAGGTGGCGGAAGACCTGTTCCAGGAGACCTGGATGCGGGTGCTGCTGCGCGGCGGGCAGTACAACGGGAAGGCGCGCTTCGACACATGGCTGTTCACGATTGCGCGCAACCTAGTGATCGACCTCTCGCGCAAGCGGACGATGGCGTCGCTGGACGAGATGAGCGAGCCGAGCGACGAGGGACGCGCGTTCGAGATCGCGGCCGAGGGGCCTTCGCCGCTGGAGCAGTTCGAGGGGAGCGAGGACCGCGCCGAGGTTGCCGCGGTGCTGCTGAAGCTGGAGCCGAACTACCGCGAGGTGCTGACGCTGCGCTTCCACGAGGAGATGTCGTTGGAAGAGATTGCCAGCGTGACGCGTGCTCCTCTGTCCACGGTGAAGTCGCGGCTGTATCGCGGGCTGGCTGCGCTGAAGCCGGAGATCGAGCACCTGCGCGGCACACGCGCGATGGAGGCGACCGGATGAAGGCCTCTTTCGACCCACAATTTGATTCCCAATTCAATTCTCTGCCGGGCGATTCGGCGGCGCTTGCGTATAGTGCGCAGGGCGGCGTTGATCTGGGCGCGCGCGCGTGTGTGGTGAACCGCACGCACCGCGTGGTGCGCGAGCGGGCCACGGTGATACAGGCGCAGCGCAGCCGGGCACGCAGCCTGATGGCCCCGCTGGCCATCTGTTCCGTTCTGCTGATTCTGACCTGCTTCGCGATATGGACCGGCATGTATCAATACCAGGCCGCGGAGGCGGCGCAGACAGACGTTGCGGCGCTGGCAACCGCGGACACCACCAACCACTTTGTGGTCGTGCTGCTGTGGTTCGTTCCGGTCACGTTCGCGGTTCTAGCCGCTATATGGTATCGACGCTGGCGCACTAATGCAGAACAACGTGGGGCGTCGCGATGACGATGCCGTGGAACGAACAGGCGTCCGGCTCCACGCAGCCACATGAAGCTGGCGAAAGCGACAGCCTGAAGTTGCTTCCACTTTGGTCGATCATTCTGGCCATTCTGGTCTTCGTCGGCAGCCAGTGGTACTTTGACAGCGCGCCGCCGTCGCATCGGCGTCCCGGAACTCTGCCCATGCATCTCATCATGGGCTATATGACCTCGGCCGCGCTGTCCAGCTACATACTTCTGATCGGCTATGTGAGCCGGGACGTCAAGCGGCGCAACATGTCGGCTGCGTTGTGGATGCTGCTGGTGGTGGTGATGCCGGGTGGAATCGGCGCGGTGGTGTATTTTCTGCTGCGCCAGCCGGTGATGATCCGCTGCCCGAGTTGCAACACGGAACTGGCCGCGGGGCTTCACTTCTGTCCTCAGTGCCGGTTTCAGGTGGCCCCGGTGTGCGGCCAGTGCTTCCGCGGAGTGCAGATTACCGATGCGTTCTGTCCGCAGTGCGGGCACGACGTCTCCCAGGACGGCGGCCCTGCGCGGCTGCACGCCTACAGCGACAGCTAAAAGTTGCAGGCTGTCAGTTGCAGGTTGCCAGTTGCATGAAACATCCTATCGTTCTCCCCGCGGCATCTGAGGCTGACAATGGTCTGCTCCAAGCACTAGAGTGAACAGTGCGTTCTGTTCGTACCGTTGATTCGCTGACGACCAACTGACAACCTGCAACCTGCAACGGACAACCGTGCCCCTGACCGCACTCATCATCGACGACGAACCGCTTGCCCGGCAGGAGTTGCTATATCTGTTGCAGTCGGCGGACGGGGTGGAGGTGGTGGCGCAGGGTTCGAACGGCATCGAGGCCGTGGAACTTGTGCGCGCGCACAAGCCGGACGTGGTCTTCCTGGACGTGCAGATGCCTGGGTTGGACGGGTTTGCCGTGCTGAAAAAACTGATCGACAAAAAGATGGGGTTGCCGCATATCGTCTTTGCCACGGCCTTCGACCAGTACGCGGTGCGCGCGTTCGAGGTGAACGCGGTGGATTATCTGCTGAAGCCGTTCGACCGCAAGCGGGTGCTGAAGACGATCGAGAAGGTGCGGGCGAGGATTGCAGGGCAGGCTGGGCAGCCGGATTCGGGCACCACCGACGCCCGGCTGGACGAGCTGCTGCGGCTGGTGGAGGAGCGCACGCAGCCGGCAAAGCCCCAGACGGGCAAGGTGATTGTGCGCGCGCAGGGGCGGCTGCTGCTGGTGGACCAGAGGGAGATCTGCTTCATCACAATCGAGGGCGGAGCGATCAGCGTGGTGACGCGCGGGGTGGAGGGGCAGTCGAACTGCCGCACGCTGGAGGAGCTGATGGAGCAGCTCGACCCGGAGGCGTTCTGGCGGGCGCACCGCTCGTTCATCGTGAACATCCAGCACATCCGCGAGGTGGTGCCGTGGTTCAAGTCCAGCTACCAGTTGCGCATGGACGACGCGAAGAAGACAGAGATCCCGGTGAGCCGGGCGCAGACCAAGCGGCTGCGCGAGCTGTTCAATTTGTAATTCGGCTGGTCAGAATAGGGCAACTCTGGGGCTACCGGAGAGGATTCAAGCAGAGGCAGAGGCAAATACAAATACAGAGATTCTGGCTGCGCCAGAATGACGACGCGTGGGGTTGCGCCAGAATGACGACGCGTGAGGTTGCGCCAGAATGACGACGCGTGGGTTGCGGATGCGATCGAGGGAGGCTCTGAACAAGCCTTCGAGATTCCCTCAGGGGCTAAAGCCCCGTTGATTATGCGGCACAGCCGGCGGAACTAAAGTACCGCCCCTTCAAAACAAGTACTACAACCGGCGGAACTAAAGTCCCGCCCCTTCAAAACAAGTACTTGTGCAGAGATCTCCTATGGCATGCCGAACTTGCCGAAGCGGTAGACGAGGCCGATGGATCCGAGGGTGGAGAAGAGCTTTCCCGAGGCGGTTGGCACGGTGCCCCATTGCTGGTATTGGCCATCGATCTTAATGCCAAGATGGTTGGTGAGGTCGTAGTCGAAGCCTGCGCCGGGGGAGTAGACGTAGGTAGTGGAGACCTGGTAGCAGTTGTTTCCGAAGACGTATCCGAACCCTCCCATCGCGTTACAAGGCGTTCCGGTGTAGTTCATCTGGCCGCGGCCGAAGAGAAAGTCGCCGTAGGGATGCACGCGATGGCCCAGAAGGAAGTCCAGCCTGAGGCCTCCGAGGACATCTTTCTGGGAGACGATTTTGCCCTTGTCGATGGGATAGATTCCGCGAATCTCCAGTGTGGGGCGCGTCCCGTGCCAGGGGGCGAGAGCGAGGTCGATGCCGGCGGTGATGCTGAGGTTCCTGCCGCCGGAGAGGCCGGTATAGTTGCCCGATGCCGCGCCGAAGACCGAGAGCTGAATGTTCTGGTCCGCGGTGGGCTTGGCCGACTGCGCCGCCGCAATGCTCGGCAAGAAGAACGGTGCCAGCAGCAACGCCAGCGTCAAAACAGCTTTGTCTTGCTTCATCCCAGTTCCGGCCCCTTGGTTTGCGATCCACGGGTTGTGGAGAATTGCACGCATCCCATCTTCTCATCTTGCGATGCATTCGGGGCGCAAAAATACCTTATCGGCGGGTTTCGGACTGCACATCATGGGCTGCACCAGGGTTCGGGAGGAATAGAATGCGCGAAGATCGGATTGCGCCAGTATGCTTATCCGCAGGGTTCCCACGATAGGAGATCGCCCAATGAAAAAGCTCGCGCTTGTCTTCCTTATGCTGCAGACTGCGTTCCTGCTGGCTGCACCAGACAAACCAAACCCGTCGGACTTTACCGTCACGGTGCATGTTGTCTCGTCGGCTTCACTGATAACTGGAAACGTCTATTTCCAGGTGCTGGAGACGGTGATCAACGGTCAGCCTGTCGAATTGCAGGAATCGAGTCTGGGGGTACTGGCGCTTAGTCATGGGGTACTGGCGCT
>PLOU01000051.1 GCA_003142235.1 Granulicella sp.
TGTCCTACGTTGGCTCGCGCGGGTCGGATCTCACCACCTATGAGCCCATCAACTCGACGCTTCCGGCGGACCGTCCCGCTCCGGCCACAAGCCTTGCCGATCAAGCCAATCGGCTCGCGCAGTTCCAGGCGTTTTATGCCTCCGAGAATGGCCCCGGGAACCCACGCATCGATCCGCGCTTCAACGACGTGAGCTACATCAGCGACACCGGCAGCTCAACCTACAACTCGATGCAGTTCTCCGTCTCGAAAGCTCTCTCCCATGGCCTGCTTTTGCGCGCCTCCTATACATGGTCGCATTCCATCGACAACAGCTCCGATTACACCCCGGCCCAGGGCGCGCTGGATACCAACTTCGAGCAGTACCAGTTCAATCCCGGAGCGGAGCGCGGCAGCTCCGACTTCGACATCCGCCACCGTTTTGTTCTCTCTCACGTTTGGCAGGTCCCCGTCTTCCGCAATCAAAAGGGAATCGAAGGCCACATCTTCGGCGGCTGGACGTTTGCTTCCGTCAACCAGTTTCAGTCCGGCCTACCGTTCACGGTCATCACGGGCTCGGTTGCGGGAATCCCGGACGCGAATATGGACGGCAATACAGTCTCCGGTCTCGACAACTCCCGGCCCAACTGCGGTCGAGGCGGCTCGTTCACCATGGGCAACCCGGCGTCGAACACGAAGTACATCCCGGTCCTGCTCGGCAACAATGGAAACTGCGGCCGGAACACGGCCCGCTTGAACAAATTCATCAATTTCGATTGGACTTTTTCCAAGAACATCCGCGTCTTCGAGAGAGGATTGCTCAACTCCGGCCCCTGGAACCTTGAATACCGCGCCGACCTGTTCAACGCGTTCAATAATCCGTATCTGTCGGTTTCGGGCACCAACTTCCTGAACCTCTCGAGCCCGGGCTTTGGCCTCTACAACACCGCAGCCGCCAGCCGGCGCATTCAGGTGGCCCTCAAACTAAACTGGTAGTCGCGGTTTAAAGGCAGGAACGCTCGGAGGATGAGATGAAGAGTCACACGGAGTATCTGGTCTTTGAGACGAAAAAGCAGAGAGAGATGGTCCATATTACCGACGAAGTGGAGCGGATTGTGGAACGCAGCGGGGTGCGGGACGGCCTGTGCTTCGTATCGCCGATGCACATAACGGCGGCCGTGTATGTGAACGACCTGGAGAGCGGGTTGATCGAGGACATCGGGAAGTGGCTGGAGGAGCTGGCGCCGGCGCGGCCGGACTACAAGCACCACAGGACCGGCGAGGACAACGGAGATGCGCACCTGAAGTCGCTGTTGCTGCATCACGAGACGACCCTGCCGGTGACCGATGGCCGGCTAGACCTGGGAACATGGCAGCGAGTCTTCTATGCCGAGTTCGACGGACAGCGCCGCAAGCGGGTGATTGTGAAGGTGCTGGGGGTGGAGTAAACGGGAGAACTCGTTTAATGAAATAAGCGACCGCAGCCATATGGCAGTTGAGCCTATGCATTGGCCTTTTCACGTATTGACATCCCCATCGTCATGATCTTCCCTCAATCATCTCCAACGGGACGAACAAGACGCTTACCATACTTCCTGTATGCGCATCTTTGTTGGAATACCCTTGACGGCTGCGGTTATCGACGAGTTCTCGGCGATCTCGCAGCGACTTCAATCCGACGGGGATGGGCTACGCTGAGCGTCGCACGGCGATCGTCGAAGGCATGTTCCCACTTGGCGACCACGATGGTTGCAACTCCGTTGCCGATGATGTTGGTGACGGCGCGCGCAGCATTGGTGAACTGCTCCACCCCGAGCAGCAGGACCAGGCCCGCNNCCGGCCGATCCCTTCGAAGTAAGCATCAGCACCAGCAGGACCACCAGCTCGTCTGCCAGGCTCAGGTGCGTGTTGGTGGCCTGGGCGATGAAGATCGCGCCCATGCTGAGGTAGATGGCGGTGCCACCCGCGTTGAAGGTGTAACCCGCGGGCATCACCATGCCGACGATGGACTGCTCGCAGCCGAGCTGCTCCAGCTTGAGCATCAAGGGCGCCATCACCGCTTCCGACGAGGACGTGCCGAGGGTGATGAGAATCTCTTCGCGGAAGTATCGGAGCAGTTTGAACAGGCTGAACCCGGCTGCCCGCGCGATGCCGCCCAGCACCACCACGACGAAGACGATGGACACGATCCAAACCTCGGCGGTGAACTGCACCAGCGGCTTCAGGCTGCGCAGTCCATACTGGCCGATGGTGTATGCCATGCCGCCGAAGGCCCCGATGGGCGCAAGGCGCATCACAAAGCGCACAATGCCGAACAGTCCGCGCAGAAAGAGGTCCAGCATATTGACAAGCGGGCGCGCGGCCTCGCGGAACTGCGAGAGCGCCAACCCAAACAGCACGCCGAACAGAATGATCTGTAGCACATTGCCGCTGACAAAGGCATCGCCGATGCTGGATGGAATAATGTTCAGCAGAAAGTCTGCAACGCCGAGATGCTGCGCGGTCGCGGTGTATCCGGCGATGGCTTTCGTATCCAGCGTGGCCGCATCGATGTTCATTCCCCGGCCTGGGTGCAGCAGGGTCACGGCAATCAATCCCATCAGCAGCGAAACCGTGGAGACCACCTCGAAGTAAAGCAGCGCCTTGGCTCCCACGCGTCCCACTTCCTTCAGGTCGCCCATCCTGGCGATGCCAATGACGACGCTGGCGAAGATGATGGGCGCAAGCGTCATGCGGATCAGCCGTACAAATCCATCCCCCAGCGGCTTGAGTGCGACTGCCTGGCGGGGGAAGAACACTCCCATAAGAACGCCGAGCACGATGGCCACCAGCACCTGCAGCCACAACGGTCCCAGCAGGGGGCGGCGAGAGGCCGGAGTTGCTGCGCTGACAACTTTCCGAGACATAGTGTGGCTACTCCGCAAGCGACCGCATCACGCGGATGAGATCGGCCTTTCCTTCAAAACCGATGCCGGGCAGATCGGGCATCGTGATAAAGCCGCCCTCGACACGGACACCGTCTGGAAATCCGCCGTATGGTTGGAACAGGTCGGGATAGCTCTCATTCCCGCCCAGTCCGAGCCCGGCTGCAATGTTCAGCGACATCTGGTGCCCGCCGTGAGGAATGCAGCGGCGCGGCGACCATCCTGCAATCTTCAGCACCTGCAAGGTCCGCAGATACTCACATAGGCCGTAGGACAAAGCGCAGTCGAACTGAAGCCAGTCGCGGTCCGGGCGCATGCCGCCATAACGCAGCAGATTGCGCGCATCCTGATGGCTGAAGAGATTTTCCCCCGTGGCCATGGGGCCGGGGTAGAACTCCGCCAAAGCCGCCTGCAAAGCGTAATCGAGCGGATCGCCAGCCTCCTCGTACCAGAAGAGAGAATACTGGCGCAGCATCTTCGCGTAGGCAATCGCGGTCTCCAGATGGAAGCGGCCGTTGGCATCCACCCCAAGTTGCGCCTCGCTGCCAATCTCCGCGAGTACGGCTTCGATGCGTTCGCGGTCTTCGTCGATACTGGCGCCGCCGATCTTCATCTTCACCACGGTGTATCCGCGGTCGAGGTAGCTGCGCATCTCCGCGCGCAGTGCAGTCAGGTCCTTGCCGGGATAGTAGTAGCCTCCGGCGGCATAGACGAAAACCCGCGGATCGGCCTGCACGCCGTGACGCTCCGCCAGCAGCCGGAAGAGCGGCATGCCCGCGATCTTCGCAACGGCGTCCCACACCGCCATATCGATGGTGCCAACCGCAACACTGCGCTCGCCATGCCCGCCAGGCTTCTCGTTGTGCATCAGCACAGCCCAGATGCGGTCGGGGTCAAGATTGTCTCCGGCGTCGTTCAGCAGGCTGGCCGGCGGGGCCTCCAGAAGGCGGCGCGCAAACCGCTCGCGGATCAGTCCGCCCTGGCCATAGCGTCCATTGGAGTTGAATCCATAGCCAACGACAGGCCTGCCATCGCGAACCACATCCGTGACGACGGCGACCAGCGAACAGGTCATCCGCGAAAAATCGATATATGCGTTGGCAATCGGGCTTGAGATCGGCGCTGTAATTTCACGCAGATCGACGATACGCATGACTACTCCTTGCATCCGTACAGTTGAACCAGTATGCAGTCTGGATGGGTTTTCACAACTGATATTAGCATTCTCCCTTTAAGTTTGCCGTGCCACAATGCAGGACATATTCCAATTGAAATGAATGCTTCGCTGCCATAAAGTTCAATTTTCGGAGCTACGTTTATTTGCCGATTGAACGAAGATATCCCGCAGGGTATCTCCGGCGGTGGAGAGGTTGGCTAGCCGCGGACCTGCCCATTCGATCAACCCTTGAGAGTGGCGGTTCTGGTTGCCTGTCCGATCGGTGCAACGAGTGTGCTAAATGGAACAGACAATTACCGGTTGCAATGCTAACTTGAGTCCGAGAAGAATTGTGCGCCATGGAACGGAATGATGGCCTGTCGCCGCCCCCGCGCAGCGCCGATGAAGATTATCCGCGACCAGACCACACCCAGGAAGAGGCCGTCTAGATGGGTAGAGTAACCAGGAAGCCCTTTGATATCGTTGCTTATCTCGTGGCCGCAGGGCTAGGACGAAGCAGCAGCAATTACACGGCAAAGCAGATTCTCTTTTCCCAGGGAGACCCAGCCGACTCTGTGTTTTACCTTCAGACTGGCCGAGCGAAGCTCACCGTTCTTTCCAAGAGTGGCAAAGAAGCGACGGTTACGCTGCTCGCCGCCGGGGATTTTTTTGGCGAGGAGTCGATGGCTGGAGCGGGAACGCCGCGAACGGTCACGGCCTCAGCCATTACCGCCTGTACGGTACTCAAGATCACGACGGCGAAGATACTCCGCGCCCTCCGGACGGAACATAAGTTCTCCACCTTTTTCTTGAAGTTCATCGTGATTCGGGGGATGAGAACCCAGGCGGACCTCATCGATCAGCTATTCAACTCCAGCGAGAAGCGGTTGGCGCGGACGCTCCTGTTGATGGCGGAATATGGCGAACCGGGTGCGCCGGAGACACTGATCCCACCGGTAACGCAGGGGACCCTTGCGGACATGATCGGTACAACTCGATCCCGAGTCAGCTTCTTCATGAATCGCTTCAGGAAGCTCGGCTACATCCATTACAACGGCGGCATTCGGGTCCACAAGTCGCTGCTCAACGCGGTTTTGCACGACAAGTTGCCAGAGGAGAATGCATCACGGCCCAAACTCCTCGACCCTGCACCCAGTCCAGCACGAACCGCCAAACGAGCCAAGCTCGTGTGAGCAGCGGATGACTCGCATCGAATTGCATGTTGGCAGAGCCGGGCGCAATGCCATCCCTACAAAAGGAACCGGAACCAATTTCCGCGTTTGAAGCCGCAACGCGCTGGAGTGCCGCGTTCGGGCCAACAAACCGGCATGAGCGTGCCGTGGATGCAGAACGGTTACGGCAAGACCACCAGCGGCGAGGTGGGATTTTTCTGCGGGGTGAGGCGGGGCTGGCTGCGGGGGATTGGAGTGGATTGGCTTGCGGTGCGGGTGAAGCGGCCGCCGGGGCCCGTGCCGACGGTGCGGCCGAGGCTCTCGATGCGATCGCGCAGGCAAGCGTTGCACTGGGTGGCGTCCTCGTCGAGACATGCCTTGCCGGGATATATCTGGTACATCTGGCGATAGGGCGCGGGAGTGAGGACCGGCATGAAGACGTTGGCGCCGCACAGGAGGCCGTGCTCGCGGCCGTCGAGGGTGTTGATGGTGGCCAGCGCGGTGGTGCTGGGCAGATTGGCCTCTGGGCAGACGAGGCGGGTGAGGGCTACGGCCTTGAGGACCATGCACTCGCTGCTGGGGACCTGGTCTATGAAATTGGGGCCGGGGCCGGCGGTTTGGACGCCGGGCGCGCCGAGCGGCGTGTCGGGGTGGGCGAGGAAGGGGCCGATGCCGATCATGTCGAGGTCGAGCTGCTCGAATAGCTCGATGTCGCGGACGAGCATCTCGCAGGTCTGGCCGGGGATGCCGACCATGACGCCGCTGCCGATCTCGTAGCCTAACTCGCGGAGTTCACGCAGCAGCGCGATGCGGTCGCTGACGGCCGAGCCGCGCCGCGGGTGGATGGCGGCGTAGAGGGCGGGGTCGGAGGTCTCGAAGCGGAGGAGGTAGCGGTCGGCGCCCGCGTCGCGCCATAGGCGGAGCTCGTCTGGCAGACGCTCGCCGAGGCTGAGGGTGATGGCGAGTGGGGTCTCGTTTTTTATGGCGCGGATGATCTCGGCGAGCCATGCGGCCTCGATGCCGAAGTCTTCGCCGGACTGGAGGACGACGGTGCCGAAGCCGAGTTCGACCGCGGAGCGCGCGCCGGTAAGAACCTCTTCGCGCGTCATGCGATAGCGCGGCATGGAGCGGGCGGCGCGCAGGCCGCAGTAGTGGCACTGGCGGACGCAGAAGCTGGAGATCTCGATGAGGCCGCGCAGATGGATTTCGTCGCCGACGTGGGTGCGGCGGGCCTCGTCGGCGCGGGCGAAGAGCTGCTCGAGGGCGGCGGGGTCGGACTCGCGCAGCCAGTGGAGGATCTCTTCGTGGGTCAAGCGAGGCATTGCGGCGACTCCGTGGTCTGAACCAGGTTTCGACATTCCCTCAGGGGCTAAAGCCCCGTTGGTTTTGCGGTACTCACGGCGGGACTAAAGTCCCGCCCCTTCAAAGCAAAGACGAAATACAGGGGGCCTTCCCCTTCCCCTTCGACTGCTCTCAGGGTCAGGGTCAGGATAACGGCGAAAAACAAACAACCGCATGAAACAAGCAACGACGAAATACGGAGATTCTGGCTACGCCAGAATGACGAACAAAAACGAAATGACGAACAAAAACAAACAACGGCAACAGCCCCGGCACAAATGTTATTCCATCCCACCCATCGCGATGTTGCCGCGATGGATGGGGCACCCGGCAATCATGTTCGAGTTCGATACTGCCTACACGAAGACGTCGCGCTGGCCGGAGCGGACGGCGGCGATCATGGGCTTGGCGATGCGCTGCTGCTTGGCGTCCATCTCGGCGATGTGGGTGAGGATGAGCTGCTCGCCGGCGGCCTTGGTTTCGGGGCTGGCGTAGTCCTCCAGATACTCGGTGAAGGTGGAGAGAGCGTTGGGCTCGCAGTGGTACTTGATCTCACCGGGCTTGGCCATGTCCATGAAGTCCGTTCCGGTGCGGCCGAGGCGGTAGCAGGCGGTGCAGAAGGATGGGGTGAAGCCCATCTGGGCGATCTCGCGGACGACAGCATCGAGCGGGCGGGTGTCGCCGACGGCGAACTGGCTGCTGTTGAAGTCGCCTGCGGCGAGCTCGTAGCCGCCGGGATCGGTGCGGCTGCCGGCGGAGGTCTGGGAGATGCCGATCTGGAAGCACTTGTGGCGGACCTCGGCGGACTCGCGCGTAGTCATGATCATTCCGGTGTAAGGGACGGTGAGGCGGAGGATGGCGATGAGCTTAAGGAAGTCGGCGTCGGAGACCTTCCAGGGGGTGGTAGCGGTGAAGTCGGTGCCGGCGGCGGGTTCGAGGCGCGGGACGCTGATGGTGTGCGGACCGCAGCCGAAGCGCTCTTCCAGATGATGGATGTGCTGCAACATAGCGAGGACTTCGTAGCGCCAGTCGTAGATGCCCAAGAGCGGGCCGATGCCGACGTCGTCAATGCCGGCCTCCATGGCGCGGTCCATGACGGTGGCTCGCCAGTCGAAGTCTGACTTGCGGCCGCGGGGATGGACCTTGGCGTAGGTCTCGCGGTGGTACGTCTCCTGGAAGCACTGGTAGGTGCCGATGCCGCAGGCCTTCAGCTTGCGGAAGTCGTCGACCGGAAGGGGCGCGATGTTGACGTTGACGCGGCGGATTTCGCCGTTGCCGCTGCGCGTGGCGTAGATGGTCTCGATGGCCTTGTAGACGTATTCGAGGCTGTTGGAGTTGGGGTAGGCCTCGCCGGCGACCATGAGGATGCGCTTGTGGCCCTGCTCGATGATGACCTTGATCTCGGCGGCGATCTCTTCCTGGGTGAGAGTGATGCGGTGCAGCTCGCGGTTGCTGGCGCGATAGGCGCAGTAGCTGCACTCGTTGGTGCAGCGGTTGCTGATGTAGAGCGGGGCGAACATGACGAGGCGGGAGCCGTATATCTCTTCCTTGACGGCGCGCGCGGTATGGAAGAGCTCTTCGGTCAGCTCGGGGTCTTGGAGAGCGATGAGGGTCGCGACCTCGTCGAAGGTGAGGCCCTGCATCTCGCGGGCCTTGGCGAAGAGGTCGCGGACGCGGGCGGGTTCGGGCTGCGCGGTGCGGCTGAGACAATCGAAGATTGCCTGGTCGTTGATGTAGGTGGCCTGTTCGGCAACTGCTGTCATCGGTGCTCCTCAGCACGGTTGGACGGTGCTGCGCCGCCTGCCATTGCAGCAGACCAGCCACGGGGTTGAATGCGGCTGCGAGCGCGCTTCCGTGGCCCAAGCGACGCTGTATTAAGGAGTAACACGCGGCGATAACGACTCGCAGTGACATGGGTCACAAGGCGAGGCAAAGGCAGGAATTTTGAGGGAGAAAGGTGTGGAGGGCAGTGGCGTCCGCGAATGTTTCGGGGTCCTTCACTGCGTTCAGGATGACGGCAAGAACAAACAACGGCGAAAACAGTTCCAGGCAAGTACTTAGAAGTGCTCCCAGTGCAGGAGATCGTCGAGGGGGCGCTTTTCGATGGAGGGGGACTCGGCGGGGTGGCCGACGGAGACGATGCTGATGAGGGCGAGGTCCGCGGGAGCGCTGAAGGCCTTGGCGACGGCGGGGGCGTAGGGTTGTGGAGCGCCGGCGACCCAGCAGGCACCAAGGCCGTGGGCTTCGGCTGCGAGGAGCAGGTTCTCGGTGGCGGCGCAGCAGTCTTCCACGGCGCAAGCGGACTGGCGCGCGAGGACGAGGACGCAGAAGGCGGCGTTGGCGATGAACTCGGCGTGGCCGAGGAGCTGCGGAATGCGGGCGAGGGAGGATTTATCGGTGAGGACGACGAACTCCCAGGGCTGGTCGTTCATGGCGGTGGGAGCGAGGCGCGCGCAGTCGACGATCTCTTCGATGATGGTGCGGTCGACCGGCTGAGAGGTGTAGGTGCGAATGCTGCGGCGCGAGTGCATGGCTTCGATGGCGGTCTTCATGGGTGCTCCGTGGAGGTTGTCATCTTCTATGGTAGGGCACAGGAGTGGTGATTGCTGCGACGCCGGTCACAGCGGAGGTTTGGCTGTTGGCGCAGAATAGGGGGTGTCGAGTAAGAGTTCGACATTCCCTCAGCGGCTAAAGCCGCTTTGTCCATTGGGCGGTTACGGCGGGACTGAAGTCCCGCCCCTTCAAAGCGAGGACGATCCCCTTCAACGCGGTTACAGCGGGACTGAAGTCCCGCCCCTTCAAAGCGAGGACGATCCCCTTCAACGTGTCGATAGATTCAGAGCTTTGCTTGATCGACAATAGAAGAGGGTGCGAGACGGAGCAGACAGGATGAGCCAGCGCGAACGCATCGAAGAAGACCACCTCGGCAAGCGCGCGCTGCCCGTGGAGGCTCGGTATGGCATCCACACGGCGCGGGCGCTGGAGAACTTTGCGCTGGCGGGACGCGCGGTGCATCCAGCGCTGGCGCGGGCCTTCGGCGAGGTGAAGCTGGCCTGTGCGCTGACCAATCGCGCGCTGGGGGTTTGGAGCGACGACACGGCCAAGGCGGACGCGATCGAGCAGGCCTGCCGCGAGCTGAGCGAGGGCGAGCTGGCGGGCGAAATCGTGGTGGACGCGCTACAGGGCGGCGCGGGAACCAGCACCAACATGAACGTCAACGAGGTGCTGGCCAACCGCGCGCTGGAGATTCTGGGGCTGCCGCATGGGGAGTACGCGCGCGTGTCGCCGCTGGACGACATCAATCTGCACCAGTCGACGAACGACATGTATCCGACCGCGCTGCGGCTGGCGGCGATCCGGCTGTTGCATGAGCTGGAGACGAATGTGGTGGCGCTGCAGGAGTCGTTTCAGCGGGCGGAGCGGCGGTTTGCGCATGTGGTGAAGGTGGGGCGGACCGAGTATCAGGATGCGGTGCTGACCACGCTGGGGCGCGAGATGAGCGCGTACGCGGAGGCGGTGAACCGCGACCGCTGGCGCATTTACAAGTGTGAGGAGCGGCTGCGGGTTGTGAACCTGGGCGGGACGGCGATCGGCACCGGGCTGGGTGCGCCGCGCGAGTTTATCTTCCGCGCCGTGGAGCAACTGCGCGCGCTGACCGGGATTGGATTCGCGCGCGCGGAGAACCTGGTGGAGGCGACGCAGAATGCGGATGTATTTGCGGAGGTCTCGGGGATTCTGCGAGCGCACGCGGTTTCTCTGATTAAAATTTGCACGGACCTGCGGCTGCTGTCGTCGGGGCCGGACGCTGGGCTGGGAGAGATTCGCCTGCCGGCGCGGCAGGCGGGCTCGTCGATTATGCCGGGGAAGGTGAACCCGGTGATCCCGGAGGCCGCGACGCAGGCGGCGATGCTGGCAATGGGCAACGACAGCGTGATCGCTGCGGCGTGCGCGGCGGGGAGTTTGGAGCTGAATGCGTTTCTGCCGCTGATTGCCGATTGCCTGCTGGAAAACCTGGACGTGCTGGCGCGGGCCGACGACGTGCTGGCGCGGCTCTGCGTGAATGGGATCGAGGCGGACGAGGCGCGCTGCCGGGCGCATGTGGAGAACTCGACCGCGGCGGCGACGGCGCTGGTTCCCGCGCTGGGCTACGAGCGCGCGGGCGAGGCGGCGAGGCTGGCGCGCGAACAGGGGAAGACGCTGCGCGCGATGGTTGTGGAGATGGGATGGATGAGCGCGGCGGAGTTCGACGAGGCGATTGGGCCGGAGGCGGTGTGCCGGCTGGGAACGCCGGGGCGCAAGGACGCAGCACAGCGCGATGCGGCTACGCCTGGCGATGCGGCAGAGGAGACGTTGAAATGAGCAGCACACCCAAGGGATTGCGATTGCACATCGGTTTTTTTGGCAGGCGCAATGTGGGCAAATCGAGTTTGTTGAACGCGATTACACGGCAGCATGTCTCGATTGTGTCGGATGTGGCGGGGACGACGACCGATCCGGTGGAGAAGCCGATGGAGCTGCTTCCGTTGGGGCCGGTGCTCTTCATCGATACGGCGGGGATCGACGAAGCGGGCGGGGCGGGCGCGACTGGCGAGTTGGGCGCGTCTAGCAAGCTGGGTGCGCTACGGGTGGAGAAGACGCGGCAGGCACTGGAGCGGACGGAGATTGCTGTTTTAGTGGCGGAGCCGGGCGTTTGGGGGGAGTTCGAGGACGGGCTGCTGGCGGATTTTGCGGAGCGTCAGACGCCTGCGGTTGTGGTCATCAATAAGACGGACGCGGTCGCGCCGGATGCGGCGCTGGTGGAGCGGCTGCGCGGGGAGAAGATGCGCGTGGTGCTGGCGTCGGCGATTACGGGGGTGGGACTGCCGGAGCTGCGCGAGGCGCTGCTGGAGTTGGCTCCGGCGGACTTTATCGATTCGCCGGCGATTGTCGGCGACCTGGTGGGGCCGGGCGAGCTGGCTGTGCTGGTGGTTCCGATCGACAAAGAGGCTCCGAAGGGAAGGCTGATTCTGCCCCAGGTGCAGACCATCCGCGACCTGCTGGACACCGATGCGCTGTGCATGGTGGTGAAGGAGCGCGAGCTGAGGAGTGCGCTCGACCGGCTGAAGACGCCGCCGAAGCTGGTGGTGACGGACTCGCAGGCGTTCCTGAAGGTGGCTGCGGACACACCGGCGGAGATTCCGCTGACCAGTTTTTCGATCCTGATGGCGCGCTTCAAGGGCGATTTGACGGCGCAGGTGGAGGGGACGCTGGCCATCGAGCGGCTGCGCAGCGGGGACCGGGTGCTGATCGCGGAGGCATGCACGCACCACCCCATCGGCGAAGACATTGGGAGGGTGAAGATTCCGCGCTGGCTGACGCAGTATACCGGGGTGAAGCTGGAGTTTGAGACGATGCAGGGGCGGGACTTCCCCGCGGACCTGAGCGGTTACAAGCTGGTGATTCACTGCGGCGCGTGCATGTGGAACCGGCGGCAGATGCTGAGCCGGATTTTGCAGTGCCAGCACGCGGGAGTCGCCATCACGAACTATGGGTTGACGATTGCGTACAGCCTGGGGATCTTTGCGCGCGCGTTGGAACCGTTTCCCGCGGCGCTGGCCCGCTATCGGGCGCTGGCCGGAGCAGAGGCGCACTGAGAGCGCAGATGCGGGGAGTATCTCCTGTGAAATAGCGGGGTTGCGCCGCAAACAGTGGGGCCTGCCGCATTCACTAACGCACATTTAAACGGAAGTATGACGGCCATCACATCCGCGCCCATTGCCTGCTGCTAGAGTTTGAGCAGCCGCTTTTTACAACAGGGGTGGCGCCTGGAGTCGCGGGAGAGTACCGCCGGAAAGTACGGTGACAAGCGGTGTTCTGTCCTGCGATAGGTCACGCGCCTCAACAGGGTCGCCACGTTGGAGACACCTCCCCTGGGGCGCGATGCCAGTAGAGAGCGGCGGACGAGGAACGATGAGCATACCAGCGGAAGTGGCAACGGCAGTGAAAGCAGCGGCCCCCAAGGCCCCGGCAGCACCCGTAGACGAGATCACCCTGATCGCAAACAAATGGAAGAACAAGCGGGGCAGCCTGATTATGGCGCTGCACGACCTGCAAAGCAGGGTTGGCTATGTGCCACGCGAGTCGGCCATGAAGCTGGGACACCTGATGGATGTTCCCCTGGCGCGCATCTATGAGGTCGTTACCTTCTACAACTATTTCAAGCTGGAGGCGCCGGGCAAGTACGTTATTTCGGTGTGCCTGGGCACGGCGTGCCACATCAAGGGGTCGGCCGAGTTGCTGAGCGGGATGGAGAAGGAGCTGAATATCAAGGAGGGCCAGAGCACGCCGGACAAGGAGTACCACCTACAGGCCGTTCGCTGCCTGGGCTGCTGCGGACTGGCACCCCTGGTCTCGGTGAACGGCAAGGTGTACGCCAAGTTGAAGACCAATGAGAGTCACCATGTGATCGAGCGCATCCAGATCGACAAGCCGATGGCCGTAGCCGATGCGGAAGATCTCGCCGATTAAACTCCCGCGCGCGGGAGACTTTGCAATCGAACCGATCGAAGTACAGGAAGATTATGAAACCGGAAGAACTTGAAGTAAGAGCGGCCGCGGAGCTTGCCAAGCAGCAAGCCTTCGATGTGCGCCTGTTCACGTGCTCCAGCCGGGGCTGTCAATCGTCTGACGCCCTGGGTGTGATCGCCGGACTGAAGGCGGAGGTCAAGGCCAGACAGCTCGAGGGCAAGGTGCAGGTGAACGGCAGTGGATGCATGGGGCTGTGCAGCAAGGGCCCGCTGGTGCGCATGTGCTCGAAGACGCAGAAGGACATTCTCTTCTCCGAGATCAAGCCGGAGATGGCGGCCGCGGTCGTGGAGCAGGTGGTGGTTCCGGTGCTTGCGGGCAGCAAGATCGAGAAGCCGGGCGGCGATCTGGGACAGCACACGCTGGACCTGAACGATCCTTTCTTCACCATGCAGGTGTTCTCGGTGCTGGAGAACAACGGCAAGATGGACCCGGAGAAGCTGGACGACTACATCGCGCGCGATGGCTACAAGGCGCTGCGCAAGGCTCTGGGAATGAGCGCGGAGGAGATCTGCAAGGAGATGCTGGCCAGCGGCCTGCGTGGCCGCGGCGGCGCGGGATTCCCGACCGGTCTGAAGTGGGACCTGACGCGCAAGGTGCCGTCGGAGGTGAAGTACATCATCTGCAACGGCGACGAGGGCGACCCCGGCGCGTTCATGGATGGATCGGTTCTGGAAGGCGATCCGCACGCGGTGATCGAAGGGATGCTGATTGCGGCCCGCGCCATGCACGCGACCCACGGCGTCTTCTATATTCGCGCCGAGTATCCTCTGGCGGTGGAGCGGGTGGAGAAGGCGCTGCGGCAGGCGCGCGCCGCCGGCCTGGTGGGCAAGAACGTGCTGGATTCAGGATGGGCCTTCGACTTTGAGATGCGCCTGGGGGCGGGAGCGTTTGTGTGCGGCGAAGAGACGGCGCTAATCGCGTCGATCGAGGGCAAGCGCGGCACACCGCGTCCCCGGCCTCCGTTTCCGGCGGTGAGGGGACTGTGGGACCAGCCGAGCTGCATCAACAACGTGGAGACGCTGGCCAACGTGCCGCTCATCCTGCTGCGCGGAGCGAAGTGGTTCGCCTCGCGCGGCACGGAAGAATCCAAGGGGACCAAGCTGTTCGCGCTGACCGGCAAGAGCAAGAACAACGGCCTGGTGGAGGTGCCGATGGGCATGACGCTGCGCGATGTGGTGGAGAAGATCGGCGGCGGCACGGACAGCGGCCTGAAGATCAAGGCCATCCAGACCGGCGGGCCCTCCGGCGGCATGATTCCCGAGCACGAGTTCGACACGCCGGTGAGCTACGAGAACCTGCAACAGCTTGGGTCCATGATGGGCTCCGGCGGCATGATCGTCATCGACGAGAACGACAGCGTGGTTGAGCTGGCGCAGTTCTATCTGGACTTCTGCGTCGATGAGTCCTGCGGCAAGTGCGCTCCCTGCCGGATCGGAGGGACGCAGATGTTGCATCTGCTGAACAAAATTGTCGCGGGCAAGGGAACGCTGGAGGACATCAAGACGATCCGCAAGGTTGCCAAGGCGATGCAAAAGGCATCGCTGTGCGCCTTGGGCCAGACCGCGCCCAATCCGACGCTGTCCGCGATTCGCCATTTCGAGCATGAGTTCACCGAGCGGCTGCTGCCGGTCGCCACCACTAAAGCCTGACCACTACGGATCGAGAAAAAGCCGCTATGAGCATTACTCTTCACGCCACGATCAACGGGTTGCCCGTCGCAGTCGCCGAGGGCACCATCATCCTGGAGGCCGCGCGCCAGGTCCATGTGCGCATTCCCACGCTATGCAAGCATCCCGACCTGGATGCCACGGCGGCCTGCGGAATCTGCATCGTGCAGATCAAGAACAACGGCAAGATGCTGCGCGCCTGTTGCACGGCCGTCGAAGACAAGATGGAGATCCTAACGGAGACGCCGGAGATTGTCGATGTGCGGCGCTCGGTGCTGGAGCTGATTCTGTCGCGGCACCCCAACGAGTGCCTGACCTGCCTGCGCAACCAGAACTGCGAGTTGCAAACCNNTGGCCGCCGATTTTGGCCTGACGTGGACGGGCCTGGACAGCATCGTTCCCGAACACCCGATCGACGACTCGACGCGCAGCATTGTGCTGGACTCGCGCAAGTGCATCACCTGCGGCCGGTGCATCCAGGTGTGCCAGCAGGACCAGAACGTGTGGGCCCTCAGCTTCCTGAATCGGGGGTTCGAGACGCGCATCGCCGCAGCGGGGGACATTGCGCTGGCCAACTCGCCTTGCGTGCGTTGCGGCCAGTGCTCCGCGCACTGCCCCACGGGGGCCATTGTGGAGTACGACGAGTCGGTGAAGGTGTGGGAGAAGCTGGAAGACCCGAACGCGTTCTGCGTCGCGCAGATCGCGCCCGCTGTGCGCGTGGCCGTGGGCGAGGCCTTTGGCTTCCCGGTGGGCGCAAACCTGACCGGCAAGATCTATGCGGCGCTTCGCCGCATGGGCTTCAAGGCGGTCTTCGACACCAACTTCGGCGCCGATCTGACCATCATCGAAGAGGCCACCGAGTTCAAATCGCGCCTGATGGAAGGCAAAGGGGTGCTGCCGCTGATCACCACTTGCTGCCCCGGCTGGGTCGATTTCATGGAGAAGTTCCACGGCGACATGATCCCGCACTTCTCCAGTTGCAAGTCGCCGCACGCCATGGTTGGCGCGCTCTCCAAGACCTACTACGCAGAGAAGCAGAAGATCGATCCGGCCAAAATTTACATGGTCTCGATCATGCCCTGCACGGCGAAGAAGGCCGAGATCATCCGCAGCAAGGAGATGTCCTCCTCCGGCTATCAGGATGTGGATGTGTCGATCACCACGCGTGAGTTTGCGCGCATGATTAAGCAGTCGGGCATCGACTTCGTGACCATTCCCGACGAGCCGTGCGACCACATTCTGGGCATGTACACCGGCGCGGGAACGATCTTCGGCGTGACCGGCGGGGTGATGGAAGCAGCGCTTCGCACCGCGTACTTCTATATCACCGGCGCGGACGCTCCCAAGGTCGAGTTCAAGGTGACGCGCGGGCTGACCGGGGTCAAGGAAGGCTCCATCGAGGTGGCCGGCAAGACCATTCGTATCGCCGTGGCCCACGGACTGGCCAACGTCGAGCAGGTGATCGACAAGATCCGCGCAGCCAAGGCCGCAGGCGAGGAGACGCCGTATCACTTCGTCGAAGTGATGGCCTGCCCCGGCGGATGCGTTGGCGGAGGCGGCCAGCCCTACGGGGCCACCAACGAACTGCGCACCGGGCGGGCCGCTGGACTCTACCGTGAGGACCATGGCGACCAGTTGCGCTGCTCCCACCACAACCCGTACATCAAGCAGCTCTACGACGAGTTTCTGGGCGCACCGGCCAGCCACAAGGCCGAGCAGCTTCTGCACACCGGCTACCAGGTGCTGCCCGAGTACAAGCGGTAGGATTCGACAGCCAAAACGCACATTCAGACACCCCCTGCCCGGCCGGGCAGAGGGTGTCTCGCGTTGAGCGTTGAGGGATGAGTGAGTAAACCGGGCCTTACCGCTTATCCACCACGCGACCGATTCGAAGCGGTTAATTTGATTTGATGCGAGTCCTATTGGCCGCAGGGCACGTCTATGGATCGGTTGCCCTTAACAAGGAATCGAAGGCCCACGGCGCGGAACAGATTTCACGCGGGGTGGGCCGTTGGGAGCAGGTCTGAGCCTGGCACGGGCAAGCGCTGAAGATTGTTTGAATTGCCTCAATTGCCTCAAATACGGTGCAAGCGCCAGATTTCGCGAAGAGAGTGATCTCTGTCACTGGTCAGAGCAGGCATGCAACCATTACAATCGTGTGGACAAGAAAAACCCATCCCGCGTTTTTTGCATCTGAACTACGCGCCTCATCGAAGGAGACTCCCCGCGCCATGAAATTGACTGCACGAATTCCGGTTTCAGTAGCACTGCTGGTGTTGCTTGGAACATCAACCGGCTGCGACAAGTTGAAGTCGCGCGACCAGATCAACAAAGGGGTTGCGGCGTTCAAGAACGCCCAGTACGAGGAGGCGGTGAGCAACTTTCAGAACGCGGTGAGGCTCGACCCGACCTCTGAAAACGCCAAGCTGTACCTGGCGACGTCGTACGCCTACCAGGTGGTTCCTGGCCTGATGTCGCCGGAAAACCTGGGGATCGCGCAGAAGGCGCTGGATGGGTTCAATGCCGTTCTGGCGAAGGACCCGACCGACCTGACTGCGCTGAAGCAGGTTGCCTCGATCGACCGGAACATCGGGAAGTTCGACCAGGCGAAGGAGTACGAGCTGAAGG
>PLOU01000023.1:0-3154 GCA_003142235.1 Granulicella sp.
TTCAACTTGTCGTGGGCCATGCGGTCGGCGGCGTGCATGCGGTCGAAGGTGGCTTTGTCGATGGTGAGTCGTTCGATGTTCATGGTGGCGGATTTGGCGGGGTCGAGCTTGCGCGGCAGGTTCTCTTCCTTCGAGTCAAGCTCGGCGAGCAGCTTGGGCGCAATGGTGAGCAGGTCGCATCCGGCGAGTTCGGTGATCTCGCCGATGTTGCGGAAGCTGGCCCCCATGATCTGGGTCTTCATGCCGAACTTCTTGTAGTAGTTGTAGATGGTGGTGACGGACTGGACGCCGGGATCGTCCGCGCCGGTGTAGTCCTTGCCGGTGTCNNATGCGGCCGACGAAGGGCGAGATAAGCGTGACTTTGGCCTCGGCGCTGGCAATGGCCTGGTGCAGGCCGAAGAGCAGAGTGAGGTTGCAGTGGATTCCCTCGCGCTCGAGGACTTCGGCGGCCTTGATGCCCTCCCAGGTGGAGGCGATCTTGATGAGGATACGCTCGCGGCCGATGCCGGCCTTGTCGTATTGCGCGATGATCTCGCGCGCCTGCGCGATGGTCTTGTCGGTGTCGTAGGAGAGGCGCGCATCGACCTCGGTGGAGACGCGGCCGGGGACGATGGCGAGGATCTTGCGTCCGAAGGCGACGGCAAGCGACTTGAAGGCGAGCGCGGCGACGGCCTGATCGGTGGCTGAGGGGCCAGCCTCGGTGCGAGCCTGCTTGAGGACGCCGTCCACGATGGACTGGTAGGCGGGCATCTGCGCGGCTGCGGCGATGAGCGAGGGGTTGGTGGTGGAGTCCGTCGGCTTGAACTTTTCGATGGAGTTGATGTCGCCGGAGTCGGCTACGACCTTGGTCATGGTGCGAAGCTGTTCGAGAAGGGTTGCCATGGATCTCCTTGTGCAATGCGTCTCTCTCATTTTACCAAGACGGCGCGGTTTGTGGCGATGCGAGAGTGTGTGGCAGCGCGCTGCTGGCGGGCATCTATACTTACGATGGTGATGCTCTTGCTGGCGGAAGAGATAGAAAGGAACAAAGGAGATTGATGAGAGCGCTTGTGATCGACCGGCCCGGCGAGGCGCGGGTCATTGAGATGGAACGACCGGCGGCCGACCCGCAGCTCGCCGCGATGCGGGTCCGCCGAATCGGACTGTGTGGCAGCGACCTGACCACCTATCTGGGCAAGAACCCGATGGTGACCTATCCGCGGATTCCAGGGCATGAGGTTGCGGCGACGCTGGAGCATGTGCCGGCAAACGAACTTGGACTGAAGGCGGGGATGAATGTGACGCTGTCGCCCTATACGAGCTGCGGCAAGTGTTCGTCTTGCAGGCAGGGGCGCTTCAACGCGTGCCGCGACAACCAGACGCTGGGCGTGCAGCGCGATGGCGCGTTGATGGATTTCCTCAGTATGCCCCTGGCGAAGCTCTACGCGGCTCCGTTGCCGCTGGAAGAGCTGGCCCTGGTGGAGCCGCTGACGGTGGGTTGCCATGCGGTTGCGCGCGGGATGGTGACGGCGAAGGATACGGTTGCGGTGTATGGATGCGGCGGCGTGGGCCTGGGCGCGGTGGCGGCGGCGGCCTTCCGCGACGCGCGCGTGGTTGCCATCGACATCGACGACAAGAAGCTGGCGATTGCGAAAGACTGCGGCGCTCGGGAGCTGATCAACTCCACGCGCGAGGACGTTCATGCGCGGCTACAGGAGATCAGCGGAGGCCACGGGCCGGACGTGATTATCGAGGCCATCGGACGGCCGGACACCTATCGCGCTGCCGTGGAGGAGGTCTGCTTCGCCGGGCGCGTGGTCTACATTGGATACGCCAAGGAGAACGTCAGCTTCGAGACGCGGCTGTTTGTGCAGAAGGAGCTGGACATTCGCGGCTCGCGCAATGCGCTGCCCGAGGACTTCCGGGAGGTGATCCGCATGTTCGAGCAGAAACGGTTTCCCACCGCGGAGGCCATCAGCGCAACCGTTCCGCTGGACGAGGCGCCCGCGATCCTGCGCGCGTGGAGCGAGAACCCGGCGGCGTATACCAAGATCATGATCGCGTTCGATTAGAGCGGCTTCGGTAATGGTGTAGTCCGTGGCACCACGAGAAAAATGCGGGGGTCCCTCCACTGCGGCGGCGAAAAGCGCCGCCTCCGGTCGGGATGACGGCTTCATATTTGTTCCGGTCGGGATGACGGCGAGGGGCTGCGCCAGAATGACGACTCGTGGGGGTTGCAGGGAGTCTAAAGAGTGGGGGGGTGGTTGCGGAGGATCTGCTGGACGACGGAGTGGACCTGGATGAGGGGCCAGGGGGTGGCGACGGTCTGGGGCTGGATTTGGCTGGGCTGGTGGATGAGGAGGGCGGGGCGCGGATCGAAGATGCCGCGGGAGGCGACTTCGTCTTCCGTGGTCCAGGCGGGGAGGCCGCGCCAGATGGCGGTGCGCCATCCGTGGTCGCCCTGGACGATGAGCGTGGTCTGGCCCCAGCGGGGCGAGGACTGGAGGGTGGCGAGGAGCTGGCCGAGGACGCGGTCGGTGAGGGCGAGATTGTCGAGGTAGGAGCTGCCACACTGGCTGGTGAAGCCATTCTGGGCGCGGCTCCAGGTGTTGGGGCTGTGCGGGATGGCGAGGTGGAGGAAGACGAAGTCGGCCTGATCGGTGTGGAGAAGCTGGAGGGCGTGCTGCTCGAGGTCGGACTCGGTCTGGCGGCGCAGGCGGATGTCGAAGGCGCAGAGGTCGCGGTCGGCGCGGGCGGGGGAGATGAGTTCGACGGCGAGTTGATGGAGCGGGGAACTGATGTTGGCGGCGAGGGTGGCGCTCTGCGAGATGGAGCCGTCCTGCATGTCCTGGTCGGTCCAGTAGCAGTCCTGGATGTCGGGTGCGTAGGCGGAGCAGTAGGGGTTGTACCAGCCGACGGCGGCGGTGCGCCAGCCGTTCTGCACGGCGTCGCCGAAGACGGAGCTGGCGCCGTCGACGAGCTGGCGGCCTGAACCGTCGGAGTGGTGGACCCAGAGGCGATTGTGGAAGGAGTAGCGGATGCCGTCGACGAGGTGGCCGGTGAGCAGCGAGGGGATGACCTTGACGGTGTGAATGCCGATGGACTGGGTGTTGGTGAAGAGCGTGCTCTGTGCGCGGAGGGCGTCGAAGTTGGGGAGAGCGAGGTTGGGGGCGCG
>PLOU01000023.1:3253-12924 GCA_003142235.1 Granulicella sp.
AGGACGAGGAAGAGCGCGGCCAGGCCTTCGATGAGATCAAACGAATTGATGGACTGGGTGCGCTGCAGAAGATACGGCGGGAGGACGATGGCGAGCAGAAGGCACAGCCAGGGGTAGAAGCGGGTGCGCGCGAAGGCGGTGAGGAGGAGGAAGAGGAGCAGGGCGAGGAGGAGGAGGTCCGCGATGTGGGCGAAGCAGACCTGGGCGAGGGGGAACGGGGTGTGCATGCGGACGTCCGCGCCGCCACCGAGCAGGTCGCCGTAGTTGGTGACCAGGATGAGCGAGGCGAGGCCGAGAGATTGGCAGAGCTTCTTCAGCATCCATCCATCTTATCGGAAGCGATTTTCTCGAAGAGGAGGAGGATGCGGCCGTTGGCGAGGGGCTGACGGTCGAGCAGGCGGAAGCGGTTGACGCAAGCACTGATGAGGTCGGCCTCGCTGAGGGAGCCGTAGAGGTCGTCGCGGCCGCGCAGAAGGCTCTGGAACATGGGGTCGGCGACAGGGACCCACTCGAGGACGAGATGGCGACGGGTGAGGCGATGGCAGAGGGCGAGAATTTCGGGCAGAGGGATCTGTTCCATCAGCAGGAGGTGATGGATGACGGCGAGCATGANNAGGTCGGCGTGGATGGTGAGGATGGGGAGATCGCGCTGGCGGGCCATGCGGAAGAGACGGTCGGCCGAGGCCTGGTCGCGCTCCAGAGCGACGACTTCTGCTCCGAGCGAGGCGGCGAGCGCGCTGAAGTCACCGGTGTTGGCTCCGATGTCGAGGACGCGGGCGGGTTGCGTGGTTTCGAGGACGCGGCGCACCCAGTCGAGCTTCTGGCGGGATTGCTCGGGGGTGTAGTGGGTGAGGGTCTGCGGGTAGTCACTCCAGTTGGAGGAGGCGGAGTGCGGCGCGGAGCGGAGAGTGCGGCGGCGGAGGTTCTTCACGGTGCGCTGAAGGATGTGGGTTGCGATTTCTGGATCGTGCGGGCGGGATTTATTTTGCGGCGCGACTACTTTTGCGGGCGCGGCGGCGGACTTGCGGCGATCAAGCAGAGTGGGCAGGGTGATGGGCCAGAGCGCGGCGCGGGAGAGGCGATGACGCCAGCCGAGGGCGGCGAAGCACTCGGCGGGCTCCAACCCGTCGCGGCGAAAGAGGCTGAGGGAGAGCGGCCAATGGAGGAGGCGGTCCATCAGCAATGGGAGCAGGAAGGTGCGGACGTACTGTCCGTAGGCGAGCCAGATGGAGGGGTTGGGACCGCTGCGGTCTGGATTATTGCGGTGTGGCGTTCGGCGCTCGAAGGAGAGGATGTCGACGAAGATGGGGCGGGGGCCGGTGAAGAGGACGTTGAGCGGAGTGGCGTCCTTGAGTATCCAGCCGGCGGCGATGGCCTCTTCGCAGAGGTTGAGGGTGAGGTTGGTGGCGGCGAGCCACTGCGAGGGGGTCCACTCCCACGGATAGGTGGGGATGGGGATTCTGGGATGGCGAAGGATGAGTTGCGGGCCGGAGTCGTCCACTTCAGCGGCGATGAGGTCTCCGCGCTGCTGCATGGCCTGGCAGAGGGAAGACCCGAGAAAATCGAGCACGTCGGCGCGCGCGGAGGGTGCGATGCTGCGGACGGCCAGCTCGCCTTCAAAGCGGAGCGAGCCGGCGGGATCGCGGAAGGTGGCGCGGGGCGACACAGAGTTCATACTACTTTGTGGGACTCAGGTGAGTCGGTCGCGGCGGGCAGGACTGCGGTTGCGGCCTTCTCCTTGCTTGCGAAGAAGGCGCGGATGCGGCGGCGAATGAAGTAGGCGTAGGCCGCGCCCACGGAGGCGAATGTCTGGAGGGCGATGAGGCCGGAGCCGGGATCGACGTATCCCCAGGCGCGGCGGTCGGTGGCCACAAGCAGGCAAAAAGCGATGAGGAGGGTGAGCGAAGAGGAGATCAGTCGCTTCATAAAAAGCCTTTCTCTGAATGGACCCTGGTTGAGAGGCCGCTTTAGCGGAATAGGAGCGGCGAAAGGATGGCCCTGAGGGACAACGCCTTGTGCAAGCCGTTTTTGTAGGAAACACCGGTTGAAGGAGATAGTTGCGCGCGAACGAATTATTTTGAGATTCGTTCNNGCGAGGAGGCGGTGGGGATTCCGGAGATGAGGGAAGCGGGCTGTGGCGGAGCGGATTGTGGATGAGGTGCTACAGCTTGCAGGCTGCGTCCGCGGCGGCGAAGCGTTAGCGCGGTTTAGCTGCGGGGTGCCCTTCGTCGCGTGTTGAGGGCCGGGCCTTTGAACCGGTGGTGTACTCTGGCGCAATGCGATACGTTTCCATGCTGGCGGATGGGCCAGAGGCGTCAGTGCTAGGGATGGGGTGTGCGGCGGTGCTGGGCAGAACGGGGCGGCGTGAATCGCTGGCAGCGCTGGGCGCAGCGTGGGACGCAGGGATCACGTTGTACGATACGGCGCGGTCGTATGGATATGGTGAGTCGGAGCGGTTGCTGGGCGAGTTCTTCGCGGGGGAACGGCGGCAGAGAGCGGTAATCTGCACCAAGTTTGGCATCTTGCCCGCGGCGCGGAGTTGGAAGCAGCGCGTAAAACCGCTGGCGCAGGCGGCGGTGAGAGCTTTTCCCGGGCTGCGAGGCGTGGCGCAGCGGCAGGCGGCGGGGCAGGTTGTGGCGGGCGGGTTTTCTGTCAGCTTGCTGCGGACCAGCCTGGAGACCAGCCTGCACGAGTTGCGCACGGACTATGTGGACATGCTGCTGCTGCACGCCGCGCCGATGAGTGTGCTGGCGCAGGAGGACCTGCTGGATGCGTTGCAGCAGCAGGTTGTGGCGGGCAAGGTGCGGATGGCGGGCATCTCCGGCGAACAGGCGGTGATTGCGGCCAGCTTTGCTCAGCGTCCGCGCGGGTTGACGACGGCACAGTTTGCGATGGACCCCTTGCAGATGGCGTTTGCCAGGGAGGCGGAGAAGGCTGCGCGCGAGGGGTGGTTTCTGGTGGCCAACCATCCCTTTGGAGGCCCGGCAGGGGTGGGTGAGTGCATGCGGCGGATTGAGGCAATGCGCCAGGATGCGGCGCTGCCCATTCCGCTGCGCGAGAAACTGACGCGCGACGAGCAGCGGATGCCGGAGGTGGTGCTGAATACGATTCTGAGCGGCACCGGCGTTCATGCGGTGATTCCGGCAATGATGCAGTTGGGGCATCTGGCGGAGAATGTGCGGGCGGTGGAGCAATGCCGCTTTACGTTGGAGGAGCTGGCCCTGCTGCGGGCTGCGATGCGTTAGCTGGCACCGCTTGCTGCGCGCTCTGAAGGATGGGCGCTACAATTTACCGTGGTCTTCCCGGATTGGTTTTGGCGACGTTTTTTCAAGGACTTCCCTGTAGAGGCGAGCTGTGATTCAAGTGCTTTCTGATGAAGAAAAGGTGTGGGACCTGTGTATTGTGGGCACGGGGCCGGTGGGCATGGCGCTGGCGCTGGAGTTTGAGCGGCATGGCTGCGAGGTTCTGGTGCTGGAGTCGGGCGGCAGGGAGGTGGAGGCCGCGGCCGGCGCGGCCTCGCGGGCCGAGATTGTCGATGCTGAGCGTCATGCGCCGATGGAGCTTGCGGTGGCGCGGGCGTTGGGCGGCACATCGTGGACGTGGGGCGGTCGCTGCGTCGCCTTTGACGCGATCGACTGGATGCACCGGGAGTTCGTCGGCGATGCGCATTGGCCGGTGACGCACGATGAGATTCGGCCATTTTATAAGCGCGCGAGCGAGTATCTTCTGTGCGGGAGCGACGTCTTTGCCATCCCATATAAACGCAGACTGACCGATGGTTTGACGTTGGATGGCGTGGAGCGGTGGTCGCGCGAGGCAAAGATCATTCTGGAGCATCGCGCGCGGATGATGGCATCGCAGCGCATCCGGCTCAGCTTGAAGAGCACGGTGACGGGGCTGAACCTGAGCGCGAACGGCGCGCGGGTGGAGAGCCTGGGCCTGAGCGTTCCGGGCGGGGTGCGCACAGTGAAGGCCCGGCGCATTGTGCTGGCGATGGGCGGCGTGGAGACGACGCGGCTGCTGCTGTGCGCGCAGCGGAAGTGGCCGGAGCACTTCGGCGGGGCGGATGGACCGCTGGGCCGCTACTACATGGGGCACATCTCAGGGAAGATTGCGAGCATTCGCTTTGACGATCCGTCGACGATCGAGGACCTGGATTTCAAGTTGGACGGCAGTGGGGCATATCATCGCAGGCGTTTCATGCTGACTGCGGACGCGCAGATACGGCATGGGGTGTTGAATACGGCGTTTTGGCCGGACAATCCGCCATTTTATGACCCCTCCCATGGAAGTGGCGTGCTTTCCGCGGTGTTTCTGGCGCTTGCCTTTCCGCCGACGGGCAGGGTGCTGCTTCCCGAGGCGATCCGGCTGGTCCACACCGGACCAAGGCCGTATCGTCTGGCGGCGCATCTGTGGAACGCGGTGCTGGGAGCGCCGCGCGGGGCGAAGGACATCTTGGATATCATCTGCAAACGATTCATCACGAAGCCGGGGAAGCCGGGCTTTCTGGTCCGCAATCGGGGCGGCAAGTATGCGCTGCACTACCATGCGGAACAGGTTCCCCACCGCGACAGCCGCATCGCGATTGGCAAGGAAGTGGATTCGTTCGGCGTGCCGCGTGCCATCATCGATTTGCGTTTTACGGAGCAGGATGTGCAGAGCGTGATCGACTCTCACGCGGTGTTGGATGAGGCGCTGCGGGCGAATGGCATTGGGCGGCTGGAGTACTGGTATCCGGCAGAGCAGTTGCGTGAGCGGGTCTACGCGCAGGCGACGGATGGCTTCCACCAGGTGGGAACGACGCGGATGGGCAACGACCCCGCGCAGAGCGTGGTGGACGCGGAACTGAAGGTGCACGGAGTTGAGAACCTGTATGTGGCGTCGTCCAGCGTGTTTCCGACGACGGGGCAGGCGAACTCGACGCTGCTCGCGGTGGCCTTTGCAGTGCGCCTGGCCGCGCGGCTCGCCGCGCCTGAGGCCTGATTCAAGATCGAGATCAGGGCGCCGGGTGGCGGGGAAGCGGGTTTCGGCGAGGAGGCGGTGGAGATTCGCGAGATGAGGGAAGCCGGACGTGGCGGGACGGATTGTGGATGCGGAGGTGGGGCTACGGGCGGGAAAACAGGGGAAGTGATAGGCTGAGCGAATGCGGGTGACTTTCGACATTCCGGATGCGATTCACGCGGAGTTGAAACGTCGTGCCGCCGCGGAAGGGACAACGATGCGCGCGCTGATATTGCGGGCTATCGACGAGATACTGCGGGAGAGCCGCGAGAAATGAAGGCTGGCGCGGGGCGCGGATCGCCGCTCATAGAGAGAGACAAAGGCGCGATGAGTGAGGCACCCGGCAGGGCAAGGCGGCGGAATGTACGCCGTAATCTCGAAGATGAGGATGTGTGCGATGCCAGTGAAGGTCACGCAAGCTAATGCGCCAAGAATGACTAAAGGTAGACAATCAAGAAATGTCGAGTTTCTCCAGACGCTGCAAGGCCTGATGGGGCTCAATCAAGCCGAATTCGCCAAGGCTTGCGGACAGCACCCGGCAAACATGAACACGTATCTGACCGGTCGGCTTCAACCGGGCAAGAAGGTCTTAACATCCTGTGTCCGACATGCGTTTGAGTGGGAGGTGCAAACATGTATGGAAATCGTGCTAATCGCCGAACACTTGAATTCCCTACCTGAAACAGCGGGGCTGTATATTCTCTATGACTCTGCCGGAAGCATCCTGTACGTTGGTAAAGCCACGAACTTTCGTACTGAGGTTAAGCAAACACTAGGTCGGCGACTACCTGTTGCCCTTCGGTTCGGGCCAAAGCTAAGCAAGGAAAAACCATATCTTCGAGATGTTGCCTTTCGACTGTCCCTGTATGAGATTAAGTCGGAGAGGTTGCGTCATAATATTGAAGTGATGTTCTTGCGTGCGGTTGCGAATCAAACCCACAATATCAACATCGGTAAGACAAAATAAGGGTAATTTGCGCTTCTGGAAGAAGGTCCGGGGCTAAAGCCCCCTGCTCCCTCCGAAAGGTAAAAGCGGAAGTTTTTCCGCAGCCTGTGAACCCGTGCCCTTAAGCGGAACAAGACAAATACGGAGATTCTGGCTTCGCCAGAATGACGACGTGCGGTGTGACGGCGTGGGCTGGGTTGGTTATGAAGACGTGGGGAATCAGGTTCAGACCTGCAATGGGACAGTGATCCTTGCTGAGGATTCGGCGGGGGAATTGGCGCGGGCGCGGTGTTTGTAGCTGGCGGCGATGAAGTCGCGGAAGATGGGGTGGGGCTCGAGGGGCTTGGACTTGAATTCGGGGTGAAACTGGCAGGCGAGGAAGAAGGGGTGGGTGGGGATCTCGACGATCTCGACGTAGGTGGCGTCGGGGGTGGTCCCGGTGAGGCGGAGGCCGCCACCGGTGAGGATGGGCTCGTACTCGCGGTTGAACTCGTAGCGGTGGCGGTGGCGCTCGGAGATTTCGGTGGTGCCATAGGCGCGGGCGGCGAGGGAGCCGGGTTCGAGATGGCAGGTCCAGGCGCCGAGGCGCATGGTTCCGCCCATCTCCTCGACGCCGGTGAGTTCGCGGAGTTTATAGATGATGCGGTGGGGGGTGGCGGGGTCGAACTCGCCGGAGTTGGCGCCGGCGAGGCCGCAGACGTTGCGCGCGTACTCGATGCACGCGGCCTGCATGCCGAGGCAGATGCCGAAGAAGGGCGTGGCGGACTCGCGCGCGTAGCGGATGGCGTTCAACATGCCCTCGATGCCGCGCTTGCCGAAGCCGCCGGGGACGAGGATGCCGTCGAAGCCGGAGAGCTGGGATTCGTAGTCGCGGTTGGGCTTGCCGGGGGCGTCGCCGATGGGCGGGTCGTGCGTCTCCAGTCCCTCGGCCTCGACCCAGGTGGCCTTGAGCTTGAGGTTGTGGGCGAGCGCCCCGTGGACGAGGGCTTCCTTGAGGGATTTGTAGCTGTCCTCGAACTCGACGTACTTGCCGACGATGGCGATGGAGACCTCGTCCTGCGGGTTGTAGGCGCGCTGGACGATGTCCTGCCACTTGGCGAGGTTGGGGGCAGGGGCGTCTATGCGGAGGAGTTGGAGGACGAGGGCGTCGACTCCCTCGGCGGCGAAGGTGAGGGGGACCTCGTAGATGCTGGCGACGTCGCGGGCGGCGATGACGGCGTTCTCCTGCACATTGCAGAAGAGGGCGATCTTGGCGCGCATCTCGCGGGGGACGGCGCGGTCGGAGCGGCAGAGCAGGATGTCTGGCTGGATTCCGATGGAGAGCATCTCCTTGACGGAGTGCTGGGTGGGCTTGGTCTTCAACTCCTGCGCGGCGGCGATCCAGGGGATGAGGGTGACGTGGACGAAGAGGGTGTTGTCGCGGCCGAGGTCCTGGCGCATCTGGCGGATGGCCTCGAGGAAGGGGAGGGACTCGATGTCGCCGACCGTGCCGCCGATCTCGACGATGAGGACCTCGCAGTCGGCGGCTACCTTGCGCATGGCGTTTTTTATTTCGTTGGTAACGTGGGGGATGACCTGGACGGTCTTGCCGAGGTAGTCTCCGCGGCGCTCCTTGGTGATGATCTGCTCGTAGATGCGGCCGGTGGTGAGGTTGTTGTCGCGGGAGAGTTTGGCGTGGGTGAAGCGTTCGTAGTGGCCGAGGTCGAGGTCGGTTTCGGCGCCGTCGTCGGTGACGAAGACCTCGCCGTGCTGGAAGGGAGACATGGTGCCGGGATCGACGTTGAGGTAGGGGTCGAACTTCATCAGGTTGATCTTGATGCCGCGCGCCTCCAGCAGGCAGCCGATGGAAGCTGCTGCGAGACCCTTGCCGAGCGAAGACACAACTCCGCCAGTCACAAAGATGTATTTCGCTGACATCTCCGCCTCCGCAAATTTAGTTGTTTTGATTGGCCACGCGTGTGGGGCACGTTTAAGTATCGCAGGAATGGGGGGCGGGGGCAATGGCTTGCCGGTTGGAATTTCAAACAGCGATGGCAGACCGGCAGAAGTGGGCAGCCCGGTTCGCGAGAAGCGGCCGCTGGCGGGCGAAGATTAGGGCTGTTGCCCGGCAGTCGCCGCAGCAGCCTGCTGTGCGGCTATTTTTGCGCGGTGCTTGCGGATGTAGTGGGCGGCGATGTCGGGGTAAAACTCACGGATGGAGGAGAAGATGACGTCGCGCATGGTGGAGAAACCGAACTTTTCCGCGAGCACGCCAAAGTCGGTGGCGGAGGACGGATAATACTCGCGCGAGACGACCTGGGTGAGGACCTTGCCGCCGAGGCCGGCGATGTTGGGGGTGTCGCGGCCCCCGTAGGTGCGAGCCACCACCTGGCGGCTGATGACGTATAGAGCGCGGGTAGCGATATGGTGAGGGCTGCCGAAGGCGTAAAAGCGCGTGTCTTCATGGAGCAGGCTGGGCAGGAAGAAGGCGCTCAGGTAGGTGTTGTCGGTCTTGTCCAGGAATCCGCGCCAGGTATAGGCGTAGAAGCCGGAGGCGCCTTTTCCCAGGGCGGGGTGTTCGTCCATGCCTTTTGCGCTGAGCGAGGTCAGGCCGAGGAAGACGAAGCTGGAGTAGTCGAAGGCCTGATGGGTGGCGATGTTGAGGTTATAGCCCCACCCGAGCGGGTGCGGGGCGACCCCGGCGGATACGGAGCGGAAGTTGGGCATGAAGCCGAGGATGCGCTTAGGCTGCTGATGCTCCAGCGGGACAGGATTGCCGTCGCCGTCGCGATCAGCCTGGGGTACAGGTGGCGGGGAGGCGGCGCCCTGACCGGCGGAGGCGCTGAGGAAAAACTGCGAGGGCGCGTCAGGGAGGGCCGCACTGGAGGCGGTCTGTGCGACCGAGCTAGTCGCGGCGAGGAGCAAACTGAGAGCGAGCAATGGTTTCAGGAGGGTCGTCCGATCGGGTCCGGGTTACGCTGGGAATATGTGTATTTTAGACGCTGGGCTGGGGCCCAGGTTTCAGAATTGTGGGCCCGAAGGCGAGCGGGTTGAGCGGCCGGGCTGTTTCGGAAGGATTCTACGGCGTTTGGGGCGCTTGACGGCCAGTCAAGCGCGGGGAGTATATTGACAGTCACTCCCCCTGGGCCCCGCTCAACCGTTGACGATTGCAAGTACGTTTCTCAATTCAGTCCGGAGAGTCCACCATGGAAGAACCTCAAGCACCTTCATCTGCTCCCCCTGCAGCGGCCGCTGACAGCGGGTTGGCCGACAATGTGGCCGGCGCGCTGGCCTACATCACCATCATTCCGGCAATCCTGTTTCTGGTGCTGCCCGATTACAACAAGCGGTCGTTCATTCGCTTCCATGCATTCCAGTGCATCTGCCTGGCGGTGTGCGCTTTTGCGTTGGGGCTCCTGATGATCATCCCGATTCTGGGTTGGATTGTGGGCATCGTGGGCGACCTGGTGCTGTTTGTCTGCTGGATCATGTGCATCGTGAAGGCGTACGGCGGCGAGAAGTGGAAGGTCCCTGTGCTCGGGAACTACGCGGAGAAGTTCGCGAACCAATAGGCTCCGCGTGGCTGAAGGTGAGAGAGAGCGATAGGCGGATCCTCGCTCAGAACGAGGGTGTGGTCGTGCGCCTGGTTGGCAGTGTCTGACGGATCGGATTGGTTGCGAAAAACAGGCTAGATGTCGCGAAAAAGGGGCATATCCCTGGGGCTAAAGCCCACGTTTTCGCGGAC
>PLOU01000108.1:0-713 GCA_003142235.1 Granulicella sp.
ATGAAGATGGTCGTCGAGCTGCCGGAGGATTCGCCGCTGAAGCCGGGCACCGTGTGGCATACCTTCGGATTTCCCGAGCCGGAGATCTTCGGCTTCCTGTATGTGCATCCGGATCGCCTCGTCTCCGTCGGCATCTTCGTCCCGTCGTGGATGGGCGACCCATCGCGCACGGCCTACCGCTATTTGCAGCACTACATTCAGCACCCCGCGCTGTGGCGCTATCTCAAAGACGGGACGCTGCGCTCCTGGGGCGCGAAGTCGCTGCAGGAGTCCGGCAAGCACGGAGAGCCGTTCCTGACCGGCGACGGGTTCGCGCGAATCGGCGAGGGATCGGGCAGCACCAATATGCTTACCAACTCCGGCGTGGACGAGGCGTGGACGACCGGTGTGCAACTCGCCGACGCGGTGGTGGAGCTGCTGCGCGTGGAGAAGCCCTTCACGCAGGCGAACCTCTATGCCACCTACGTTGCGCGGCGCCACGCAAGCTCGCTGGAGCGCGAGGCCGAGGAGGCAAAGAACGCGCGCAACGGTTTCCACGGCGGCCTGGTGCGGGGAATGATCGGCATGGCTCTGGCTGGACTCACGCGCGGGAAGCTCTCTCTGGGCGGAACGATTTCGTCGGCGCAGGAGCAGATCCATCGCTTCTCGCCGCACAAGGACACGGGAGTCGAACCCGCAGAGGCCGCGCGACTGGCGCTGGAGGCGCAACTCGG
>PLOU01000108.1:749-8618 GCA_003142235.1 Granulicella sp.
TCGCCATGTGCTCCGGGCAGGCCATCACGCAGGGCGCGGAGGGTGCGATCGCCTTCGAGCGCGAGAAGTGCGTGCACTGCGGCGCGTGCCTGTGGAACTGCGCCCACACGACCGACGGCGAGCACGCCAACATCGAGTTCCGCGCCGGCGCAGGTGGACTCCACTCGGCGGAGAACTGATTCTTCGCGCAGAGAGATAAAATTGTCATTCTGAGCGAAGTGAAGAATCTCGCATTTTGTTTAAGCGATATTCGCTACGCCATCAGAAAAAAGTCTACGCACTCTTTCAGGCAAGGAAGGTTTCATGGCACAAGAATTGCAAATCGTGGTCTGCGCGGGGATCGTTCCCGATCCGCTACAGACTCTGGAGCCGGTGACCGGGCCGAATGGGCCGGGGCTGAAGAATGAGATAGTTTTGCCGGCGGTGCTCGATCCGTGGGCGGCGTGCGCGCTGTACGAAGCGGCGCAGTTGGTGGCGAAGAACCCTGGCAGCAAGCTGTGGCTGGTGAGCCTGGGCCCCAAGGCCAAGCTGCAACAGGTGATGATGACGGTGGGGCAGAAGGCGGCGTTCGAGCTTGTGCCTGTCGACGGGCCGATTGGCGGATTTCCCGACGCGCACTCGACGGCGGCCGCGCTGGCAGAGGCCATCGCGGCGCTGCCGGGGCTGGACCGCGAGCGGCTGCTGCTCTTCGGCGGATGGGAGTCGGCGACGCGCGGGGCAGGCGTGACGCTGCAACTTGTAGGCGAGAGGCTGGGGATCAGCGACCAGTTTCAGGGCGTCGACCAGATCACGCTGCGCGACGATGGATCGTTCGAGGTGCTGGAGCGCGTGGAGGGCGGCAGGCACCAGGTCTCGGTGTGCGCGGGCACGCCCGCCGTGCTGGGATGGGCGACGGGAAATCTCGCCGAGCCGCGCAACAATCCGCAGACCGGCATGGCGAATATGCGCGGCATTATGCCCGCGTTGCAGAAGGCCAAGGCGGTGACGCTGGCGGCCAATGGGTTGCGCTACGTCTCGGTCAACCTGCCCAAACAGCAGCGCGAGACGCGCATCGAGAAGAACATGACAGCCGACGAGATCGCGCGCGAGCTGGTGGAATGGATCGGGGCGGAGTGAGCACAATGGAGACGATTCTGGTACTGACGCATGTGGATGAAACTGGCTCGGCACTGACGAAGGCTTCGCTGGAGGCGGTGAGCGCGGGCGTGGAGCTGGCGAAGCAACACACGGCGAAGCTGACCATCGGCGTTCTTGGCGCCGCTTCCGCGGAAGCGGCGACGGTTGCGGCTAGCGCTGTTGCGGCAACCGGAGCGCGTCTGCTCGCGATTTCTGGTGAGGGCTTCGCGCAGCCGCGCTACGCGACAGACGCCGCGGGATGCGAGGCGCTGTGCCGCGCGGCGCAGGCCAGCATTGTTCTGGCCCCGGGCAGCTCGCGATTTGTGCGCGTTGCCGCCGGAGTGGCGCATCGGCTGGGCGGATTTCTCGATACGCACATTACATCTCTTTCCAGCAACGACGGCGTGGATGCGACGCGCTGGTTCTATCGCCAACGCGTGGAGGCGACCATCAGCCGCGAGGCGCGCCCGTGGTTCCTGCTGCTGGACGCGGGGACTCATGCGGCGTTTGAGGGTGAGTCTGGTGCCGCGCAGGTTGAGGCGGTCGCGGTCACTCTGCCTGCTGCGCGCACAACGGTTGAAGGCTTGCGCTCGCCGATGCGCGATGCTCAGACGATCCGCCCGAACGCGCGGCTGCTCTTTGTCGCGGGGGCCGGCTGGACCAAGAAGCAGCCCGACGGGCAGATCCATGTGGCCGAGGCCGGAGAACTGATTCTCGCGTTCCTGCGCCTCAGCGGCGCGTCGTTGGGAAGCAGCAAATCGCTGGCCGACCAGAAGGCCGAGGGGCCGGGCGAGGAGCAATCGGTGCTTCCCTTCCTGACGCACATGAACCAGATTGGGCAGACTGGAGCGACGCCGCGCCACGCCAAGGGGCTTTCGACCTGCTGCCACGGCGAGGAGCCGCATGTTGTGGGCTGGCGCTTCATCGGGGAGCGGCGCGCCATCAGCCTAGACCCGAACTGCGGATGGACGCGCGGCAAGGCCGACGTGGTCTACGTCGCAGATGCGTTTCAGGTGATGGCGAAGGTGAATTCTCTGCTGGAAGCGCGCAGCTCTTAGGTCTCTGGCCGAGTGAATTTGTTCGATCCCACCCTTGCGGCAAGAACAAGTACTCCGCAAGGATGGGGCAGCCACTGCGGCTTTGTTCACTCAGACGCGGGGCACCACCGAAAGATCGACGGTCCAGACATAGACGGCGATGGCCGCGAAGATAAAGAAGGCGGCGACCCAGACGCGCCAATCCAGATGAGCGCGCTTCCAGTAAGGTTGCTTATGCGATTCCTCCTTGTACGTCGGCGTAAAGTCCGGCTCTTCGGGCTGATCTTCGCGATTGCTGTGCATGGTGATGCTCTCCCGTGCCTGCGGATTGCAAGCCTGACTCTTCCCTGGCTTGCTGCGACCGAGGGACACAAGATGTCTGATGCCGATTCTGCATACGGAGGAATGGTAGAGCTGTTTTTGCTCATCGGGGGACGAATCGCGCAACCTGTCAGGGGAGGACTGAACAAGTGTTTAGCATTCCCTCAGGGGCTAAAGCCCTCTTGATTTTGCGGCGCTTACGGACGGGCTGAAGCCCGTCCCTTTCAAACTTGGACTTGTGCAGAGATTATTCAGCTTGCGCCGCCGGCGGTCATTCCGCTGACCACCTCGACGGGCAGGATTCCCATCTCGCGATAGATTGGGTGGATGGCTGCGCGCACGGCGGGCAGGCGAGTGGTGAACCACGCCGCGCCGAGTATCACGGTGGCCCCGTTCAGGATCACAGTCAAGGGCGCGCCGAACCAATGCGCCATGGTCCCGGCCAGCAGGCTGCCGAAGGGTGCCATGCCCACAAACGCGATGGTGTAGTAGCTCATCACGCGGCCGCGCTTGTCTTCGCTGACGATGGTCTGGATGATGGTGTTGCTGGAGGCCATGCCCTGCATCATGCCGAAGCCGGCGACCAGCATCATCCCCATCGACAGCCAGAATGTGTGCGAGAGGCCGAAGCCGATCAGTCCCGCGCCGAAGACCGCGCTGGAGACGGAGATCTTGCGCCCCAGCCCGAGCACGCTGCGACGCGCGGCCAGCAGCAACGCTCCCACCAACGCGCCAGTGCCCATGGCGCCCATCAGAAAGCCGAAGGTGTGTGGGCCGCCATGCAGCACGCGCGCCGCGAAGATCGGCATCAGCACCACGAAGGGCATGCCCATCAGGCTGATGACCGCGAAGAGCGACAGAATGGTGCGGATGGGCACGAACTGCGAGACGTACGTCCAGCCCTCCTTCAGCTCGATCAGCATGGATGTGACTGCGCGCTTCACCGTGGGGGTGTGAACGTGCATCATCAGCAGGGACGCGATGACGGCCAGGTAGCTGATGCCGTCGATCAGAAAGCACCAGCCCTCGTTGCTGACGGCAATCAGCATTCCGGCCAGCGACGGGCCGATGAGCCGCGCCATGTTGACCATCGACGAGTTGATGGCGATGGCGTTGCCCAGGTCGCGCCGGTCCTCCACCATCTGCACCAGGAAGGCCTGGCGGCCGGGCATGTCGAATGCGTTGATGACTCCCTGCATCGCGCTGAGCACGAGAATCCAATGGATCGTCACCCGGCCGGAGAGCGTCAGCGCGGCCAGAGCGAGCGACTGCACCATGGCCAGCGTCTGCGTCCACACCAGGACTTTTTGGCGGTTGAGCCGGTCCACCCAGACGCCTGCGAAGGGGGCGAGAAGAAACGTGGGAATCTGCCCGGCGAAGCTGACGGTGCCCAGCAGCAGCGCCGATCCGGTGAGGCGGTAGACCAGCCATCCGGTGGCCACGCGCGTCATCCAGGTGCCGATCAGCGAGATGCTCTGGCCGCCGACAAAGAGCTGGAAGTTGCGATGGCGCAGCGCCCGCCACGCATGCGATGCGCGGCCTGCGACGCGCAGTTCCACCGCCTCGGGCGACTCTACCGCCTCCGTGCCCGCGCCAGTTGTTTCTTCCGGACCGCTCAAAGCCGCATCCTCATTTGCATTCGATTGCACTGCATCGGATCGGGGTCTGGTGTGCCTTTGAATGTTTCCATCCGCTCAACCAGCAGTCAGCAAGAAAACCTCTCCTCCTCCATTCTCTCGCATCGGATGGTGTGAACGGGCAGGCCATGAACCTCGGCGCGCTTGGGATAGCACAAAAGTGTCACGGAGGTACCGCGAACGTTCGCGGAAAGACCGAAGGTGGGATAGCGAGAGGCGTTCTCCCTGTCGATAGTACAAGTAGTGTGCGACGGTGAATACGGGTACAGGCCCAACCATTTTTTTGGTCCTCACCGTTCCGGCCCGGCCCCAAACTGCCGAGGTCACATAAGGAGAATTTGCTATGCGGTATGCGGTAGCCTTGGCGTTTGTTATCGTTGCGGTTGCTCCCCTCATCGGCATCTGGCGGGGACATGTGTGGGCGAAGGCCAATCGCATGACTCTGCGGACGATACCCCCGTCGACCGAGCAGAACAGTCAGGCCGCATAGATCGGTCTCAAAAAGTGGAGAGAAGCGGGAGAGTCGCCAAACGGGCGCGCCCGCTCCTCTTCGGTTTTTTGATGCGCGCAGCAACATTGCCGCAATCATCCTGCCAAAGCCATCGGCTCCTGCCAAAGTCTTCGGCGATTCACGCCGCCCCCAGACATCTTTCGCCGCGGGTGCTGAACGCTCCTGCTGTCAGAAGCCGCGGAACGAAGTATTCTGTAATATGTGAGCACAGAACAGATTCGAATTCAGCTTCCCGACGGGTCACGGCGCGAGGTTGCGCGCGGGACTACTCCCCTAGAAATCGCCACCAGCATCTCGCCCCGGCTGGCCGCCGCGGTCGTGATCGCACGCATCCGTCCGCTGGCTGCGGCGAATCCCACTCGTGACGGTGAGACTGTCACGAATGGGGCACCCGATTCCGCGACCGACACCGACTCGGACTCCGAAGCCACGATGTACGGCGCGGGCGGTGCCAGTGACGACGGCACTCGCCTGGTGGACCTCGCGGCGCCGCTGAACGAAGACGTGGAGCTGTGGCTGCTGAAGGAGGCCGACGAGGCCGCGCTGAAGGTGCTGCGCCACTCCGCCGCGCATGTGATGGCGACCGCCATTCTGGAGCTGTTTCCCGAGACCAAGCTCGGCCACGGGCCGGCGACGGAGAACGGTTTCTTTTACGATGTCTACCGCGAGACGCCGTTCACCGAGGCCGACCTGGCTGCCATCGAAGCGCGAATGGCGGAGGTTGTCGCGCGCGACGAGCCGTTCGTGCGCGTGGAAGAGCCGCGCGAGGCAGGGCTGAAGGACTACGCCGCGCAGGGCGACTTCATGAAGGTCTACTTCATCGAGAAGTTCACTCAGCCCGGCGACGCAATCTCGCTGTACAAGAACGGCGGCTTCACCGACTTCTGCCGCGGCCCGCATCTTCCCTCCACGGGCCGGGTGAAGGCCTTCAGGATCACCTCCATTGCGGGCGCGTATTGGCTGGGCGACGAGAAGAACCAGCAACTGCAGCGCATCTACGGCACGGCGTTTTTTTCGAGCAAAGATTTAGACGCGCACTTCAAGCGGCTGGAGGAGATCAAGGCGCGCGACCACCGCGTACTGGGTCGTCAACTCGACCTCTTCAGCATTCAGGAGGTCGCCGGCGCGGGGCTCATCTTCTGGCACCCCAAGGGCGGCCTCATCCGCAAGACGATGGAAGACTGGATGCGCGAAGAATGTATCCGTCGCGGCTACCTGCTCGTCTTCACGCCGCACATCATGCGCCGTGAGCTGTGGAAGATCAGCGGGCACGAGGGCTACTACAACGAGAACATGTACCCGCCGATGGAGCTGGACGATGCGGAGTACCGGCTGAAACCGATGAACTGCCCCGGCCACATTCTGATCTACAAGAGCAGCCCGCGCAGCTATCGCGACCTGCCGCTGCGCTACGCCGAGCTGGGCAACGTCTACCGCTACGAGCGCTCGGGCACGATGCACGGCCTGCTGCGCGTACGCGGATTCACGCAGGACGACGCGCACATCTTCTGCACGCCGGGGCAGATCGAGGACGAGGTGGTCGCGTGCATCGACTTCGCGCAGTCGGTGCTGAAAACATTTGGTTTTTCGGAGTTCAAAGTCGAGCTATCAACCTGGGACCCCACAAAGCCGAAGGACTACACCGGCGAGGCCGCGCATTGGAACCAGGCCACCGACTCGCTCAGGCACGCGCTGGAGCGGCGCGCGATTCCCTTCCGCACCATCCCCGGCGAGGCCGCGTTCTACGGGCCGAAGATCGACATCAAGCTGGTGGATGTGCTGGGCCGCATGTGGCAGCTCTCCACCGTGCAGTTCGACTTCAACCTGCCCGCGCGCTTCGAGCTGGAGTACAAGGGCGAGGACGGCGAACTGCATCAGCCGGTGATGGTGCATCGGGCTTTGTTCGGATCTGTAGAACGCTTCTTCGGCGTGCTGATCGAGCATTACGCCGGGGCGTTTCCCTTCTGGCTCGCGCCGGTGCAGGTCGGACTCGTTCCCATCAGCAGCGACAAGCACCTGGCCTATGCGGAGCAAGTCAAATCGCGTCTCGAAGCCGCCGGGCTGCGTGTGGAACTCGATGCGCGCAACGAGAAGATGAACGCCAAGATCCGCGACTTCGGATTGCAGAAGGTGCCATTTACGTTGGTGGTAGGAGATCGCGAGCAACAGAACAGCACGGTGGGCGTTCGAGCTAGAGGCCTGGGAGATATGGGGCAATATCCCGTTTCAAGATTCCTTGAGTATACTTCCAAGCTGATCGAGACTCATAAAAACTCCCTAGATATGGGCGAATATCAACTTAATCCAGCACACCCCGACTTTGCTAAATTGAAGTCCACGCCCTAGAACGGCTCGTGAGACCGCAGGGGTATGAGCACGCGCAAAGAGAATTGGTAAACGAGCACTCCATGGAGCTATAGCCTATGCCGACGATTTCTAACTTTTACGGCATTCTTGTCCAAATGTACTGGAACGACCACGCTCCGCCGCATTTTCATGTGCGTTATTCTGGATACAAGGCGACCGTTGGCATCCAAAGTTTGAGTGTCCTCACAGGCGGGTTGCCGCGCATCGCTGAACGTCTGGTGCTCGAATGGGCCACGGAACATCAAGCCGAATTGATGGAGGACTGGAGACTATGCGAAATCAAGTCGCAGCCATTGCAGATCTCACCCCTGCCCTGACCCCGCCCATCGTCTGCGATCATCCTGACGATGTGGCAGAGGTGTGCGCCGACAGGGATTACCGGCTCTCCGTCAAGTTCTTCGACGGCACCGCAGGTACGGTCGAGATGTCGGCGCTGGTTCACTCGCCCAACGCAGGCGTCTTCGCTGCCCTGGCCAATCCCGCCCGCTTCGCAGAGGCCCGCATCGAACTTGGCGCTGTCACCTGGCCCTGCGGCCCCGATCTCGCTCCCGATGCGATGTACGCCGCCCTTCGCCAACACGGCGTCTGGAAGCTCGAATAGCAGCGGCTCGGCCCGCAGCAGAGTTTGCAGATTCCGGTCAGGTCCGTCAGCCATGTTGCTTCACGTGCTCTCTCTCGGTCGCGTGTCCTACGCTGAAGCGCTCGGTATCCAGCGGCGCGTCATCGCGGCGCGCAAGCAGGAACTCATCGGCGACACGCTGCTGCTGCTGGAGCATCCGCCGGTAATTACGCTGGGGCGCAACGCCTCGCGCGCGAACATTCTGGTCAGCGACGAGTGGCTGGCGAGCCGCGGAGTTGAGGTGCATGAGGTCAATCGCGG
>PLOU01000207.1 GCA_003142235.1 Granulicella sp.
ACACGCGGCAGATCACCAAGGCCATGAAGATAGTGTCGGCGGCCAAGCTGCGGCGCGCGCAGGACCGCGCCATGCGGGCGCGGCCGTATGCCCGGATGCTGGCCACTGTGCTGGTGTCGCTGGTGCGCCGGACGGACCTTTACAACGAGCAGACGGGCGAGATTCTGCATCCGCTTCTGGTGGAGCGCGAAGAGAAAAACGTGCTGGCGATTGTGATCGCGGGCGACAAGGGTTTTGCCGGGGCGTTCAACGCCAACATCGGCAAGGCGGCGCAGCGCTTCATCGACCAGCGGCGCGCGCTGGGCCAGACCATCGATCTGGAGCCGGTGGGCAAGAAGGCGATCGCGCTTTACAAAAAGAAGGTTGCGGCGGCCAACTACGAGAAGACCGAGCAGCACTACGACAACGACCTCTCCACCCACTACGATGTGGTGCGCCATCGCGCGCAGCCGATCGAGGTGGTGGCGGAGCATCCCGGCCTGCTGCTGCGGGTGGATTTCGACGACGTGTCGGCGATGGTCCGTTCCATCATCGAGCGCTATCAGCGCGCGGAGATCGATTCGGTCTACCTGGTCTACAACGAGTTCAAGAGCGTGATCTCGCAGCGCCTGGTGGTGGAGAAGCTGTTGCCCATCCGCAAGCTGGGCGCGCGAGAGATTACCGCGGCCGAGGAGATGACCCAGGAGCAGCGCGAGGCTGCGGCGCTGGCTGCCAGCAGCGCAGGCGTCTCGGTATTCGAGATGGAAGACAAGGCTGCCGAGTCAGAGGCGAAGTTCGGCACCGCCGAGGTGGACTACATCTACGACCAGGCGCCGGAGCAGTTGTTCCGCAGCCTGATGCCGCAGTATGTCACCACGCAGATCTTTCATGCGCTGCTGGAGTCGGCGGCCGCGGAACACGCCGCGCGCATGACGGCCACCGACGCGGCCACCAAGAACGCGGAAGATTTGATCGACAGCCTGAGCCTCACCATGAACCGTCTGCGTCAGGCTGCGATTACCAAGGAAATAATCGAAATTGTCAGCGGAGCAGCGGCGCAATAATTCGTGCAATGGTTTTAGTTTTGCTTCGCGTTATTGCGTACAGAAGGAACTAGGAACGAAGAGACTATGGCAGAGAATATTGGACGAGTGATTTCGATCAGCGGGCCGGCCGTTGATGTGCAGTTCGAAGAGAAGACGATGCCGCCCATCTATCAGGCGCTGCGCATCGTCAGCGACGGCTTTGTTGTGCCCAAGCCGATGTCCGTGATCGTCGAGGTGCAGCAGCACCTGGGCGAGGGACGCGTGCGTTGCGTCGCCATGGCGCCCACCGATGGCATGGTGCGCGGCATGAAGGCCATCGACACCGGCGCGGGGATCACCATTCCCGTGGGCCGCGGAACGCTGGGCCGCGTGATGAACGTGCTGGGCGATCCGGTGGACGAGCTGGGCCCCATCACGTCCGAGTTCCACATGCCCATCCATCGCCCGGCGCCCGCCTTCGACGAGCAGTCCACCAGCGAGGAGATGTTCGAGACCGGCATCAAGGTCATCGACCTGATCCAGCCGTTCCTCAAGGGCGGAAAGATCGGCCTCTTTGGCGGCGCGGGCGTGGGCAAGACGGTCATCATCCAGGAGCTCATCAACAACGTGGCGACCAAGCACGGCGGCTTCTCCGTCTTCGCCGGAGTGGGCGAGCGCACGCGCGAGGGCAACGACCTGTGGATCGAGTTCCAGGAGTCGGGCGTCATCAATCTCACCGAGTTCCAGAAGTCGAAGGCCACGCTGATCTATGGCCAGATGACCGAGCCTCCGGGTGCGCGCCTGCGCGTTGCGCTTACCGGCCTCACCGTCGCGGAGCACTTCCGCGACTACGAGGGCGCGGACACGCTGCTCTTCATCGACAACATCTTCCGCTTCACGCAGGCGGGCTCCGAGGTCTCCACGCTGCTCGGCCGCATGCCCTCCGCCGTCGGCTACCAGCCCAATCTTGCCACCGAGATGGGCGAGCTGCAGGAGCGCATCACGTCCACCAAGAAGGGCTCGGTCACATCCGTGCAGGCGGTCTATGTTCCCGCCGACGACCTCACCGATCCAGCACCGGCGACGACATTCGCTCACCTGGACGCGACCACCGTGCTCTCGCGGCCACTGTCGGAGCTGGGTATCTACCCGGCGGTCGATCCGCTGGCTTCCACCTCGCGCATTCTCTCGCCGCGCATCGTCGGCCAGGAACACTACGACGTGGCGCAGGGCGTGAAAAAGATTCTGCAGCGCTATAAAGACCTGCAGGACATCATCGCGATCCTCGGCATCGACGAACTCTCCGAGGAAGACAAGACTACTGTCGCGCGAGCCCGTAAAGTCCAGCGCTTCCTATCCCAGCCCTTCCACGTTGCTGAGGTCTTCACCGGCATTCCCGGCGCGTACGTCAAGGTCGCGGAGACGGTGCGCAGCTTCAAGGAGATCATCGAAGGCAAGCACGACGCCATCCCCGAGCAGGCGTTCTATCTGAAGGGCAGCATCGAGGACGTGCAGGCCGCGGCAGAGAAGATGAAGCAGACGGCTTGAAGACGGTTGTTCGTTGCAGGTTGTTGGTTGTTAGTTGAAGGCGAGCGATGGCTGACGCGGTTGCGAATTCGGGGTTGTTGGCGGTGCGGCTGGTGAGCCCGGACCGGCTGCTGCTGGATGCCACGGCGGAGTCGGTGGAGCTGCCGTCCAGCTCCGGCTATCTGGAGGCGCTCTACGGCGCTGCGCCGCTGCTCTCGGAGCTGGGCGCGGGCGAGGTGCGGCTGCACGGCGGCACGTCGGGCGACCAGAAGTTCTTCGTCGCGTGGGGATTCGTCGAGGTGCTTCCCGAGCGGGTTACGATTCTGGCCGAGACTGCGGTGCTTCCCAGCGAGATCGACACAGCCGAAGCCCAACAGGAGCTGGCCGAGGGCGAGAAGATGTGGCAGGAGGCAGGCGACGACGCATCGAAGTACGACTACGCCAACGCCATGACCAGCCAGGCGGAAGAAAAGCTAGCCTCCGCCAAAGACGCCAGCGCGTAGGTTCCGAAGAATCCTGCGACAGCATAGGGGGATATATTCATCAAAAGTCCTAAAGTCTCCCTTCTAAAGCACTTAAGTCTGGACTAAGTCTGGACTAGGGGTGGAAAAGTCTGGACTAAGTCTGGACTTGGCTTGCTGAAATCTGGAGCTTGGTCTGCGCCAGATCCGGCCCGAGTCCCCCTCCGGCACGACGCTGGCAGATGCTTGCCCTTGTATTCATTATACCGCTGCTGTCAAGGCGATTCGCGTGCCTATACCAGCGATCCCAGGTCTCAGAATCGAGACCTGGGGCACCCGGCCTTGGGCCTGTCTAAAAAAACGCTTTGCTTAGCCTTTACATAGTAGAAAGAAGGATATAGACTTCGTGGCGCATCGAATTGTCCAAATCATCTCAGATGAATCGTATGGCAGGCACCGTTGAGCCTCTTCACGAATATTGCTATCTCGTTTTACAAGGTCAGGTGAAAAGTGGATTGGTGGATATGGGTAATACTCGGCTTTGCCTTGCTTATTGTTGAGTTGTCGGGAGCAGGCGGCTTTTACTTTGTATTCTTCGGAGGCACCGCTATTATTATCGGTGCTATAACTGGACTTGGTTTAGGCGGTCCGGCGTGGTTGCAGTGGCTGCTATTCTCAAGCATATCGCTCACCTCCGCCATCCTATTCCGTCCCAAATTAGTCCAAAGATTCAGGCCACATTCCAGCTTGCCGGATATTGACGACCTCAGCGGTCAGATTGCGATAGCGGCTGAAAACATTTCTCTAGATACCAAGGGACAGGTACAAATGAGAGGCACCACTTGGAGCGCTCGCAACCTTGGCCCTAGCGATTTGGCAATGGGTCAGCGATGTCGGGTTGTGCGCAGTATCGGCATTGCCCTGGAGGTTTGCCCGCTCTCTGTAAACTCTGACGCAGATGCAGTTCAACCGAATTCAACTACTTCTTAGGGGGAGTATGCCCATTTCTTTAGTCATCGCTCTAATCTTTGCCGTCTTCGTACTTATCCTGCTTGCCAAGACGGCTGTAGTTGTTCCACAGCAAAGTGCGTATGTTGTTGAACGTCTGGGCAAATACCACTCCACGCTGGGTGCGGGTTTCTGCATCCTGTTGCCTTTTATGGATGTTATTCGTTATCGGCAAACACTTAAAGAACGAGCTATGGAAATTCCGGAACAGATCTGCATCACTCGCGATAATGTACAAGTTGCAGTCGATGGCATTCTGTATTTCAAGGTTTTCGATCCGAAGAATGCATCGTATGGAATTTCCAGTTTTGAATTTGCTATAACGCAACTCTCCCAGACGACACTACGAAGTGAAATTGGCAAGATTGAACTGGACCGGACTTTCGAGGAGAGAACGAATATTAACATCGCACTTGTAACGGAACTGGACAAGGCGTCCGAAGCATGGGGCGTGAAGGTATTGCGATATGAGATTAAAAACATTACGCCGCCTCAGGATGTGTTAGCGGCAATGGAAAAGCAGATGCGAGCGGAACGCGAGAAACGTTCTGTAATACTCCAGTCCGAAGGCGTACGCGACTCTGTTATCAATGCTGCTGAAGGTGACAAGCAGAAAGTCATCAAGGCGTCTGAGGGATATAAACAGCAGCAGATTAACCAAGCCGAAGGTCAAGCTGCCGCGATCCTTGCGGTCGCGCAAGCAACAGCTCAAGGGATTCAGCTAGTTGCAAATTCTATTAAAAGTCCGGGCGGGTTTGAGGCTGTGCAGCTTCGAGTTGCCGAACAGTACATCCCCGAGTTTGGAAAGCTTGCAAAAGCGGGCAATACCCTCGTCTTACCTTTGAATATCAGCGATGTGGGGTCCATGGTCGCAGCAATGACTAATGTCGTGCGAAAAATGTCTCCAGTAGCCAGTGAGACTGGACAGTAATATATCTTGGGATTGGCCGGGCGCCCCATTCATCGCGGCGTTCTCGTGATGGGTGGGGCTACGTGGACCCACTCGTGCGCAAACTACGCGCATGAATGACCACCCTAAATAATTCCGTGAGCGGGCCATCCGCCCGCCGGTAGTACAAATACAGAGATTCTGGCTACGCCAGAATAACGGCGTATGTGAGTGAATGACGACGTGTGCGTGAGAAGGACGGCGGGTGTGTGGGCTACTGGATGCGGCTGAGCAGCGCATGAGGCCGGTGGCGGGGGTTTCGGGGGCGAGGAAGAGGGTGCGGTCGCCAGCGACGCTCCGGCGGCGAGGCGGCCACTGCGAGTCGCGCCCTCCGTGGTGGAGGGCCACCCGGTTGCGAACCAGTTGCTTCTCCCTATTTCCGCACTCCCCCGACCGCTGCCGCGCCAGCAGGTTTATGCAGCAGCTCGATCACAGCCTGGTACAGCTTGTTGCGCATCTCGAAGCGGTCTTTGGCGCGCGTCACATAGCGTACCAGGATGTCGATCCCAGAAGCTGCCGGGCGCAGGTTCACCAACGGCGCGGCCGAGAGCTGTCCCAGCACATGCTGCCTGGAGACGCCCTTCCACTCCGTCTCCGCCAGCATCGCGTCCTTCTCCGTCTGCTGCAGCACTGCCTTGTGGATTGCCTCGATGGTCTGGTACGACCCCTCGCCCTCCGGCACATTCACGCTGATCTCGTCCCACATCCACTGGCCAGTGGTGGAGAAGTTGAAGAACTGGCCGGTCACCGCAAAGCTGTTGAGGAACCTGGCGCGCCGCCCGGTGGGATGTCCCTTGTCCGTCCCGTTGCCCGTCTCCAGCAGCGTGGTGCGGAACAGCCCGACCTCGACGACCTCGCCTGCCACGCCGTTGATCTCCACCCAGTCGCCCACGCGGACCCCGTTGCGGCCCATCAGCATGAACCAGCCGAAGAACGCCAGGATGAAGTTTTGAAAGACCACCGTCAGGCCCGCCACACACAGTCCCAGGATGGTCGGCATCTGGTTGGGCGCGCCGAAGACGAACAGCAGCACCAGAAGCAGCGTCACCACCTCGATAGCCAGGCTGACAACCGTGCGCAATGTATGTATGCTTCGCGCGTCCACAACGGAGCGGTCCACGGCGCGGTCCAGCAACGCCTGCACCAGCCACCACACCAGCACCGCACCCAGCAGCAGCGCCGCAATTCCCGCCATCGACTGCAGGACCAGGTGCAGCACAATCCGGTGCTGCAAACCGATCTGCGCAATCCACTTCTCATAGACCGTGGAGAGCTGCTTCTCCGTGTCCAGCCGGTCTTCCAGGATCGATTGGATCTGTGCCAGCTCATGCACGCGCGCCATTCTCGCCAGCTTGCCCTTCGCGCCGGAGCCCGCCGCTGCATCCGGCTGCGCAGCGCCATTGGCCGCCGCGCCTGCATTCTCATCCCCAATCGTCGTCGCCGCCGCTCTCGACTGCTCATGCAGCGCCGCGTACTGCGCTGTCAACGACGCGACGCCCGC
>PLOU01000117.1:0-1904 GCA_003142235.1 Granulicella sp.
CTGTCCGCGGGATCGCAGACGCTGACCGCGACCTTTACGCCAACCAACACGGTTGACTATACGACGGCCACGGCCACGGTTGTGCTGACCGTCAATCCCGCGCCGAGCTTCACCCTGGGCGCGTTGCCTGCTTCGCTGACCGTGGTTCAAGGCTCCTCTGGCACATCCACCCTCACGGTGACCAAGCTTAACGGATTCACCGGCAGCGTAACTCTGGCTGCGTCCGGCCTGCCCAGCGGCGTCACCGCAACGTTCGGTACCAACCCCACCACCGGAACCAGCGTGCTTACGCTTACGGCAAGCAGTTCGGCCACCCTCGGCAGTGCGACGGTTACCATCAAAGGAACCTCCGGCAGTCTGACCGCCAGCACAACCATTGCCTTGACGATCAGTTGCAGCCCCACGCCGATCGTTCCGTACATCTATGTGAACTCAACCTGGACTAAGGAATCCAGCGTAACCGTAAGCTCACCCTCTACGGTTGTTGACCTTGGTCCCGAGCCAACCAGCGGCGGAGCATGGAGCTGGACCGGTCCCAGCGGATATAAATCTACCTCGCGTCAAATCAATAGCATCCCGTTGACCGTGGGCACCGACTCATATTTGGCCACTTACACCAACTCCAGCGGGTGCAAGAGCACTGAGACGTTTACCATCACTGTGAAGTGACAAGATCGGCCACCCAACGAGTCGAGCCGAGCCTGCGTTCGACGTGCCTGCCTGAATCAGCGCACCGGTATCGGCGTAGCGCCACGTCACAATGCCGGTGAATGGAGTACCTTTGGCCGGATTGGATGCACAAGCTCGTGAAGTTCGTACCGATCAACATTCAGGAAGCGAACGGTCCCATCATCCTGAGCGAGCGCATCGAGTCGAAGGACCCCAACGATCTACGCCAAACCACAACATTTCGAAGCTTTTTCCCCATGAACTTTAGCTTTTTCCCTTGCATCGGCCCGTTAGCAAGGGTTGAATTATGTCAATAACTTCTTAGATAGCACACTAGCGCATTACAACCTTAAGACCGAAGTCAGGAAACCCATCGCATGACCCGCAAGCATTCCCTCCTCGCCGCCATCGCCCTCCTTTCCGTTAGCTCGCTCGCCCAGCAGCCCGCCGCGCCCAGCATCCACGGCATCGATGCCTCGCGGATGGACACCTCCATCCAGCCCGGCGACGACTTCTACCACTACGCCAACGGCACCTGGATCGCCCACACCGAAATCCCCGCCGACCGCACCGGCATCTCCGGCTTCTCGCTGCTTGCCGACATCGTCAACAAGCGCGTCGCCACCCTCATCGAGGAGGCAGCCAAGTCCAACTCCGCCCCCGGCACCGAGAAGCGAAAGATCGCCGACCTCTACGCCTCCTATATGGACGAGAAGGCCATCGACGCGCACGGCCTGGCCGCGCTCCAGCCGCACCTCGCCGAGATCGCCGCCATCGCCAACCAGCGCGAGCTCGCCACAGCCCTCGGCCACACCCTGCGCGCCGACGTCGACGCCCTCAACAACACCAACTTCCACACCCCCAACCTCTTCGGCGTCTGGATCGCCCCCGGCTTCAACGATCCCGACCACTANNTGAAGGACATTCGCGAGAAGTATGTGCAGCACATCGCCGCCATGCTCCAGCTCGCCGGCTACGACTCATCGAGCGAGAGCCTTACCACCCGCGCCCAGGCCATCCTCGCGCTGGAAACCGCCATCGCCGCAAAGCACATCTCGCTCGCCGAGGACGAGAATATCAAGAAGGCCAACAACGTCTGGCAGGCCGCCGACTTCGCCACAAACGCCCCCGGCCTGGACTGGTCCGCCTACTTCGCCGCCGGCGATCTCGCCCAACAGACAAGCTTCATCGTCTGGCAACCCACCGCCATCGCCGGCGAGGCCGCGCTCGTCGCC
>PLOU01000117.1:1965-4238 GCA_003142235.1 Granulicella sp.
GCCGACAAGGCGAAGGTCGAAGAGATGGTCGCCAACCTCCTCACCGCCTTCCGCACCCGGCTCGAGCGCCTCACCTGGATGACGCCCGCCACCAAGGCCGAGTCCCTCCGCAAGCTCGGTACGCTACAGGTCGGCATCGGCTATGCCGACCACTGGCGCTCCTACGACGGCCTCGTCATCCAGCCCGACGACCTCTTTGGCAACATCTGGCGCGACTCGCTCTTCAACTACCGCTACGAGCTCGCCCGCATCGGCAAGCCCACCGACCGCAAGGAGTGGACCATGACGCCGCAGACCGTGAACGCCGTCAACCTCCCGCTCGACAACGGCCTCAACTTCCCCGCCGCCATCTTTGGCCCTCCGTTCTTCGATCCCAAGGCGTCCGACGCCGTCAACTACGGCGCCATCGGCACCATCATCGGCCACGAGATCTCCCACACCTTCGACAGCGAAGGCGCGGCCTTCGACTCCCAGGGCAAGGTCCGCAACTGGTGGACCGATGCCGACCGCGCCCACTTCGATGCCTCCATCGAGGCTCTCGCCAAACAGTACGACACCTACGCGCCCTTCCCCGACCTACACCTCAACGGCCACCAGACGCTCGGCGAAAACATCGCCGACCTCGCCGGCATCACCGCATCCTACGACGCATGGAATGCCTCGCTCCACGGCAAGCCGGCCCCAGTCGTTGGCGGCCTCACCGGCGACCAACAGTTCTTCCTCGGCTACGCCCAAAGCGAGTCCGGCAAGTCGCGCGAAGCCGCCATCCGCCAGCAGGTCCTCACCGACCCCCACTCCCCCGGCGAGTACCGCGCCGACACCATCCGCAATCTCGATGCATGGTACGCCACCTTTGATGTAAAGCCGGGCGACAAACTCTATCTTGCTCCAGCCGACCGAGTCCATATCTGGTAGCGTCTAGAGCCTGTTATGAACTTGGGCTGAGTAATTTGAATAGGTTGGCAAGCGTGAGCCATGCGAAGGCGAGGTAGTGGTCGCCGAGAAGAACGTGGCTTCCGGGTATGGTGGACCAGTGCCGTCTCCTTCAGTTGGGGACCCACTACGCACCAGCGGCAATCATCAGCCCGACCGGTCCGGGCAAGCGCAACCGCCGCACATCCGAGAAGCCAGCGTCGCACAGCAAACTCGCGTATTCCGGTTCACTGTAGCTGCTGCCAGCTCGCGTTCCCACCAGCATATTCAGCGAAAACAGCGCGGCAAACTGCGGAGCGGTCTTATCCGGTTCAGAATAAAGTCCTGCACGACGAGCTTCTCCTTCGGGCCAAGTGCCTGGCGGGCTCGGTGAAATAGGCTACGGAGTGATGCGGATGAACGGCATCGACGCCGGTCCAGTCCTCGAAGTGAATGCAGCACCTGGAAAAGACCTCCTGACGGTATAGGAAGGACCCGACGTCTTCTGGGCGGCTAATGAACTTTTTCATAACAAAGCCCATGTACGGCGTTGCGCTGTAGCCCTCTTTTAACGGAGTTCACCATTCACGAGGGGGCCGGTGAGACTATGAGACCTCGGAGTTAACGGAATGGATGAGCGCGTGGATGTAGCCGTAACCGAATGCGTATGCCTGAAGCTTGCCAGGATCGCCGGGACTGGAAGGCATGTGATCGGGCAGGAAGGATCCTTCATAGCCCGTGTCGCGGAAGATGCGCATGATCTTGAAGAAGTCGATGACTCCCTCGTCGGGATAGACCTCCTGGAAGTCGTTCAAGCCGCCCTTGATATTGCGCATGTGGACCTGCTTGATCTTTCCGCGCTCGGCCATGTACTGCACCAGGGGAGGCTCAGTCCTGTTAACGTCGGTTGAGCCTTCGCCGATGACGCCGAGGTCCATCTGGAAGCCGTTCCAGGGGCTGTCGACCATCTGCTCGTATTTCTTGTAAGCGGTGTAGATGGACGGAGAGTCGAAGTTTTCCGCGCCTTCATAGCCGTATGGGAGCCCCGGCGGGTCATAGGGGTGGTTCGCCATGGCGACCTTGTATTCGGCGCAGACCGGAATCACGCGCTTGAGGAACTTCTCGATCCTTTCCCAGTATTCGTTGTAGCTGACCGGGCCTGCCATGCCGACAGGCAGATTCTTCCAGTCGTTTTCCAGCTTGAAGGTGGAGTAGACTGCGTCGCCGCGGCCGGGNNTTCCTGTCCTGATCGGAGGGGTCTTTGAGGATGATGTAACCGGAGTCCATGCGAAGAGCTTCGAGCCGCATTCCAACCGCGTCGCAGTTGTCCTTCATCTGCTTGAGGACATCGGGGTCGAAGG
>PLOU01000117.1:4284-12929 GCA_003142235.1 Granulicella sp.
GTGCCCTCCATCACGTGGTAGTCCGCTCCCACATGCATCTTCGTGTTCCTTCTCGGCGTAAGCTTTTTCTGCGGTTGCCCGAAGGCCGGAGCCGCATCTGTGAGACCGCCGAGCGCAGCCCCAACAGCGCCGCCGATAAGTGCTTTCCCAAAATCTCTCCGCTGCATTGTTCCATCCTCCCTCAGTGAATTGTTAGAAGCTGATCGTTTGCAAATTTACATCTGACGTGGCTTGCGACACTCAGGCTCCAAGAGTCGCGGACTGGTCACGAAGGTTCCGGGTGCTTATGTGACGGAGCCCGCACCATTGGACGCTGCGGGATTGATACGTCGTGCATTGGCGGATTGGCTCCCGATTCCCACTCGCCTATAAGCAAGACGATGCCTAAGTCCGGTCCGGCTTGTTCATCGCGGCCATTTCCGACGATTGGTCGTGAATTGCTCCGGGTCGAGTTCACCAAGACTGGTTTCCTCGTCATAGGCGGTGTAAATCTCGATTCCTTCCTTTATCCAAAGCATTGTCAGCACGCTTGAGTATGTCGGCAGGGCCTTCGATTGCTCCCAAATGCGAGCACCGGATGCGACATGATGACTCTCCAACCAGAGATCGGCCGCAACGCGTTTCGGCCGATCTGGGGTATCTCGGCCTGCAAAACAATCGTATGCGAATGTATCCTCCCGAATTGGACCCGAGTGAATAATACCAAACCTGAATTCCTCAGTGCGTTTCGACCATGAAATTGCCCGAGCAACGGACCAGATGACAGCGCAACGGTGGCTTGTGAGATGACAGAAGCGCCAACTTGCTGCCGAAAGCGACGCTTGGCCTCGCCACTGATTATTTAATTAAGATCGATGCATTTAAAAGTAGGAATTTCCGTAGTCTACTCCGTAGGGATGTCGGAGTGTGCGGCGCAACCACATGACTGTCGAATGACCAACGACGCCGGAATAGTTGTTCGAACCCCTGTTGATGGTCTCTTCGCAGCGATTAGTTCGAGCAGATGGCGAGTCGCGATCTCCCCGAGCAGTGCTGTCGGCTGGCGCACGGCACTGATGGGAGGGCGGAAGACGTGGCCGAGCGGAATATCCCCGTAGGAGAACAGAGCGAGTCCCTCCGGTACTGAAATATTCAAATCGTTGAGTGCCTCTAAGGCCAAAATCGTCGCTGTGGCATTCGCCGGGAATATAGCCTGTACTGGACTTCTCCCCGAGAGAAGCTTACAAATCACGCTCTTGGCTGATTTTTTATCCTCACACTGCGCATAGGGAAGCACCGCCAAGCCTTTCGCCTTCATTGCTTCTTGGTAGCCTATGATGCGCTCCTCGATCGAATAAATCATGGCACTGAGGCCAAAGCAGGCTATACGTTGGTAACCGTGCGAAAGAAGATGCTCGACCGCCGCGTGAGCGGCCATCCGGTCTTCAATCGTCACATAGTCGGCAGTAATGCCTTTAACTGGCCTGTCGATCGCTACTAACGGAACCTGATCCAAATCGTGCTTATGCAATATCATCCCCGGAGACGATGCCAGCAAAATTCCATCCACCTGATGGTCTCTCATTCGCTGTATCAGTTCCGTATCGCTCTTGCTCTCGTCGTTCGTAGCTGCAATCCAGACCAGGTAGCCACATTGCAGCGCCGTCTGCTGAACGCTGTGCGCTATGGATGCAAAAAATGGATTGGCCAGGTTAGGGATAATCAGACCAATAACATTGGAAGGCTGTCCCATCAGAATGCGGGCAGCCTGGTTGGGCCGATATCCAAGCTCATCGATCGCGTCCTTGACCTTGCGCGCCGTTTTTTTCGTGATGTTCGGGTAGCCGTTCAGGTAGCGGGACACGGTCATCACCGCCAAACCAGCCCTTTTGGCTACATCCGCCAGAGTGACGGCCTTCGAACGTCGAATGGAGTTGGCCATAACAGAATGATAACGCAAAAAAGATAATCCAATTTCTTCATCTGTGCCATCATGAGTTGTTTAAGTCGCAACTTCGAATGACAGTATGTGACGGGGAACATTCATTCCGTATTCCCTTCGGAGCATCGCGAAGGAGAGTTTCTTCCAGGAGAATGACGCCTCAGCGGCAGATGCTTCCTCTACAATCCGCTACAGATTGGGTCTCGTTCATGACGATTCGAAACCATCGAGCTATCGGATAGTACCCGGTTCAACGAGAGTTGTACGATCAGCACCAAGCGAAGACTACAGGCGCTGGATTGTCATTCCACCATCGATATTGAGAACTGCGCCGGGCGAATACGGCAGGTTGCCCGTGACCAGCGTCGTCACCGCTTTGCCAACATCCTCCGGCGTGCCCCACCGCTTGTCGAGGAAGAGATCCCCGGCAAGCAGAGCGTCATACTTTTCCTTCACGCCTTTGGTCATGTCGGTTGCAATCACACCGGGGCGCACCTCATACACCGAGATGCCATATTCGGTCAGTCTCGATGCCCAAAGCTTCGTCGCCATCGCGATTCCGGCCTTCGCAATGCAGTAGTCTCCACGATTGACGCTTGCCACGGTGGCTGACACAGAGCTTATGTTCACGATATAGCGCGGCGCACTCTTCTCCGTCTGCTGCTGAATCATCCAGTTCGCCGCGGCCTGCGTCAGGAAATAGGGCCCTTTGAGGTTGGTCGCAATCAACTCGTCAAAGCTTTCTTCGGAGGCCTCCAGAATGTCGGCGCGCACCCTGGGCGCAATTCCTGCATTGTTGACCAGAATATCCAGTCTCGCAAAGGACTTGCGAATTTTGTTTAGCAAATACTGCCGCGCCGCAGGATCAGCCACGTTGGCGCGCACATACTCCACCCGCTGCCGCGGCGTCTTCACGCCCGAGCGCAGTTCGTCGAGCGCCTGCTGTGCGTCTTCAGGNNCCACCACTCACAAGCGCAACTGCTGTTTCCGTGTCCACTGATTTCTCACCTCTGAAACTAAAAGAATGTGTAGTATTTCCCGTCCGCAAGGCGCGCTATCAGCAATGCCAGTTCCAGCATGTGATAGTCGCCCCACATGCTCGATTCTCCATACGGAACCTTGGCGCCAGATGGAATGTAGTCCCAGCCATTGGGGCGGTGATAGATGCTATGCAGAAGAATTCCTTCATGCTCGGGCTGGGTCGAAAGATAGGGAGCCTGCAGCAAGGTCTTCGCCACCGTCAGACCTGCCTGGAAATATTCCTTCCCCGCGTCGCCCATCACACTACCAAGCCGGATCAATCCCTGCGCAGCAATCGCGCTCGCCGACGAGTCGACGGGCTCGAACTCGTTAAATGGATCGGCAGGTTTTTCCTTCCATCCGCCCAGGCAATGCATCTGCGGGGCTCCGGTATCCCAATAGCAGATTCCGTCCGCGCTGCTTCCCTGGCGAATATAGAAATCGCACGTTGCTTTCGCCGCCTTCATCATCATGTCAATGACTTGGGACTTTTGCAGCTTACCTTCGCGAGCAAATTCACTCTCAGGACGCGATTGGACAAACTCCAATTCCTCAGCAAATCCCACCATCGCCCATGCCAGGCCACGGGTCCACGTTGTGAACGGCGAATAGCCTTGCTGAGTCGAGGGGCAACGATAGGTTCCACTCGCAGGATTGAAGATTGCCTCATGGACCGTCCGGCCGCAGAGTTCGGGTGTGTCGTACGAATCCCGCCCGGTACCGTAAAAGATATTGAACTCAGCAGAAACGCCCGCATGGGTCAGCACGCGATGCAGGAGGCTGATCGCCCGATCCTGCTCGCCCTGTAGAGTATGCCCAAGTTGATGCGCTAGGCCGCAGATGCGCAGAGTCCGAATCGTGTCGATAAACAGAGAATGAGATCCATTGAACGAATAAATATAGCCTCGTCCATCCGGTAAATCAGTCCACCGTGCAGCCTGCACGGCTCCGCTCACCTTAAGCGCCAATTCATAAAATCTAAGTTCTCCCTCATCGGCCGGCAACCTTCCTTCCAGCAGCAAGCGGCGCAACTGGCCATAGGTAGCAAGATTGTTGAAGCCATGATCGTGAACGCCGGTGTGCGTCACGTGTTCCGCCATGCTCTGACGCGTGCCCTCCCGGCCGACCCGGAGCAATTCCTCGCTCCCAGTCGCGTCAAAGCACAGCAGGGCATTGCCAAACATGAACCCCTGCGTCCACTGCGTCCAGGCCCGACTGCGGTATTTGCCCGCAGCCGTTACCACCGGCGCGCCATCGCTGCTCTTCCAGCGTCTTGCAATCATCAGCGTCTTTGCCGACGCCAAATCAAACAGCCGCGCGACCGGTGAAGACAGATCGCTAGGGCAAATCTTGTTGTCGATGCGCATAAACTGCCAATCCTCCTAGACAAGTGCGGTGAAACGCTGAATCATGAGATCGAGCACCTCGTCACCGGGCATATCCCACAGCTTTTGGTTGAAAATCTCCACTTCGATCGGCCCTGTATATCCGGCCTTCTCCACGGCAAGCCGCAAGGCACGATTGTCGATGACTCCATCGCCCATCATCCCCCGCCCCAGGAGCATGTCCGGCATGGGCACAAGCCAATCGCATACGTGGAATCCGTAGATTCGTCCAGCGCACCGGGGAATCACATGAAATATCTCCGGATCCCACCAGATATGAAATGCATCCAGCACCACTCCAACTTCATCGGGCGTGTATGCGCTGGCCCACTCCAGTGCCTGGGCAGCCGTGTTCAGCACGGCCCTGTCGCCGGCATACATGGGGTGCAGCGGCTCCAGACCCAGACGAACGCCTTTCTGTTTGGCGTACGGAACGATTGCCTTCAAACCATCCATTACCATCTGCCGGGCATTGGCAATCGGAATCTTCGCCACAGCTCCGACCACCATCACCAGCGAATCGGCTTCGAGAGCCGCAGCCTCGTCAATCGCGTGAAAATTCTCCTCGATGTTCTTCTGCCTGTCCTCTGCGGTAACCCCAGGGAACATGCCCCCGCGACACACACTGGAGACATGGAGACCTGCCTCGCGCACCAGGCGAACGCATTCGTCCAGGCCGGCCTCCGCAATCTTATGACGCCATAGCGAGATGGAGGGGATGCCATGCCTCGCGCACCCCTCTACCGCCTCCTTGACCGACCAATTATGCGTCGTTGCCTGATTCAAGCTCAGGCGTTGAATCTCTGCCATGGTTTCTCCTATGCGTTGAGGACGGTTGCTCCGTCGATCTTCGGAACGTCGATCCAACGGCGCTCGGCCCACGACTTCAAGCCAAGTTCCGCGAGCTGAACACCGCGAGCTGCATCCACAAAGTCATGCGGGAATGGCTCGTCCACCACCACGTGGCGAAGAAACATCTCCCACTGCACCTTGAAGGCATTCTCGAACTCATCGTTGTCCGGAACCTCTGTCCAGCCTTCACGGAAGTTGATCGGATTGGGCAGGTCCGGATTCCAGACCGGCCGGGGGGTATTCACCCGATGCTGCGTCTTGCAATCGCGCAGTCCGGCGATCGCGCTGCCTTCGGTCCCGTCCACTTGCAAATTGAACAGCTCGTCGCGATAAACCCGCGTCGTCCAGGATGAGTTGATCTGAACGAAGATGTTGCCGTCCAGCTCAAATGAGCCGTAGGCAGCGTCATCGGCAGTGCAGGCGTAACGCTGGCCATTCTCGTCTACGCGCTCGGGGATGTGCGTCGCTCCGATGCACGAAACCGCATTCACCATGCCAAACGTGTGATCCAGCACATAGCGCCAGTGGCAGAACATGTCGACGATGATGCCGCCGTCCAATTCCTTTTTGTAATTCCAGGAGGGCCGCTGGCCCGTCTGCCAGTCGCCTTCGAAGACCCAGTAGCCAAACTCGCCGCGCACGGAAAGAATCTTGCCGAAGAATCCGGAATCCACGAGCCGGCGCAGTTTGCGCATGCCTGGGAGAAACAGCTTATCCTGCACAATGCCCTGCTTGACTCCCGCACGAGAAGCCTTCGCCGCCAGCTTCAGTGAAGATTCCACCGAGGTCGACAATGGCTTTTCACAGTAAACATGCTTTCCCGCATCGATCGCCTTCGAAACATTGTCGCCCCGCATACCCGTCATGCCGGAATCGAAATATATCTCGTTTTTCGGATCGGCAAGGCATTGATCCAGATTCGTGCTCCAACGCTCAACGTCATGTTCTGCAGCAATCGCACGCAGCTTGTTCTCGTTCCGCCCCACAAGAATCGGGTCCGGCATGATGACAGTGCCATCGGCAAGCTTCACGCCCCCCCGATTCCGTATCTCCAGCACCGAGCGGATCAGGTGCTGATTCAGCCCCATGCGCCCGGTAACTCCGTTCATAATGATTCCGATTTTTCTTTCGCTCATCCAACCCTCCTAAGGCTGTGTGTTGCAGGATGTTTTTGGAAAGACGCCCCCGGCCTTCCACTTCGGCCGGCTCGATATGGCAAAAATCATGAATGCACCGATCAAGCCTAGGCACGCCATCAGCTTCCAGGCATTGTCATAAGAGTGATATGTATCGAATATCTTTCCCGCACACCACGGAGCCATCCATTGTCCGATCGAATAACCCATGATGATCAGCGACAGGATCTTTCCCAGAGCGGCTACGCCGAAACATTCCGCCGTCACAAGTGGAATCAGCATGTAGTCGGCGCCCATGGCAAAACCGAAGACCACCGCAAAGCCAAGCGCCATCGCCGGATGACCAGCAAAGGGCAATATCAGAATGGCCGCACAGAGAAGAAGATAGAAACACGCCATGGTGTTCTTCTTATTGAATCGATCCGCCAGATATCCCACAATCACCCGGCTCGCGAGACTGGCAATCAAAAGGATCGACAGCGTTCTTGTAGCCTGGCTCGGCGAGTTACCCACACTTTCAAGAAAAAAGATGAAGTGCTGAATCACTGCGTTCATCGCGCCAATCACAAGCGCCGATCCAACCAGAATAAGCCAAAAGTTCTTATCCTTCGCCGCTTCCGATATCTCGATTACCGCTGGCGCTACGGAGATCTCCAGGCGCGTGATGGTGCTGCTGTCTACCCCGTCGGGATGCAAACCCATTTCGCCGGGCGCAGAACGCGTCACCCACAGTCCGACGGGGATCAACACCAGTAGCGCGGCCGCCCCTGTTGCCTCGATAGCGCTTCTCCAGCCCAATCCACGAATCATCCAGTTGATAGCAGGCGGCGCAACGGCTCCCCCTAGCCCCAACCCCAGATAGGCATAGCCCATCGCCTGTCCGCGGCGCTCTCTGAACCAGCGGGCAATCAACACCTGATTGGATATCGGCCCAGCCAGCACATATCCAATGACCTCCAGGATGCACAGCACTTCGTACTGCCAGAAGCTCCGCATAAAACCCATGCCAATCAACGGCAGTCCAATGAACCCCACTCCCACCAGAATCACGGGGCGCGCCCCCACGCGATCGATCAGAGTCCCAGTGACAATGCCAAACGGCAATCCGACCAGCAGAAATCCCAGCAGAAACCCTTGCGTAACCTCGGCGTGCGTGAATCCAAGTCCGCTTGTCAGAGCAGGATAAAACACCGGAAATCCATAAAAGATAATACCGACTGCAAAGAACAAATTCAGGAATGCCGCGACTACAATGAACCATCCATAGAAGATGGCTGGAGAAGTTCGGTTTTTCATTGAACACCTCTCCGCGTCAATCCATCTCCATGCATTTGTTCCAGAAAGATACAGATTGATAGCGCTATTTGCGTACGGATACTATCCCCGACAAATACGGTTTGTCAAGCGCGTCTTTTCGAAATCTTCAAGTGCGCCAGATTCGCTTCATCCATTTTCATTAATAATATGAGTTTCAATCATTTACAGAATATTCGCTCGCCCGGTCCCGCATGGCTCAAGCCTCCGCACCTTGAATGGTAGCGCTATCGTTAATTGCCCTGCTCCCATCCCGGAACCAGCCACAGCTCCTTTGCCGGGCAAACAGAGGCCCCTCCCCAAGCATTTGCAGGGGATATTGAAGGGCATTCGGCGAACCAGGACTCGTCCAGAATGCGCTGCCGCACTGCTGGGTGGGATCGGCCTGATGGCGGTTGGCGCGAAGAGATAGGTTCACTTCAGATAGGCGCGGACCAGATCGATCAACTCCTCGCCGAGGTCGGGCGTCAGCGGAGCGTGGCCGTCCTGCAACAGATGCAGGCGGATGTGGTCTTCCAGCACCTCGGCCATCAGGCTGTTGATGCCTCCGCGCACGGCGGCCAGCAGCATCAGTACCTGCGCGCAGTCGTGCTCATCGGTGGAGAGCGTGCGCTCCACCGACTCGATCTGCCCGTGGATGCGCTTGATGCGGTTGCGGAGTTTGGCGTGGTCGCGTTCGGTATGGGACATTTTCTTTCTCCTTCTTTACAACTTTATTATACCCTAGTGGGGTATACTATATTCAAGAAGAAATGCAGACCGCCAAGAGGCCGTCGCAAAACAGAATCAAGGACCGCATCTACATGAACATTTGCACCGCATTCACACAACACGGTCAGAATCAGAGGCGGATGGTTCTCCTCTTCTCGCGCGTGAGACGGCTGGCCGGTCTGCCGATGGCGGTGCTGATGGTTCTGTTGCTCTTCGGCATCGCGACGTTCGAGGCGGCGGCGCAGGCTGTGTCCAGTGCTGCGTCGCAGTCGATCGATCCGGTGCTGGCGGATGCAACGCGACCGG
>PLOU01000117.1:12949-17808 GCA_003142235.1 Granulicella sp.
CGCGGGGAGTACAAGACATCGCTGATCGGCACGCTGTATATGGGCGCGGAGCTGGTGCGCAACCCGGCGCGGCACCTGGAGGCGATCTACGACGAAGAGTCGGCGGGCGGGCGTGGCATCAGCGAGGCGCTGGGGCTGGCGGGATTCACCAACCTGGATGTGGTGCGCAACCCGAGCCTGGGGCCAATGCCCTATCTGGCTCGCGTGCAGGTGCACCAGACGATTGGATTTTCCAGCAAGACGGTGGAGGCCGAGCGCGGGCCGTTCTCGCTGGCGACCGAGGTGCCCGAGCGGCGGCTGGAGCTGCGCGTGGGCAAGATGGGACTGCCGGACTTCTTCGATCTGAACAGTGTCGGCACCGATAGCCACCTGCAGTTCCTGAACTGGACGACGGACAACAACGGCGCGTGGGACTACGCGGCCGACACGCGTGGCTATACCTACGCCGCCGTCGCGGAGTACGACGACAAGAACTGGTCCGCGCGCTACGGCCTTGCCACCATGCCGACCGTCGCCAACGGGATCAACTTCGATTGGAGCCTGAAGCGCGCCAGCGGACAGAACACGGAAGTCGAGTGGCGTCACGGTCTCTTCGGCGGGCTGCTGAACCCCGATCGCAAGGGCGTGGTTCGCGCGCTGAGCTATGTCAACCACGGGCACATGGGGCTTTATCGCGCGGCGAATGCAGCGTATCTGGCGAAGGTGGACGCGACGCCGGACATTACGAAGCATGAGACGTTCGGCGCGGTGAAGTACGGCTTCGGCCTGAACGCCGAGCAGGAGTTGACCGAGGAGCTGCGCGTCTTCGGCCGCTTCGGATGGAACGAGGGACAGCACGAGAGCTACGTCTACACCGAGGTCGATCAGACGGTTGAACTGGGCGGCGATCTCACGGGCAAGCACTGGGGACGCGCCAACGACAAGGTGGGACTCGCGTTTGTGAGCAACGCCATCAAGCGCGACCACCAGCAGTACCTGAGGCTCGGCGGACTGGGATTCCTGCTGGGCGATGGAAATCTGAACTACGCGCGCGAAGACATCCTGGAGGGCTACTACACCCTGCACACATGGCGCGGCCTCAGCTATGCGCTGGACGCGCAGTACATCGCCCATCCCGGCTACAACCAGGACCGCGGGCCGGTGCTGGTGGAGTCGGTGCGGATGCATGTGGACTTTTAGAGACGGTCGTCAGTTGCTGGTTGTTGGTTGTTAGTTGAAGGCAAGTGCGTGGGTGGGACGTATACTTCATCCGTGTCCTCGCCGCCACAATCCGTCGTGTTGTTCGTCTTCGTGATCGGCCTGCTATTCGGCAGCTTCCTGAACGTCTGCATCTCACGGCTACCGGCGCACCGGTCCATTGTGAAACCCCGCTCGCACTGCTCGGCCTGCGGCCATTCCATCCGCTGGTTCGACAATCTGCCCGTAGTGAGCTGGGTGATGCTGCACGCCCGCTGCCGCGATTGCGATGCGCCAATCTCCTGGCAATACCCGGCGGTGGAGTTGGCGGTGGGCCTGTGGTTCTGGATTGCTGTGGACTCTTTGTACTTGGCGGTTGAGCGGACGCATGATCTTGGCTATACCGCGAGCGCGATCACTGCACCGCTGATAATTCATGCGCTGACTTTCTCCATTCTCGGCTTCCTCCTGATCGGCCTGATGGTGATGGACTGGCAGACACAGCGGTTGCCGGATGCGTTCACACTGACCGGAATTGGTATCGGATTCGCATTGATCTGCGTGCAGGCGTTCTTCCTTGCGCCGGGCGAGGGCGACATTGTGCTCAACACGACGCATCAGCTTCGCCTCTCCAGTCCGGGGAGCTTTGCGTCGCATGGCAATGTTTTCCTGACCGGCACAGAGGCGCTGATCATGGGCCGCATCGCCGCCATCGCTGGCGCGGCAGGGATCCTGTTGGCGGTGCGCTGGGGCTACAAGGCGCTGCGCAAACGCGACGGGATGGGCCTGGGCGATGTGAAGTTGCTGGCGATGATCGCCGCGTTTCTCGGCTTTGGTGAGGCGCTGCTCGCTTTGTTTGCCGGAACGCTGGCGGCCAGCTTCTATGGCATAGTTCTGATCGCGCGCCGACGGGCCAGCAGCGCTAGCTCGCTTCCGCTGGGCAGCTTCCTCGCCGCCGGAGGACTCTTCGCGGCTCTCTTTGGGCCGCGAATCATCGTCTGGTACATAGGGCTGTTGCAATAAACGCGCTATAGATCGGGCTTTCAGCCCTCGGACTTCATCCGAACCTCTTCATGGGGCTGCGCCCCATGCTGGTATAGACCGGGCCTTCGGCCCTAGGTTTGCGGGATGGTGATCGTCATCACTTGATTCGTGTGCAACTGGGCGGTTTGCTTGACACTTGACCAGCCCGATTCTAGAGTCAAAGCTGGTGATGCAGACAATCCCATACATCTGGAACTACCTTCCCCTTGCGCTGCATATTGTTGCCGCGCTGGGCATCGCCGCCGGCATGGTGGCCGCCTCCTTCTTCATCGGACGACACCGCAACTACCGCGTCAAACTGGACCCCTACGAGTGCGGCATGGACCCGGTGGGNNATGTTCGGCTTCTGGGAGATGCTGGTCTACCTCGGCTTTGTCGCCGTCGGCCTCTTTTATGTGTGGAAGAAGGGGATTCTGAACTGGACGTACGACAAGGGAGACCTGTAAATGTACGACCCGGCAAGCGCGCTCATGGGCAAGGCCGCCGTCTTCGAGGCGATGGCAGAGGACCCCGCCGTCGTGGCGCTGGCCGAGCTTGCCATCGACGCGAAGTTCGACCGCAACGAGCTGACCATCACCGTCGCGGGCGAGAACATCGTCGCCGCGTGCGAGGCCGTCAAGGCCGCCGGATACAACTTCTTCGAGGACCTCACCGCAGTCGACTGGTACCCCCAGGAGCCGCGCTTCCAGCTCTCCTACCACATCGTCTCGCACAGTCTTCGCCGGCGGGTACGTCTGCGCGTCCTGGTCGGCTCAGCCGGCGCCAGCGTTCCGTCGATCACCGCGGCGTGGCCCTCGGCAAACTTTTACGAGCGCGAGGTCTTCGACCTCTTCGGCATCGACTTTCCCGGCCATCCACGCCTGACGCGCATCATGATGCCGGAAGACTGGCAGGGACATCCGCTGCGCAAGGACTATCCCGTCGAAGGCTACCGGTAAGACAGATTCAAGGTTCGAGGTTCAAGGTAAAGGCAGGCACCGCAGATGGCACCCAGCGCTGCACCCGACAGGATCACCCCCGGAGTGGAAGACGTCGTCGCCGGCGCGAAGCTGCACGGCAACGCGGGCACGGGCGAGCACTCCATGGTGCTCAACATGGGGCCGCAGCATCCCTCCACGCACGGCGTGCTGCGCGTGGTACTGGAGCTGGACGGCGAGATCGTCGTCGCGCTGGCACCCGACATCGGCTACCTGCACACCGGCATCGAGAAGACCTGCGAGGCCAAGTTCTACCAGCAGGTGGTTCCGCTGACCGACCGCATCGACTACCTCTCGCCGATGACCAACAACCTGGCGTACTGCCTGGCGGTGGAGAAGCTGCTCGGCCTGGAGATTCCCGAGCGCGCGCAGTTGCTGCGCGTGCTGCTCAACGAGATCACGCGCATCGAGTCGCACCTGGTCTGGCTGGGCACGCACGCCATGGACATCGGCGCACTGACCATATTCCTGTATTGCTGGCGCGAGCGCGAGGCTACCCTGCGCATCTTCGAGGCCGTCAGCGGCCAGCGCATGATGAGCAGCTACTTCCGCATCGGAGGCCTGGCGCTGGAGCCGCCGAAGGGCTTCTTCGAGACGGTGCAGGCCTTCCTCGACGACATGCCCTCCAAGATCGACCAGTATGAGGGCCTGCTCACCGGCAACCCCATCTGGATGGGCCGCCTGAAGGGCGTGGGAACCATCTCTGCCGCGGACGCGATTGCGCTGGGCGTCACTGGGCCGCCGGCGCGCTCCGCCGGAGTGGACTGGGACCTGCGCCGCGACATGCCCTACTCCGGCTACGAAAAGTTCAAGTTCGATGTGCCCGTCTCCAACGACGGCGATGTGTGGGCGCGCTATACCGTGCGCATGCTGGAGATGCGCGAGAGCGTGAAGATATGCCTGCAGGCGATGCAGATGCTCGCCGGCAAGACCGGCCCCATTCGCGCCGACGCTCCGAAGATTGTCCTGCCCGACCGCGAGAAGATGAAGACCCAGATGGAGGCGCTGATCCATCACTTCAAGATTGTGACGGAGGGATTCGCGGTGCCCGCGGGCGAGGTCTATCAGGCGGTGGAGAGCCCGCGCGGCGAGATGGGCTACTACGTCGTCTCCGACGGCACAGCCAAGCCGTACCGCGTCCACATGCGGAACCCGAGCTTTGCGACTTTACAGGCCCTGGAGACGATGTGCAAGGGACGGCTGATCGCGGATGTAGTTGCGGTGATCGGAAGCATCGATATTGTGCTGGGGGAGATCGATCGATGAAGCTGACTCTGTTCACACCTTATGTTGTCATTCCGCACCCTGAGCGTAGCCGAAGGGGGAGGAATCTGCTTCTCGCTCAGACCAAGGATTTAAGAGTATGAGTACGATTGCCAATTCGATCTTTTCGCCGGAGCTTGCGGCGCGGTTTGACAAGCTGGTGACGCTGTATCCGGTGAAGCGCTCGGCGCTGGTTCCCATGCTACTGTACGCGCAGGATGAGGTCGGCTATGTGTCGGAGGCGGTGATTCAGGAGGTGGCGCAGCGGCTGGACCTCACGGACCTCGACGTGCGCAGTGTGCTCAGCTACTACTCCATGCTGCGGACAAAACCCGCGGGCAAGTACAACGTGCAGGTGTGTACCAACATCAGTTGCATGTTGCGCGGGGGCTACGAGAT
>PLOU01000149.1 GCA_003142235.1 Granulicella sp.
AGAACGACCCAAGCAGCAGCTTGACTCGCAATACATACTTGAATCCGGCCAGCATGGTCTCCAGGTTGAATGCGTTTTTGACCACGCGCGCCGGGCGGGTGCGCATCATTCCCACCAGCACGAGGAAGGCCAGCAGCGTCAGCAGGGTGAAGGCGTAGACCGCCGCTCCGCCGTTCCAACGCGCCGGCACGCCGTTCAGGCGCAGGGTGAAGAGCAGCCCACCCACGGCAGGGCCGGCGATGTTGGCAAGCTGGAAGACCATCGACCCCCAGATGACCGCATTGACGAAGTGATTGCTGGGCACCAGGCCGGGCAAAAATGCAGCCGACGCCGGACTGCTGAAGGCGCGGCCTGTGCCCACACCGAAGAGCACCGCGTAGATCGGCCAGACGTGGCCTGTCGGATGCAGCGCAAACTGGATCAGCGCGAGGGTGCAGAGGGCCTGAAGCGAATAGCAGGCGAGGATCACCGAGCGCCGGTCGTAGCGGTCGGCCACATGTCCTGCGGCAAGCATGAAGAAGAAACCGGGAGCGAAGAGGGTCAGTCCGGTGAGGCCGAGATAGAACGGCGAATGATGAGTGATCTGGTAGACCTGCCAGGTCACCGCGATGTACTGCGCCTCCGAGCCCAGGATCACCAGCAGGCGCGCCGTCTGGTAGAGCCCGAAGTCGCGCGAGAGAAACGCGCTGCCCGCGCTGATCCCTGTTCCTGCCTCTGCCACCCCAGTTCGGCCCTCTGCCATATGCGCCTTTGGTTTGATATTGTAGACGGCGCAGACACAGGAGAAGCCGCACACAGACGCAAAACAAATACTGTTCAACGGTTTGTTTGTGAGGGAGGGCGTACCGGCACTGTTAGGGAATGGAGTTTTCGCCGGGCGCGCGTCCCTCGCCCCAGTGCTCGGAGTGGAGCGGCTTCGATGTAAACGGACCCTGTAGCTGAGTCCGCAGGGGCCGTCTCAGTCTGTCCTTGATCCGTGAGATGACCAACATGGGTAAAATGCCGCCTGCTACTATCACTCCCGCATCCCACCTCCGAAACGCAATGATACATGCGAACCAGACTACGATTGGAATCCAGACAGCTATTGTGACCACACGCTGATTGAGCCATAGCAGCAGTGCCTTTAGATCATCCTCCTGCCAAACCTCATTGTTTACGCCGTTCTTTAGCTTCATCTCAGCCAGAATAGCGATTGCAGCTCCACACGCAAGCAGAGCAAACTCTGCAATCAAAAGCGTCCACATAATTGCATGGGATTGCCCCTCATCACCGAGAGGGGTCACCTTTATTAGAAAGTATGGAAGGAAGCCAAGTACAAAGATCGACAGACCAGCAACAACGCGGTGGCCCAACTGCATTGGCGTAGGTTGGCTCTGCTCTCCCATCCTGCGATGTTAGCTCCGGCAGTGCACTGTCACAAGCTGAATTACCGGCCCAGGTATTGCCTGTACTGGGATTCGACGACACCGGTGTTGCGGGCGAGGGTGAGCTTGGCCTGGTTGAAGAGGAACTCGGTGGCGATGAGGCGGCTTTGGGCGGCGGCGAGCGCTGCCTGCGCCTCGACGACGGGGAGGTTGTCGGCGACGCCGGCACTGAAGCGGTCGCGTGTGTCGGTGAGCGCCTGGGAGGCCAGATCCACGTTGCTGCGCGCAACCTTGACTAGCGCGGCGGAGGACTCGACGTCCATCCGGCTGGAGCGAATCTGCGCGTCAATGGTGATCTTGAGCGAGTCGATCTGGCGCTGCAGGGAGATCTGCTGGGCCGCGGCAACCTGGCTCTCGCCGCGGAAACGGCCCTCCTCGAAGATGGGAATCTTCAGCGTTCCCTGCGCGGTGAAGACGCCGTGGTAGTTGCCGTGGGTCACGCCGAGAACGCCGTAGTCGCTGTTGAAGGAGAGCGATGGAAGGCGTTCGTACTTCACCGCCTTCTGCGCGCGCTGGGCGACTTCGAGCTGCGCGGTGAGGGCGAGCAGGTCCTTGCGCCGCTCGTAGGCCAGCGCGCGGGCCTGGGCGAGCGGCATCTCTGCCAGCTCGGCGTAGGGAACCGCGTCAGTGAGCGAGAGCTCCTGTTCGGCGGGCAGGCCGATGAGCCGGTTGAGCGCGATCTTGTCCTTGACGAATGTGTTCTGGGCGCGCACCAGCGCCTGCTGCTCCGACTGCAACTGCACGCGGGCGCGCAATACGTCGAGGTTGGTGCCGACGCCGGCGTCGTGCGCCAGCGTGGCCTGGCGCAGCACCTCTTCATCGGCGGTCAACAGGGCCTGGGCGTTGGCAATCTGCGCCTGGTCCGCCAGCGCGGCCAGATACTCTGTGCCGACCGCATCGACCACGCCTCCGCGCACATTGAGCGTGTTCATGGCGACGACGTTGGAGGCCTTCTTTGCCGCCTGGTAGAGATAGAAGTCGGTCAGGTTGAAGAGCACCTGGTCGGCGCTGAACTGCGCGCTGGTGGTGTCCACCTTCACGATCTCGTGGACAGTTCCGGGCGCGAAGCCGAAGGCCGCCAGCGACGAGGGCTTGAATCCCATGGCGGCCAGGTTAAGTTCGAGCGCGTTGGTGTAGGCGGTCGCCCTCATGTTGGGAAGCAGCGCAAAGTAGACGCCGAGAACCTGGCCGCGGACAGACTGCTCGCTCTGGGCGGCCAGCAGCACCTGTAGGTTGTGCTTCAGCCCGCGACCGATGGCGTCGTCGAGCGAGAGCGGGAGAGCGCCCGGCGTGGCCTGCTCCACAGGGAAGCGAAGCCCCGAGGTTTCCCCCGCCTGGCCGGCGAAGATGGGATGGATGAAGGCGTGATCGGCAAGAGGCTGGCCCGCCGCGCGATCCAGGGACTTTGACGACAGGGCGGCACGAAGCGCGCTGGGGGCAACGGGAAGGGATGCATTCTCCTGCGCCTGCGCCGATCCGCCTGTTCCGGCACACGCCAGCGCCACGAGCGCAACGCACAGACCCGCGCAACACCGGGTGCGCCTGAGAGCCCGCGCTCTGGTGCCGGAACGATTCGACTGGTTCCTTGTGAGTCGGCACTTCAATTGCTGTCCCAATTTTAGCAGGGCTGTCCACAACTGCCCAGATAACTGTGGACAGTTGTGGTGGATTTTGCAGCGCACCGGCGCAGCCGGGATGCCATGGAGGACGTTGGGTGCGTGACGTAGCCGCGCTGTTGTTGCCTTTCCACCCTCACCCCGGAATCACAGGCGGATTGACTTGTGTTCTTCTTCCGCCAAGAAACGCCCAACGCTGTACCGTGGTTTGTACGATCCGGCGTTCGCACGGCGCCGTCAACATCATCGGAGATTGCGCGACTCCGTTCCCGCAGGCGCGGCTGGGGCGGGTGCCGACGTCGTACTCGGTGCGCTGGAGGTTGGGGCAGGCGCCGCGTCTTTGCTCGATGATGCAGCGGCTTCGGTGGATGACCCAGCCGATGTGCCGGAGTCGCTCTTGGTTTTGCTCTCGCTTTTGCTGGAGGACTTTGGCTTGGCGTGGCTGTAGCCGTCCTTGAACCAGCCGCCGCCTTTGAAGGAGATGGCCGCCGCAGAGACGACGCGTTCCAGCGGGCCTTTGCAGAGCGGGCATTCCGTGATCTCCGGATCGGAGAACTTCTGGATATGTTCTGTGTGCTTTTTGCACTGCTTGCATTCATATTCGTAAAGCGGCATTCTCAATTTCCTTACATCGTGTTCACGGTATTGCCTGTGTTTCTGTTATTGAAACGTTAGGTGTTACATATTTGGGGAATATGTAACATCTAACGAATCATTTGTTGAAATCTGAAAAGTATATGTAACTATCATAGTTACTTATACGGAACAAGTTACAGTTTTCCCAACTCGACCAGGCGCACGCTGACGATGGCCTCGACCTTGCGCAGCGCTGCGATGGCGGCATTGGCGTCGCCTGGGCTCTCGACATCGATCTGCACCAAGGCCAACGCCTGTCCCTGGGGAATGCGTTGCGAGCGGACGGAGCGGCCGAGGGCGAAGTTCGCGATGTTCAGCGAATGTTCGCCCAGGATGGTCCCGATGCGGCCGATGACCCCGGGGACGTCGTGGTTGCGGAAGACCAGCAGGGTCCCTTGCAGCGCAGCTTCGATGTCGATGCCGTCGTAGGAGAGCAGGCGCGGCGAGTTGCCGTGCAGCACGGTTGCCGATGCGCTGGCATCGCCGTCGGAGGAGTGCAGCACCAGCTTCAGGGTGCTTCCCGCGCCGCCGCTGGTCGCCTCCTTCTTCTCCTCCTGGATGCGAATTCCGCGCTCTTCGGCCAGGGCCGCGGCGTTAATGCGGTTGGCATTTGTGCCCTGTTCGGAGTCGCCCTCGGTGTTGGCGAGGATGCCGCAGAGGGCGGCGTTGCGGATGAGTTCGGTCTTGCCCTGGGCGAGCCGTCCCGCATATGTGATCTGGATACTCTCCAGATTTCCCGGAGTGGCGTGGGAGAGGAAGAGTCCGAGGCGCTCCGCCATGTCGATGTAGGGCGCGATCTCGACGTACTCCTCGTGGGAGAGCGAGGGCAGATTGACGGCGCACTGCACGACGCCGAGCTTGAGGTAGTCTCGCACCTGCTTTGCGAGCTGGATGCCGATGGCCTCCTGCGCCTCGTCGGTGGATCCGGCGACGTGGGGCGAAAGAAGGACGTTGTCGAGGCCGAAGTAGGCTGAGTCCTTGAGCGGCTCCTTGCGGAAGACGTCGAGCGCGGCACCGGCGACGTGGCCGGAACGGATGGCGTCGGCGAGCGCCTCGTCGACGATCAGTTCGCCGCGCGCGCAGTTGACGATTCGAACGCCGGGTTTCATCAGTTTGATCGACGATTCGTTGATCATGCCCTCGGTCTGGGAGGTGAGGCCGACGTGCAGGGTGAGGTAGTCGGACCGCTTGAAGATTTCGTCGAGCGGGACGAGCGCGACCTGGTTCTCGCGCGCGACGACCGGCGCGATGAAGGGGTCGTAGCCGATCAGCTCCATGCCGAAGCTGCGCGCGCGGCGGGCGACCTCCAGACCGATGCGTCCGAGGCCGACGATGCCCAGGGTCTTGCCGCGCAGCTCGGTGCCTTGCAGGGATTTTTTCTCCCACTTGGCGGCATGCGTGGTGGAGTTGGCGCGCGGGATGCTGCGCGCCATGGAGATCATGAGGCCAATCGCAAGCTCGGCGACCGCGACGGCGTTGGCGCCGGGGGTGTTCATCACCACTATGCCGGAGTGGGTGGCGGCGTCGATGTCGATGTTGTCGACGCCCACGCCGGCGCGACCGATGGCGCGCAGTTTGGGCGCGGACTCGAGCAGCTTGGCGTCCACTTGCACGGCGGAGCGAACGACCAGCGCGTCGGCGTCGGCGAGTTCGGCTTCCAGACCTCCGGGGCCGAGCTTGGCGATTGCATCGGCGGTGACGACGTTCCAATCCGGCTCTTCCTTGAGGACGGCGAGGGTTGCGGGCGAGACTTTTTCAGCGAGAACGATCTTCATAGTTTTAGTGTAACTGTCCTCTGCGTCCATGAGGTGAGGATCGGATGAACGATCAAGACAATCGCAGGAGTGCGTTGCCGTTTGTACGCCGTTTGGT
>PLOU01000041.1 GCA_003142235.1 Granulicella sp.
GAGCACGGTCTCCAGTTCAAAGCCCAAGTCCTGAAAGCCGTTCCTCCCAACACGAGCGAGGGTATTGAAAGGTATCTGGCTGGCGGCTTCGTGAAAGGGATTGGCCCGGTGCTGGCGAAGAAGTTGGTCGGACGCTTCGGGGCGGAAGTGTTAGGCGTGATTGGGAACAGCCCCGCTGACCTGGAGACGGTCGATGGAATCGGCCCAAAGCGCCGCGAGCGGATTGCCCGCGCATGGCAGGACGGAATGCAGATCCGAGAGATCATGCTTTTCCTGCACAGCCATGGAGTCAGTACCGGGCGAGCCGTCCGAATTTACAAGACCTATGGGGAACAGGCGATTGAGAAAGTCCGTGAGAATCCTTACACCCTGGCAAAAGACATTCACGGCATCGGCTTCGCCACGGCGGATCAGATTGCCCAACGCGTTGGGATTCCCAAGGACTCGCAAAATCGGGCCAAGGCAGGGATCGACCACGTATTGCTGGCGGCAACCACAGAGGGGCATTGTGCTCTGCCACTAGAGAAGCTGAAGCTGGCAGCGGTGAAACTGCTGGATGTACCGGAGGAGACGATCGAGCAGGCCCTGACGCACATGCTGACCAGTGGCTCTCTTGTGCTGGAGGAGATCGACGGCGAGCCCCTGATCTTCCTGCCTCACCTGAGAAAGGCGGAGGAAGGCATTGCGGCGAAGATCAGGCGGTTGGCAACAGCCGCACCGGTCTATCCACGGATCGACTTCGAGAAGGCCGTCGTGTGGTGCGAGCAGCGGACCGGAATGACGCTCGCCCCGAGCCAGAGGGAAGCGCTGAAGACCATCCTGACCAGTCGCACCGCCATCATCACGGGCGGCCCCGGTGTAGGCAAGACTACCCTGGTGAACTCGATCCTGATGATCCTGCGGGCCAAGCGAGTGAAGTGTCTGTTGTGCGCTCCCACCGGCAGGGCCGCCAAGCGGCTCACCGAGACCACTGGATTGGAAGCAAAGACCATCCATCGCCTGCTGGAAGTCAATCCGGCAACGGGAAAGTTCCTGCGCAATGAGGATCACCCGCTGGACTGCGATCTTCTTATTGTCGATGAGACCTCAATGGTGGACGTGCTACTCATGTACGCCCTGCTCCGGGCTCTTCCGAAGACCTCCGGACTGATCATGGTCGGCGACGTGGATCAGCTTCCCTCCGTCGGGCCGGGGAATGCCTTGCGTGACCTGATCGAGAGTGGCATAGTCCCCGTCGTTCGCCTGACCGAAGTATTCCGTCAGGCGTCCAGCAGCAAAATCATCACCAATGCACACCTCATCCGCCAGGGAAAGATGCCGGAACTTCGAAGTGCGGAGTCCGGCTCGGACTTCTATTTCGTCGAGCGGGAGACACCGGAGGAGATAGCCGCGACTCTGGTCAAGCTGATTCAGAACCGCATCCCGAATCACCTCAGGCTCAACCCCATCCGCGATATCCAGGTTCTGTGTCCGATGAACCGAGGATCGATCGGTGTCCGCGAGCTGAACACGGCGCTCCAGGGTGCTCTGAACCCGGTTCGACCTGGTGAGGCCGCCGCTGAACGGTTTGGATGGCGATTCCAGGTGCGGGATAAGGTCATTCAGACGGAGAACAACTATAAGAAGGAAGTGTTCAACGGGGATATCGGCATCATCGAGAAGATCGATCCCGTCGAACAGGAGCTCTCGATCCGCTTCGACGACAGGCTGGTGCCATACGAATTCGGAGAGCTGGACGAAGTCTCCCTGGCCTACGCGGTGACCATCCACAAGGCGCAGGGCTCTGAGTTCCCGGCGGTGGTGATTCCGGTGGCCATGCAGCACTTCATGCTGCTCCAGCGCAATCTCATCTATACCGGGATCACCCGCGCCAAGCGGTTGCTCGTAGTGATTGGACAGAAAAAAGCCCTGGGCATCGCGGTACGGAACGACCAGTCCCGCAAGCGCTACTCTGGACTACTGAGCAGCTTGAACCCCCTCATCCGTCAGAAATCTACGCGACAGCCCGCTTTGGATGGTACTCTTCTCGGAAATCAATGAACGCCGACGAAATCCTTACCCAGTTGCAGCGCAATGAAGGCCATTTCGCCAAGGACGCCGTCCTGGAAGCAGTTGCCCGTCGCGATGAAATGATTCCCGCATTGCTCAACGTCCTCCGTGACGTGGCCAACAACCCTGAGCTCTATGCGTCTGATGCGGACAGCATAGTTCTCACTTATGCGATGTACTTGCTGGCCCAGTTTCGTGAGAGCCTGGCGTATCCCATCCTGGTACAGATTTTCTCCCTGCCCGGCGAAATGCCATTCGATTTGGTGGGAGACACCGTGACCGAGGGGCTGACCCGGATTCTCGCCAGTGTGTCGAATGGGGACATCAGCGGCATGACTTCGCTGATTGAGAACGAACAGGCGAATCCTTACGTCCGCTCGGCAGCAATCGACGGGCTTCTGACGCTGGTAGCCAGCGGAGAGCGTAGCAGGGACGAAATCGTGGCGTACTTTCACCACTTGTTCCAGACGCTGGAGCGCACGCCCAGCGTGACGTGGGACGGACTGGCCTGTTCCTGCACCGATATCTGGCCGGACGAACTGATGGACGAGCTGCGTAGTGCTTGGAGCGATAAGCTAATTTCCTCAGTCGTGATCGGCTGGGATGAGATCGAAGATTGGCATAAACGCGGCAAAGAATTCTGCATGCGGTATATGAAAAAGAAGTACAAGCTCGTCACAGACGTGGTCAAGGAGATGGCGTGGTGGGCCTGCTTCGAGAAGGATCGCAAGCCCGCCTATCGAGAGAAAGCCGCTGGGGCTCCAGAAGCGTCTCTTGCCGGAATGGGGTGGCCAATTCGCCGCACAGAGCCTAAAGTTGGCCGAAATGATTCGTGTCCGTGTGGCAGCGGAAAGAAGTTCAAGAAGTGCTGCGGACGTTAGTAGAGAGCGGGAGCCCCATCGGTTCCATTGGGATCCGACAGTTAATGTCGGATCGTCGGCGAGTTAGGAAGAAATAATTGGGAGGGACTGCTAGCCGGTCCGAAAGGGTTGCTCTATCTGCGACGGTAAAGGGCCTGTTTTCATCGCGGTCTACAAGCAACTCCGAATGGTCCACAACCTACAGGTTGTGGACCACGCCTTGGGGAGAGCTCAGTAGTATTGCCGGTTGCGGGAGACGTCACGAACGGCATCGCGGGAGGCGCTGGTGGTGAGCGCGGCGTGGGCCTAGAGGGCTTGCGAGACTTTGCGGGTGCGGGTTGTCACCAACATCGTCAAGCTCCCGGAACACAGGGAAATATCCAACCGGATTCCCACTTAGAACTGCTAGCCGAGAGGGTATGGGTTGTCTCAAAGCCGTTGCTGCTGCTAGGTTTTGTGTATGCATCCGGTGTTGCTCGCACCCGTTATGACTCCCCATGGACACCTCTCGCTGGCACAGGAGGACGACGCCCTTGCGCTCGACGCGGAGGTAGCGCAGCGCTTGCAGGGTTCGTTCGAGCGCGGCGCGGGCCATGGACTTCTGCAACTCGGAGCCAGCGAAGTGGGTACGGCGTTGCCCGCCGTCTTCTCGTATTGGCGTGAGTTTGCCGCTCGCTATGTAACCGCACTCTGTACTCACCCTAGTCTCTCCGCGGATGCGCCCGACACAAAAACCGCGAAAGCAGTTGTGCCGCCGCCGGATGCGGAGCTGGAGTGGCTGGCCATGGCCGCGCCGCTTATGACCGGGGCTGAATATCTGTCCAGTGCCGTCTTGCGCGCCTTGTGGCAGCAGACGGACGAGGCTCTTCAGCTTGAGCTGTCTGAGCAGCAATGCGGGGTGCAGGAGTTTCTCCAGCGCCGCAATCCGGCCTGGAATCTGGTCGGTCGCGTCTGCTTCAATCTGGCGGAAAACCGCAGCGATGCGGAGTCACCCTTCGCCTTTCTGGCCACCTACACCGTCCGCCTCTCGGCCCACTCCAAGGCGCAGCATCTGCCTTTGGGACAGGCTCTGCGCGAGTACGAGGGGCCTGCCAATCGGGACCGCCTCTTGTCGCTGCTGTTGCCGGTGCAACGAGCCGCGGAGAGCTGCCCGTGGCTGAAGGCAATGGTCGATAGCGGCGAGATCTTCCACCCGCTGCGCTGGACTCCCGGTGAAACCTCGCAGTTTTTACGTGATTGCCCGCAGTTGGAGCAGGCAGGCATCGTCGTCCGCATGCCGGCGACGTGGCCAGCGCATCGCCCGCCGCGGCCCCGCGTTACGGCCAGGGTGGGCGGCGTTGCTCCATCGCTGGTTGGTCAGGATGCGCTGCTCGACTTCCACATGGACGTTACGCTCGATGGCGATTCGTTAACCGCTGCCGAAATTCGCAAGCTGCTGGTCGGGACCGAGGGGCTGGCGCTGATGCGAGGGCGCTGGGTCGAGGTAGATCGCGAACAGCTCAGCCGCATGATCGACCGGTTTAGCGAGGCGGAGCGCGCCGCGGCCCGTCATGGAATGAACTTCGGCGAAGCGATGCGCATGTTGGCCGGGGCCAATCTCGACGCCGCGAATACTGACGTGGATAATGTCGAAGCTGATTGGGCTCAAGTGACCGCCGGCCCATGGCTTTCCGAGACCCTGAAGGGACTGCGCAGCCAGGAGGGGTTGGACAGGATCGATCCCGGCAAGGCGCTGAAGGGCACTCTGCGGCCTTATCAGCAGGTGGGCGTGCGCTGGCTCTATTTGCTAACGAAGCTGGGTCTGGGAGCGTGTCTGGCCGACGACATGGGATTGGGCAAGACCATTCAAGTTCTTTCGCTACTGCTGGTGCTCAAGAAGCAAGCCAAGGACAAGCCAAGCCTGCTGGTTGCTCCTGCGTCGCTGCTGGCCAACTGGGCCGCGGAACTGGAGCGCTTCGCGCCCAGCCTAAAGGTGATGGTCGCCCATACCTCGGCGATGTCCAGCGACAATCTTAAGAGCATTTCGGCGGATTCCCTGGCTGACGTGGACGTGGTGATTGCCAGCTACGGCACGCTGCTGCGCATTCCCTGGCTTACGGAAACCTTCTGGAGACTGGCGGTCTTGGACGAAGCACAGGCCATCAAGAATCCCAACGCCAAGCAGACGCGCAGCGTCAAGATGCTGAAGGCTGGTTCCCGCTTTGCGCTGACCGGCACGCCAGTTGAAAACCGGCTTGGAGATCTTTGGTCCATCTTCGACTTCATCAATCCCGGACTGCTGGGGTCGGCAAAGGAGTTCACCCGGTTCACCAAGCGCCTCGCCGACCGGACCCACAATCCCTACGGGCCGCTGCGGGAACTGGTGCGACCGTATATTCTGCGGCGGCTGAAGACCGACAAGTCGGTGATCTCCGATTTGCCTGACAAGACCGAAGTGAAGGCCTTTTGTCAGCTCAGCCGCAAGCAGGCCGCGCTCTATCAGCAGGCGGTGGACGACCTCGCCGAGCAGCTTGATACGTCCGAAGGAATTCGCCGCAAGGGGTTGGTTCTCTCGTTCCTGATGCGCTTCAAACAGATCTGCAATCATCCCTCGCAATGGCTGGGCGACAGCGCTTGGAGCGAGCCAGATAGCGGCAAGTGGGCCCGTCTGCGCGACATCGCCGAAGTGATCGCGGCCCGGCAGGAAAAGGTGCTGGTCTTCACGCAATTTCGCGAAGTGACGGCCCCGCTGGCGTCCTTTTTGGGATCGATCTTCGGACGCCCAGGGCTGGTGCTTAATGGAGAAACCCCGGTGAAGAGCCGCAAGGATCTGGTGCGCCGCTTTCAGGAAGATGAGTCGGTGGGATTCTTTGTGCTGTCGCTCAAGGCGGGAGGCACGGGACTCAATCTGACCGCAGCCTCGCACGTGGTTCACTTCGATCGGTGGTGGAATCCCGCCGTCGAGAACCAGGCCACGGACCGCGCCTACCGCATTGGTCAGAACAAAAATGTGCTGGTGCACAAGTTCGTCTGTCAGGGAACGGTCGAGGAGAAGATCGACACGATGATCGAATCGAAACGCCAGATTGCGCAGGATATGCTGGAAGGCGGAGCCGACCTACTGCTGACCGAGATGAAGGACGACGAACTGCTCAAATTGGTCGCGCTCGACCTGAATACGGCACTCAAGGAGATATAGATCATGTACGACGGCTGGGGATGGAGACCGTATGTGTCAGTGGCTGAGAGGCGTCTTAAAGCATTGAGAAAAATGGAGGGCCTGCGCAAGAAAGGCCGCTTGATCTCTCCGGTGAGCGTCGATGGCCGCACCATCGCCAAGACCTTCTGGGGGAAGGCTTGGTGCGAGAATCTGGAGTCGTACAGCGACTATGACAACCGTCTGCCCCGCGGGCGGACATACGTGCGCAACGGGTCGGTTGTCGATCTGCAGATTGCCGCAAGCCAGATCACGGCGCTGGTCAGCGGCTCGGAGATCTATGAGGTCAAGGTGGAAATCCTTCCCGTTGCCAGTCCGCGCTGGAAATCGATCTGTGAAGATTGCGCGGGTTCGATCGATTCGCTGGTCGAGCTGCTGCAAGGACGGCTCTCCAAAGGCGTGATGGAACGCATCAGCCAGCAGCAGACCGGGCTTTTCCCGTCGCCCAAAGAAATCAAGCTATCGTGCAGTTGCCCGGACTGGGCGGAGATGTGCAAGCATGTCGCGGCTGTTCTCTATGGCGTCGGCGCTCGCTTGGACCAGCAGCCCGAGTTGCTCTTCCGGCTTCGCGCTGTGAACGAAAAGGAACTGATCGCCAGCGCCGGCAAGTCTCTGCCCAACGCGAAGAAGAGTCCCGCAAAGGTGCTTGGTGGAGAGGATCTCTCCAAGCTCTTTGGGCTGGACCTCGCCGACTCCACACCGCCCGCCAAGTCTGCGCATCCAACCAAAGCCAGGCCTGCTGCCAAGGCCGCGCGGATACAGGAGACGCGCGTAACCAAAGCCAAGCGCATTGCCACAAAGACCAAGCCAGCGAAAAAGGCCGTACAGGCCAACGCAAAGCCCTCTGCGCCAACCAAGCCGGTGGCTAAGAAGAAACCGGTGGCCGAACCCATGAAGCCCAAGCCAGTCCAGAAGTCAGCAAGCAACGGGCCCGCACGCATGAAGAAGGCACAAATCGCTTCCCCAAAGAGCGGCGTTCCCGCGGCAAAGAAGAAGACCGTCGCCGTCTCCAGCAGGGCCAAGCCAACCCGATCGGTTGCCAAGAAAGCTCTCGCTACGCCGCGCGTCGCAAACAAAACCCTTCCCAACGAGGGTAGATTCTAGACCAATCCTTCAGCAACGAGAAGCGCAGCGCTGAACGTAAGATTAAAGTTGCGGGGAGGACGAGCGCTTCCTACGAGACGTCGTCTATGGCCGTGCTGGCGAGCCGTGGAGGGTACGTAGCGTGTGCGGTGGAGGTTTTTGGGCGCAGCTTTTCCCGATACGAGCCTGCGTGACGGTGGGGAGTGAGGGTTTCTGGTTCGCCGAGGCCGTGCTATCCGGGCGAGGCTCCGAGGGCCAGCGCCACATGCCGGAAGGCGGGCAGAAACGGGAACGACGCGGGCAGATGCAGCACCATGCGGCGCACCGAGGCCGCCACGCGGGCACCCAAAGCATGCGCCGACGAATCTAACCGCTATGACCGATCTCTTCTCGCCGATATCCATTCGCGATCTCACATTGCCCAACCGCATTGCTGTCTCGCCGATGTGCCAATACTCCAGTATCGACGGCTTCGCCAATGACTGGCACCTGGTCCATCTGGGCAGCCGCGCCGTCGGAGGTGCAGGCCTCGTCTTCACGGAAGCCTCCGCCGTCCTGCCCGAAGGCCGCATCACCCCGAACGACCTCGGCATCTGGAAGGACGACCACATCGCCCCGCTCGCCCGAATCGTGGACTTCCTGCACGGGCAGGGCGCACACGCAGCGATTCAACTCGCGCACGCCGGACGCAAGGCCAGCATGCAGCGTCCCTGGGAGGGCGAACGCCTGCTCTCACCCGGCGAAGATGGTTGGACCAACGTCGTGGCTCTCCTGGATGACTGAGCTGGGTTCTGTCGGCTGATTCCGCTCTTTAAGTTCCACGGGAGGGCTCCTCTATTTGTGGCTGGCCAAGATGGCTACTGAACAGCCGGTGCAGGGCTTGCGGACTCGGCAGCGGGCGCATCGACCTCGGGGGCATCGTCAGACGCGACCTTCGGAATTTCAAATCCCGCGTCGGTGTACGACATTTCTGCCACATCAATGCCCCAAATGAGCGTGTGGAAAAATTCGTACACCAATTCTTGTGTGGACAGGAGGCGGGATACCTTGGGGAGCATATTCTTCGCTAGTTGGCGGACTTCGTCGACCGTGGGTGTTGGAAGCTCACCAGTGGGGTCTTTCTCTGCGGGCGGGGCCAGACTCGCCTCGTGCTGCGCGACATACCGATCCGCCGTGGTGACCGGAAGGTGCTGGAGTCGCAGATATTTAGCCCAGCCGCTTCCGCGTCCGGTGCGGGCCAGGAGCGCCTTCATGGAGTGAAGCTTCTCCGCGAGGGTAAGGCGCAGGGATCTCATCTCCGCCCGGGTGCGCCGAACGCTGGCGTTGCCATTCTTGCGGTCGGTCAAGAGCTTCGTGATCTCGGCAGAGAGCGTGGCCTCAGCTTCGGTATCGATGGGCGCGGGCGTCGGGGCGTCGAGATCCACCGGGGTGTCGGCAATCACATCGTGCACCGGGTCGGCAACGGTTGGCGTTGTGGCCGGTGCGACAGGCGGTGCCGTCCTCGGTGCTGCCGCACCTGGTGTGGGCGACGCGGTCGCTGATGTCTGTGCCGTCGGCGCGGCTTGGGCGTTGTGCGCCGGGATTGCGGGCGATACGGGGGCAGTCTGTGCAGTTGGGATCTTCGCGGGGGCGGGGACGGACAGCACGGGTGGTGTAGACAGTACAGGTGTTGGTGTTGGATCTGATGGCATGGCGGTCTCCTCAACGAGGTAGGGATTGAAAACCCCTCCGTATAGGAATCCGGAAGCTATCCGACGCGAATCCACTGAAGAAACCTGACGCGACAGCCTTGCCAGGGCCAGGCCCCACACTAAGGCTGATGTTCCAGGGGTGGTCGCCTCGGCGGTGGAGGGTAGAGGTTCCGGCAACGCCACAAGCTCACGTGGGGGTGGTCAACAAAGCCCGCAGACGCTTTTGGGGTGAATGGGTGGGTAGAGTTGCTGTCAGATGCCCGGTTCGCCATGGGCGGGTCGGCAACGCGTGCATGTCAGAGACGGGCGGCAGCGGTTCCGGGCGGCGAGTAGGGTTCGCGTAGGAGGTTCTCCCGGTGTTGGTGGCGGGACAGGTCGGGCGGAGCATGCTCAATGTTCCGGCGCGGGCGGCGCGGCGGCGTTCCCTTGGTGTGGTCTTCGTCGAGCAGAGCCATGTGTCCCAGTGCTAGGGCTCCGCGCTCGAACAGGTTGGTGTTGTCTCTGCCGTGAACGTGCCTGCGATAGCAGGTACTTCATGGCTGTCCTTGCGGTTGCTCTTGTCGTTTCCCTTGCTTTTGCTGTTGGGTCTGGCGAAGCCTGAATCACGAAGTGATGACCACGAGGAGGAGGATCGCTGTTCTCCTCCTGTGTTAACTCCAAACTGTTCTCCCCAGACTGTTCTCTCTTCCTGTTCTCTTTAAGTGACCTCTACAGCTCTGCGTGACCTTAATGTGGTTGTAAAGAGCTACAGAAGTGTTTCGCAAAGCTGCAGAAGTGTTTTCAAAAGCTTCAGATGTCACCACGTGACAAGAAATGGGGTTGTTTTTGGCTTCACAGGCCAATTCTTGGGGGGGTACATGTCAAATTCATCGGCACTGGGAACACACGGCTGTGACACTCCCGGATATCCATGTGGTCGGCTGCTGTGCCAGAGTCGGGTCACGGTATGCCCCATCCTCGGTGACGCAGCCCAGTCCACCCTGTTTTCCCCTATTTCACGCACCAAGAAATAGTACAAAGCAGGCTTCATTACTGGTGTTTTGCCATTTCATACCTCGCATTTCTTGTGCTTTTTTAGCTCCGAAAAAGCACAACGAATGTGAACATGAACTTCCCAACCCTCCATTAAAGGAGGTTCACCAACATGGCGAACCAGCACACACTCAAACTCCTGCGACAGCTTAGCGAGAGCCCTGCCGCTCCGAAGCTCACTGCTACCACCCGCATGGCCATCGTCGTCCTCGACCAGTCACACAGCCCTCTGTCGATCGGTGACTTGTGCAACCTCACGGGCGCTGTCCCGGCGACACTAATCCGCACCGTCCGCCTACTGCTCCGCGCCAGAATCGTCACCGCCGTGCGGCTCCGTGGCCAGCAATACTACTCACTCGCACCCCGCACCGAGCCCACCGTCATCGCCAAGGAGGTCCGCTAATGTCTGACGCCCTCCTCCAGATCTACCCCAACGACACCCACACTATCCCGTTGACCAACGCCAACTGGTCCTTCACCGTCCGCGACTGCCGCCTCGCCATCAAGGTTAAGCTCACACCCGCCGCACGGCTCGTCTTCTACGCGATCTGCGCCCGATGCGGCTACGAGAAGGGCAAGTGGACCTGCTACCCATCCTATGAGCTCATCTCTCACGACACCGGGCTGTCCGTCCGCCACGTCATCCGCATGTGCAATCTTCTGGCTAAGAAGGAGCTCATCCACGTCAAGCCCCGCTATGACGAAGACGGACTTCACATCTCCAACCTCTTCACCCTGCCTGCCGAGCGGATGTGGGCCGCTGCCAAGGAGACGATCAAGGAGGAGAAGGAACGCGCGGAGAGGAAGCGCGAGGCGAAGCAGGCCGAGGTGGATGCCTTCCTGAAAGTTGGTGTGGCCCCGGTCTCCCTCGACGACCAGGCCAACGTTGTTGACCTGGCTGGTTCAGCCGCCACCTTCATCACGGACGACGACGACATCGCCACCAGCAACGCCAAGGCGGACGCCGCTTGTGTGGCTGCCACCGGCGGGGACTGCCTGACGGTCGCCACCGAAGCCCCAGCCGCTCCCAGCCGCCTCACCGCCAAAGCCGCCGCCCGCCTCCAAGAGCTACAAGGCGACGTTCGAAACATATACGCCTCGCTGAAGCGTGCCGATTTACCCGAAGATCTCACACCATCCGCCCGAGCGCTGGAGGTACTCCAAAAGAGGGAGGGCCTGCAGGAGGCATACCGCGTCTACATGTTCGCGATCGAATACACCGATCCCTTTTGGTTTAACGGAATGCGGAACGCCAAGGATGGTCCAGTAGCATACCTCGACCGCAACTTCGAGGCGATCCGCAAACAGGCCGACGAGGCCGCCGCTAAGAAGTCAAAGGCCAAGCCTGCTCCCACCTCCAAGAAGTCCTGGAACCAGGCCGCCTGGCAGCGCCGTTACGACGAAGCCAATGCCGACCAAAGCGCCGCCTGCGATATCCATGACTATGCCGCCTACGAAAGTGCCCAACACCGCATCGATGAACTCGAAGCGGAGAAGGCCGCTGATGCTCCTGCCGAAGAGGTGGAGTTCGATGTGAAGGGGGACGATGATCCCGCCTTCCAGGGATTCACGTTGGAGGACCTGACCATCAGCGAGTAACCACTTAACCGTTCTACCGCTCCGGAGGGGGCACACCATGAGTCAGACCGCCGCACCGCCAACCGAGCTCAACGCAGTCTCCACGCTGCTGGTCCGGAAACCCCCTGCGCCAACCATCGCCTATCCCTCCCCGCCCCAGACCCTTGGGTTAATCAGGGGTACCTTCCGCCACCTGAACCACATCGACGAGCAGGTGGAGGAGATTCTCGCCGCCGTGAAAAGCATGCAAAACCATGTGTCCGTGCAGACTCTTGAGGTCGAGACGGACGTCTAGGAAACAAAAGGGGACAAGATGGCTGAGTTTATCGAAGAGGACCAAGTGAGCGCGGAGTATCAGGCGTGGCTGGATGAGCGGGCGCGAACAATCGAGGTCGCCGAGTACCTGACATGGTGGCGGCGACAGCAGGCGTGGGAAGACGCCCGGGACGCCACCGGCGACAAACCAGCCTGGGAAGTCTAACCCGGGGATGGTAGGACGGGCTTGTCGTGGCATCTCTGATGGGGATGAGGCGCGGCGCTCGGTGCATCGTCCACCACCGGTCCGCCTCCCGGACACAGCCCCCGGGCCTGCCGTATACGTCGGCTCCGGCCATCGTCACCATCGCCGTCGAGGACATCGAGCACCCCCCCCTTTCGGGCGGCGTACACGGCGAAGACCTAGAGCGCCACGAACGTCGCGCAGCCCAGGCTGGCCTCTTCCTGTTCGTGACATCCACTCCCCCAGCCGTACCGACACCCCCCAGCGCCATTGACGCCTATTGCTGCCGGGGCGACCATCCTCAGGCTCTTCCTCGGGACATAAGTTCTGTCCAACTTTTTACGAAAAAAAGGAGCGCCTTGATGGAATCCGGTACTTAAAGAGATGCAGGACAAAACATCCTCGACCGCTCCCCGCACCGTCGCCGACCGCACCGAGCGGTTGAGACTGCCGCCCCCCGTCGAGGATTACCGCCCGACAGCGGACTCGGGCCGTGCTACATCTTCGGAATCACTAACAAACGCCGGCACTCCATTGTCCATGACAGGGATCGTTGACGCTATTCTTGAGGTAGGACATCAGCGCCAAGCCCTCCTGGGCCAAGTGCGCTCTGCGTTGATGTCTGGCAATGATGCCGAGGCGCTCCGATGCGCGCGGCAGCTATGCGGATTGCCAGATTGAGGACAGATGATGAAGAAGGTCATTGAGCTGATAAGAGTTAGCACACAGAGCCAAGCAGCAATGGATAGGGCTTCGATCCCTGCGCAGCGGACCGTGAATCGGCGAACTTGCCAACAATTCGGGCTGGAGGTCGTCCGAACGATTGAGATTGCAGACGTGTCGGGTGCTTCCGTTCTCTTGGCTCCCGAAATGCAGGAGTTGATGCGGCTTATGCAGTCTCCTTCGATCGATGGTGTCGTAGCCCGAGAGTTCAGTCGACTCATGCGTCCTGAGAACTTCGCTGATTATGCTCTCCTCCAAGTGTTTTCCGACTCGAAAACGGTCTTATATCTTCCCGAGGGTCCCATCGATCTAAGCAGCA
>PLOU01000050.1 GCA_003142235.1 Granulicella sp.
AAACAACCAGATAAGCAAAAGCCGACTAGCCGAAGTGAAGCCGCCACATTCGCATGAATGTGGCGGCTTTGTCTTGCGCCAACGGCACCAGAATGTGGCCTTGGTAGCATGACGCTCGACCCGGCGCGGATTCGCGTCCTCGGCGCATTGATCGAGAAAGAGATTGCCACTCCAGAGAACTCCCCGCTCTCCCTCGACGCGCTCTCGCGCGCAGCGGACCCGCGTTCAGAGGGAGGGCAGCCCACTCGATACCCCGTGGGAGGCTCTGCTCCCTGTGAACTCGCTGCAAGCCTGTTTTCCTGTGACCTACCTCACACCAATACATGAATTTTCCGCGTTGATTTCGCTTGACAGGAACCGGTCGCATGGCATAACTTTCCGCGTATATGAAAACTCTATTAATTCCCTTCCTTCGCCGGAGTATGTGTGTTCTTTGCGCCCTAACGCTGGTTCTGCTTGTGCTTTCTACGCAATCGCTGGCACAAGGATATGGTTCCATCGCCGGGACCGTCGCCGATCCAACGGGTGCGGTCGTCGCATCTGCCACGGTAACGGTGACGCAGACAGACACAGGCAGAAAGACGGTCGTTACGTCAGGGCCAAACGGGGCGTTTGTGTTCCCCGCGCTCGCGCCCACGGACTACATGCTCACGGTGGCGGCGAAGGGGTTTCAAAACTATATGCAGTCCGGCGTCGTGCTCCAGGCCGACCAGTCGCTGACGGTTAGGGTACGGCTTGAGCTCGGTGCTGCCACTCAGACGATTCAGGTTACCACCGAGGTTCCCCAGATCGACACCACCAGCGGCACCTTGTCCCAGGTTATCGACGAGTCGCGCGTCGTCGATCTGCCGTTGAACGGCAGAAATGCGGCCCAGTTAGTGACCCTGGTCGCCGGTGTTATCGACGCCACCAACGAGGGCAACGGTGTCAACCAGGGCAATGGAAAGACATTCCCTGCTGCCGTAGTCACCAGCGCCAACGGGACCCTGCCCAACCAGTCGAACTACCTCCTCAACGGCGGCAACAATGTCGATGAGATGACCAACGTCAACGGGCCATTCCCCTTCCCCGACGCGTTGCAGGAGTTCAGCGTGCAGACCAGCAACTACAACGCCGAATTCGGTCAAAGCGCCGGCGCCGTCGTCAACATCGTCACCAAGTCCGGAGGCAAGAAGTTCCACGGCGACCTCTTCGAGTTTCTGCGCAACGGCTACTTCAACGCCAAGCCCTACTTCGCCACCGTGGCCGACAACTACCACCGGCACCAGTTTGGTGGCACCATCGGCGGCCCGGTCATCATCCCCCATTTCTCCACCGGGGCACGCACTCAATTCTTCTTTGGCTATCAGCACACGCTCTATCACGCAAATTCAAGCGCCACTTCAACCACCGTCCCCACCCTCGCGGAAGAAGGCCTCTCACCCACGGGGGCACCGCTGGCATATGCCGATTACAGCAACCTGTGCAACACGGCATCCGGCAACTCATTCAATACCAGCGGCATGTGCGTGACCTCGGCAGGAGTTGCCGTCCCCGCCCAGCAGATCTCCAACCCGTTCACCGGTGTCGCATATCCAAATAACCACGTCCCCGCCAGTGCGTTCGATCCGGCATCCGTGGCGTTTGAGAAGGTCTTTCCCACTTTCTCCGGCGTGGAAGCGGCCGGAAAGATCGGGGGCGCGGTCAGTTACTTCCAGCCCACAACTCAGTTCTTCGACGAGTACATTGCCCGCGTGGACCACGCCTTCAGCGACAAGGACCACCTCTTCGGCCACTACTACTCGGACTACTTCGATCAGGCACCCGATTACAACCCCGCGATGCTCTCCAGCTACAGGTCGTACTTCAACACCCGTTACCAGAACGTCCTGCTCTCTGAGACCCACACCTTCACCAATAGCCTGCTGAACAACCTGATCGTCAACTACCAGCGCGAAGTGGCTCTGCGCGGCGGGCCTCCGGGCAGCACATACATGACCGACTTCGGAGTCAAGAACATCTGGCAGCCGGCGACCGGCCCCTATATGCAAACCCAAATCACCGGATACTTCTCGGCGGCGTCCTCGGCCTTTGCAGCCTGGTCACGCAACAACTACACCTTGAACGACGACCTGCACTGGACCAAGGGCTCCCACAACTTCGCCTTCGGCGGACACATCGAGCTGAGCAAGTTCGACGTGACTAACGTATACCAGTCGTACGGAGCATTCGGTTTCAGTACCACCACTCAGAATCCCAACGCGATGGCCAACTACCAGATGGGCTTCATGACCAGCTTCCTCCAGGGGAACTACGAACAGGTCAACGACCGCAACCACTTCCCCGGACTCTACGCCCAGGATAGCTGGAAGATCACTCCCCGCCTCACCTTCAACTACGGCGTCCGATGGGAAGACTTCGCCCCGTGGGCCAACAATGTCGGCAATATGCAGGAGTTCAGCGCATCCGCCTACGCAGCCAACCAGAAAACAACCGTGTTCTCCACCCTGCCCGCCGGCATGTTGCTCACCGGCGATCCCGGCGTCCCCAAGAACAGCGTCAAGAGCAAATACGCCCAGTTCATGCCGCGTGCCGGCTTCGCCTACGATATCTTTGGCGACGGCAAGACCGTGGTCCGTGGCGGCGCGGGCATCTTCTACCAGGACCGCCTGCCCGGCTTCTTCAACCTCAGCCAGGCCAGTTGGGTGCCCAATAACCAGACCGTCACACTCGCCAACGACGGCATGTACAGCACCACAGCAGGCGCCAACCCCGGTGGCCCATTCAGCGATCCGTATTGCACCACAACCGCCGTCTGCGCGGCCGCGGGCGACAAGGTCACCAACCTATTCCCCTATACTCTGCCGTTCAAGTCCACCCAGACCTTCAACAACGGGATCACCCTGGATGAATACGATCCCTCCGGCAACTTCCAGGTGCCTGTCACCAACGACTTCAACCTGACCGTCGAACGTCAACTCTTCACCAGTTGGGCCCTCCGCGTCGCTTATGTCGGTTCCACCTCCCGCCATCAGTTTGTCAGCGTGGAACTCAACCCTTCCGTCAACCTCACCGGCCTCACCGGCGCCTCACTCGGCGTCAACCAGCGGCGAGTCTATAACACGGCCCCCACCGTCGGCCCATGCACAACCATCACAGGATGCAACGCAAACTACTCCGACATCATCGACGCTGCCATGATCGGCAACGCCCACTACAACTCCTTCCAGGGCACGCTGGAAAAGAAGATGTCACACGGCCTCTCCGTGCTGGCCAACTATTCCTGGTCGAAGTCCTTCGACGACATGCCGCAGGCCACCAGGGTCTCGAACACCGAGGACCTCAACTCGGGCGACTCCTATGTGTATCCTCTCTATCCCGCCGCCGCCACGAATATACCCGCGGCTGCCTATGTTCCAGACATCAAGGTGCTCGACCGCGGCCTGTCTGACATCGATCACCCCAGTGCCCTCTCCGTCTCCTATGTATACGCTCTGCCCAAGCTGCATCAGGGTGCCCGCGCGCTACAGGCGGTTGCCAACGGATGGCGCACCAGCGGCCTCTTCCAGCACCACTCCGGAGACGTCCTCACCACTTACATGGGGGCGGTGGACAACTCGCTCACCAACCTCTTCCAGGACCGCGCGCAGCGCGACTTCACCCAGTCGGCTTACTCATTCGTACCGGGCGGTGGCAATTGCACGGCTGGCAAATCCTGCATCACCTGGCTGAATAAGGCCGCGTTCTCGGTTCCCGCCAAAGCCGGCGCAGGCACCGGATTCGGCAACGTGATCAAAGGTACGCTCCGTGGTCCTGCCTACACCAACTGGGACGCGGCCGTCGTTCGCACATTCCCCGTCTTCAGCGCAACCACCGTGGAGTTCCGTGCCGAGTACTTCAACGTACTCAACCACACCAAACTCGGCAACCCGCAAACCACTGAATCCAATGCCGCCTTTGGAACCATCACCGCATCCAACCCCTCCACGGACGCCGAGCGCATCGCGCAGTTCTCGCTCAAGTACGTCTTCTAGACAGGCTGCTTCCTCAACCGTTGTTTCAAATGAACTGCCGGCGCCCAGCTCTCGCTATTGAGAACTGGGCGCTGGCCTTTTGCGTCTCTCGGACTGCTTCAGCGCAAATTGCGCGCTGCGCTGCGCGGCAGCGGCAATGGAGGGCCTGGCAACGCTGGCGCTCAGAGAACCTTCGCTGCGCAGCGACGCCGAGGCGCTGGTCGAGCAGTTCCTGTGGAACGGCACCCCCGCCATGAAGGCCCGCGCCCGCCACATGCAAAAGAAGCTCACCCGTAAATACGCCGACCGCTAAATGACCAAAATGACTATAATGGTCATTTTAGGGGGTGCGAGATGGCGAGCTGGGGCATTGCGGAGTTGAAGGCGAAGGCGAGCGAAGTCATGGAAGGCGCGCAAACGCAGGGACCGCAAGAGATCACGCGGCATGGCAGGCTCGTCGGCGTACTGGTTTCGCCCGAAGAGTGGGAGAAGAGGAACCGCCCGCACGCACAGAATGCCAGAACCATGTCCGAGTTTTTCAAGAGTTCGCCACTGGTGGGTTCCGGCATTGATCTGCGCAGGTCGCGGTCGAAGGCACGGAAGGGATAGAATGACCATAGTGGTCACATGGGGGTGCGTATGGCGATCTGGAGAGTGGCCGAGGCTAAGGCGAGGTTGAGCGAGATGCTGGATAAGACTGAGATGGAGGGGCCGCAAGTGGTTCGGCGTAGGAAGACGGAGTTCCATCTTCTGACCAAGGAGCAACTTCTGGAACGGTGCAAGGTCGCGGTCGAAGAGAAGCCGTTTATCAGTGGCTGGGATGCGCTGCGGCCTTCGTTCGAGGAGAGATACGACGATGTTGAGTTCCCCAGGCTGCGAGGGAAGATGCGGACCGTAGACCTTGGATAGCCTACTAGATACCAACGTTATCTCCCAGCGAACCAAAGCTACACCGAATGTGGGTGTGGTTCGATGGCTTAGCCAGACGCCGTCGTCGGAGATGTACCTGAGCGTGATCTCGCTGGCCGAGATACGGTTTGGCATTGAGGAAATGGACCCGGGGCAGAAGCGCCAAAACCTTGAATATTGGCTTGAGCAAGATGTCCACCAAGGTTTTGCGGGGCGCGTTCTGGATGTGGACGAAAGGATCGCCGAGGAGGCGGGCCGACTGACGTCGATCGGCAAGAAAGTCGGGTCAAGACCTGATTTCGCCGATGCGCTGATAGCGGCGACGGCTCGGGTATATGGGCTGCGGTTGGTAACGCTGAACTGGGTCCACTTTAAGGATTTGGGTGTGGAACTGGTGAAGTTCTGATCCCACCCATGCGCATAGCGCATGAATGGGTCACCCGGCATCTACAGCGGTATCATGGAAGCGACTGAGGAAGCAGATGACCCTACACCTAGACAGCAAGGAGAAGATCGCGAGCGTACCTGTGCTCAAAGTACGTGATACGCTTTTTCGCTGGTGCGGCTGCTTTCGTGCGGACTGGCTCACGGACAAAGGATTACCGGCACGACTGTGTGACGAACTCCTAACCCGTGGATACATCAAGAAGAAGATAGACCCGCGATGCAGTGACCATTCGGGATTTGATTGGTTCGATTTGACTGATATGGGGAGGCAATTCGTAAGAGCGTCTGCCGCACCTCGAATAAAGCTGTCCTCTGCAGCGAAGACTGTAGAGGCTCTTGGCAGGCGCATCGAGGAAATCAACACGAGTGATGAGTATATGGTGCGAGTCACCGAAGCTGTGATCTTCGGCAGCTATATCAGGGGCGGTGACAGGATCGGTGATATCGACTTTGCATTTAGAACGGAGAGAAAGTCAGAAAAGTTTGGCACTAATAGCGATTGGGATCGGGCTACAGAAAAAGACTTCCGTGCATGCGGGCGAATAGCGAAGTCATTCCTTGACGAGCTCTCCTGGCCTGATATGAAGGTTCGTCTGCGCCTAAAGAACCGGCAACGCACTATCAGCTTGCATGTTATGGATGAATTCTTGGCACTCCAGAGAAAGTCGGCAACTCCGTTTACGGTATTGATGGGAGATGGAGAACAGATTCTTACCGATATCCAGCAACGCAAGCTGGCTTTCAACGACTAAAAGTGTTCGCGAGTTGTTATACAACAAAGGCCGCCATTGTTGGCGGCCTTTGTGTAAAGGATTGGAGTCTTGTTGCGGCACGGCTGAAGCCGTTCCCTTCCGGTCGGATTTCTCCGTTCCGGCTGGGGTTATTTTGCGCCGACGGTCTCTTCTTCCTGCACTGGTGCGGCGGGCTTGATCTCGTTGAGTGAGATGAAGCCTGCGGGTGCGTCGGGTTCTTGCAGGATCTCCTTGCGGTAGAGCCGGGCCATCCTTGCGTTTTCGGCGTCCTGCTTCATCTTGGCATCGCGTGCGCGGGTCTTCTCCTCGCGCGCGTTCTTGGCGATGCCGTTCTTCTCGAAGGTATCGTTGGCCGCCGCGTCGACGTGCGCCTGGTTGAGCACGAGGTCGTACTTGTCCTGCATCTCCAGCCCGACTTTCTTGCCGCCGGCGAAGATCTCGTGCCGCCCATGCTCCTCGTACCACTTGGTCAGGGTCGAGGTCATGTGCATCTTCTCGATGATGTTGCGCCAGCCGACGCCCGTGTTGTAGGCGCAGAAGCTGATCTCGCCCTCCTGCGTGGCGTACGGGATGATGCACTGTTCGGTGCGGCGGAAGTCGTAGTTGAAGAGGTCCTGGAACCACATGCCCGCGATGAAGAGGAAGTTCCAGCGGTCGCCGCGCCGCTTCTTGATGTCTTCCATGGTGCGGTCGGCGGTGACCTTGCCGTAGTCGCGTCCGCTGGCGCCGAAGCTCTTGTCGAACTTGGTCAGCAGGTCGCTAATCTTGAAGTGGGTGGGCGCGTTCTGTGGCGTATAGTTGCGCAACAGCGCCAGCGCGGCGCCGATCATAGTGAGCAGCTTGCCGCGTCCCGCGTCGTTGACCCGCGCGATGTCCTTGGCCAGGCGGTCGGCGTTGATGAACGCGGTCACTGGCGCGGCCTCCTTGGTCTCCTTGTCGATCATCAGCGCCATGGCGATGCCGCAGTTGGGATGGCATCCGCAGCTGAGCTGCCCCCACTCGCGGTTCGGCCCATGCACCAGGTCGGCCCAGTCGGAGAAGGTGGACATGAAGGAGATGGGGAACCAGTCCCGAGTGGGTTCGCCCAGTCCGGTCTGGTCCTTGACGTCGTGCGCCATGTGCGAGAGGGTATAGCGCTGGGCCTCGCGGCGCTCGTCGCTGATGGCCTCGTCGCGGCCGGTGAAGCTGACCGGCTGGAAGCTGAGGAAGTTGATCTTCTTGGGATTGTCCAGCGCGAACTGGATGATGCGCCCCACCTGCTCGTTGTTAATCCCGTTGACGATGGTGGTCACCGGCACGATGTCCACGCCCGCCTCGTGCAGGTTGTGGATGGCCTGCAGCTTCACGTCGAACGCGTTGCCCACCTTGCGGTGCGAGTTGGCCGCGTTGCCGATGCCGTCGAACTGCAGGTAGACGTAGCGCAGGCCGGCGTCGGCCGCGGCCTTGCAGAACTCCTTCGACTTGGCAAACTCGATTCCGTTGGTGGCCGCCTGCACGCTGGTGTAGCCCACCTTGCGCGAGTAGGCCACGGCGTCCAGGAAGTACGGGCTGAGCGTCGGCTCGCCGCCGGAGAACTGCACGCTCATCTGCCGCTTGGGCTTCACCGTAACGGCGTTGTCCAGCATGGTCTTGATCTCGTCCCACGTCAGCTCATGCACAAATCCGACCTGGTTGGCGTCCATGAAGCA